>JBATXP010000001.1:0-4417 GCA_049673465.1 Litorimonas sp.
ACCTTGCCGCGCAGGGCGGTCGCGCCGCAGCCCTCATGCGGGCAGGGCGTGTCGCAATGGGGCCGCGCCACCCCGCACCCTTCGCAGCAGAGCGTGGCGTCTGGTTCGGTCGGGTCTTCCGCCGCGATGGGCAGGATGGACAGGCCCGGCACGGGCGTGTTGCGGCGGTAGACCGACAGGTCGCAGCTCGGCTCCAGGATCACCAGGTCGATCTGTCCGAGATTGCAGATGCCCTTGAGGCGCAACAGCTCCAGCAGGTCGTGCAGGCCGATCCCCGTGCGGGCCAGTTCCTCCGTCAGGACGATGCCGTCGCGCACCACCACGCGGGGCTTGCCCTCCACCATCTCGCGCAGGCGCGGATTGTGGTCCGCCGCCACCACGATCCCCTTATTGACCCCGACAATGATCGTCACGACCAGCAGGCAGTGCAGGATCGGCACCTGCGGATAGAAGTTCCCGTCGCCCACGGCCGATCCCAACGCCAGGATCACCAGCACGTCGAGGATCGACAGACCCGACTTGCTGCGGCGGCCCAGCACCCGCATCAGGAGGAACATGTAGCCATAGATGATCAGCGTCCGCGCCGCGATCTCCACGAAGTAGAGCGCCGGGCTGTCGCCCACGAACATACGCGCCAGGTCGAGAGGGATGAGCGGATCGTCCATGACCACCCCAACGCCCGACGGCGAGATTCGGGCTCACCTGACGGACAAGCCTCCGCCGCCCAGAACCCACACCATGGCCCTACACCATCGCCATTAGACCAAAGTCGCTCTGGTCGCAGGACGCCTCCGGTCCGAAGAGCGAGGGTGAAGCGGTCCGTCCGAACAGTGACCGCGCCATTCAAGTTGGGGAGACGACCTATGTCGGATACGACACCGAAACACGAACCGAGCGAGGCCGACAAACAGGCCTATTGGCGCTCGGCCAAGCGACTGACGATCGGGCTGCTGGCGGTCTGGTTCGCCGTTTCCTACGGGGCGGGCATCCTCCTGCAGCCCTGGCTGGACAATTTCTCCATCGGCGGCGCGCCGCTCGGTTTCTGGTTCGCCCAGAACGGATCCATCTACGTCTTCCTCCTGCTCATCGTGGTCTACTGCATCCGCATGACCCGGCTCGAAGAGCGCTACGGACTGAAGGGGTAGGGCCATGGATCAGACATTCTGGACATATTTCTTCGTCGTCCTGACCTTCGGGACCTATATCGGCATCGCCATCTGGGCGCGGGCCGGCTCCACCGAGGATTTCTACGTGGCGGGCCACGACATCCACCCGGCGCTGAACGGCATGGCCACGGGCGCGGACTGGATGAGCGCGGCCTCCTTCCTCTCCATGGCGGGGCTGATCGCCTTTCTGGGCTATGGCGGCTCGGTCTACCTGATGGGCTGGACCGGCGGCTACGTGCTGCTGGCGCTGCTGCTCGCGCCGTTCCTGCGCGAGTTCGGCAAGTTCACCGTGCCGGACTTCGTGGGCGACCGATACTATTCCAAGGTGGCGCGGGTCATCGCCGTGGTCTGCGCGCTGATGGTGTCCTTCACCTATATTGCCGGGCAGATGAAAGGCGTCGGCGTGGCGTTTTCGTCTTTCCTCGGCGTGCCGTTCAATGTCGGTATCTTCATCGGGTCCGCCATCGTGTTCTTCTACGCGGTGCTGGGCGGCATGAAGGGCGTGACCTACACGCAGGTGGCCCAATATGTGGTGCTGATCTTCGCCTATACGGTGCCGGCGATCTTCATCTCGCTGATCGTTACGGGCAACCCGATCCCGCAACTGGGCTTCATCGGCAACGCGGCCGGGACGGACGTATCCATGCTGGACAAGCTGAACACGCTGGTGACCGATCTGGGCTTCACGGAGTACACCTCCACGACCAAGTCGCACATCGACGTGTTCTGCATCACGGCGGCCTTGATGTTCGGCACGGCCGGACTTCCCCACGTCATCATTCGCTTCTTCACCGTCGGGTCTGCCCGCGCCGCGCGCAAGTCGGCCGGCTGGGCGCTGATGTTCATCGCCTTGCTCTACACGGTCGCGCCGGCGGTCGGCGCCTTCGCCCGGATGAACTTCATCGATACCGTCAACGAGGCGACCTACATCGCGGACGCGGAAGACTATGACGCGCGCGCGGCTGAGATCATCGCCGAAGGCGGCAAGCCGGTTCCCGCCTGGTACAAGCACTGGGAAACCACGGGACTGCTGCAATATGACGACCTGAATGGCGACGGCGTGATGCAGTATCGCGGCCCCGCCGCGCCGGACGGCATCGCCAACGAAGTCGAGCCCAACCGCGACATCTTCGTGCTCGCCAATCCGGAGATCGCGCAGCTGCCCGGCTGGGTGGTCGGCCTGGTGGTCGCAGGCGGTCTCGCCGCCGCCCTGTCCACGGCGGCCGGACTGCTCATGGTGATCAGTTCCGCCGTCAGTCACGACCTGCTGAAGCGAACCTTCACGCCAGGCATGACCGAAAAGCAGGAGATGCTGGCCGCCCGGCTCGCCGCAGCCGTGGCGGTGGTATCCTCGGCCATGCTGGGCGCGTTCGCCTCCTCGCTGCCCTTTGTGGCGCAGGTGGTGGCGTTCGCCTTCGGCATCGCGGCCGCTTCGCTCTTCCCGATCATCTTCCTGGGCATCTTCTGGAAGCGCATGAATCGGGAAGGGGCCATCGTCTCCATGCTGGTCGGGCTGGTCACCACCGTGTCCTACATCGTCTACTTCAAGTTCATGGGCGGCACGGCGGACCAGTGGTGGTTCGACCTCGGCAATGGCGGCGTCTCGCCGGAAGGCATCGGCTTCGTTTTCATGTGGCTGTCGGCGGCCGCGGGCGTGGGCGTGTCCCTCCTCACCGCCGCACCGCCGCAGGACGTGCAGGACCTCGTCGAGGATATCCGCATCCCCGGCACGCGCCGTTCCCACGGCTCGGTGGATGCGGGCATGGCTCCGCTTCCGGTCGGAAACGTTCCGGCCGAATAGGCCGAACTGCCGGTTTTCGGCCGGGGTGTCCCTTCGACCCGGCCGGAACGTCGGGTCGCTCTCCCTTCATGTCGGGATCAGGGCGGCCCGTTTCACCTTGATTGCCAGCCGGGCCCTCCGCGCCTAGGACAAAGGGTAAAGGGGAGGACGCACGACTGTCGGTCGGTTTCGTCATATGTGCGCTGGCGGCCTATGTGGCCGTCCTGTTCGGGCTGGCCTGGGCGGCCGACCGCCGCGCCGCGCGCCGGGCGGACCGGACGGATGACGACCCGGCCTGGCTATCGGGTCTCGGCTACGCCCTGGCCCTGACCGTCTACTGCACCAGCTGGACCTATTTCGGCGCGGTCGGCACGGCCGTCTCCTCCGGCTGGGACTATGTCTGGATCCTCGTCGGGCCGATTCTCGTCATGCTGTTCTGGCCCGCCCTCGTGCGGCGCATCGGGGACGTCGCCCAGCGCGAAAGCGTCTCCACCCTGTCGGACTTTCTCGGCGCGCGCTACGGCAAGAGCCGGGGCGTCGCGGCATTGGCCACCCTTGCCGCCGTCACGGGCAGCCTGCCCTATATCGCCCTCCAGCTGAAATCGGTCGGCCTCAGCCTCGGCACGCTGATCGGGTTGGAAACGTCCGACGCCGCCCTGTCGAGCACGCTGGTCCTCGGCACGGCCGTGGCCATGTCGGCCTTCGCCATCCTGTTCGGCGCGCGCCAGTCCGACACGACGCGCCGCAATGCCGGGCTGATGGTCGTGCTCCAGTTCGAGGCGCTGGTGAAGCTGGCCGCGCTGGCGGCCGTCTGCCTGTTCTCCCTGTCGCTGATCCGAAGCAGTGGAACCGATCTGATGACCGCGGCGCGGGACACGCTTTCCGGTAGCCCGGGCGGATTGCGTCCCGTCACGATCCTGCTCCTGTCGGTGGCGGCCATGATCTGCCTGCCACGCCAGTTCCACGTCGCCATGATCGAACGTCGCCGTGGCTCGGATGTGGGCTGGGCGCGCGCGCCGTTCTCTCTCTATCTCGCTTTGACGGCGGCGCTGGTCGTGCCCATCGCCGTCGCGGGATCCGTCCTCCTGCCGCCCTCCGCCTCGCCGGACCTGTTCGTGCTGCAACTGCCGATGCAGTCGGGGGCGTCCGCGCTCGCCCTGTTCGCCTTCATCGGTGGGTTCGCGGCGGCGACCGGCATGATCGTGGTCGCGACCATCACCCTGTCCTCCATGGTCACGAACGACCTGATCGTCCCGGCTCTGCTGGAAGGACGCCGCACAGGGGGCGGCACGGACCGGGCACGCCTGCTGCTGATTCGGCGCAGCGTCATCGTCGGGCTGTTGGCGCTCGCCTACGGGGTCTATCGCTTGGGTGCGGACACGGCGGCGCTCGCGGCGACGGGGCTGCTCTCCTTCGCGGCGGCCGCGCAGTTCGCCCCGGCTCTGCTCGGGGCCGTGCTGTGGCGCAAGGC
>JBATXP010000002.1:0-3904 GCA_049673465.1 Litorimonas sp.
GTGCCGGCCATGATCTCCAGATTGCCGCTGACCATGAGGGGTCCGTCCAGTTGCGGGTCGATGCGCAAGGGCCCGCCGCGCACCTCCAGCGCGGTCATGTCGCGCGTGGGCGGCTCGCCGCTGGCGACGAAGGCATCGACCGGATCGCCGGCGTCCTCGCGCCCATTGTGGCTGCCATCGCAATAGGGTTTGGCCGACGACAGGCCGCAGCGGCACAGGACGCGGCGAAACCCGTCCGGCTTGCCGTCCAGCTCGATCTCGGCATGGACGGCATAGGGGCCGTTCTCCCAGACCCGCAGCGTGTTCACCTCCGGCGCGCGCTCTTCCGGGCCGCCGTCCCTGGCGTCGTACTGGATCGCCCCGGACGGGCACTGCTTGGCGACGTGGACGAGGTGGCCCGTCTCCGTCCTGTCGGGATAGAGCCAGTCGCCCTCCACCCCGCCGACGAACGTCTCCGGCGCGCCGGAGACGCAGTAGCGCGCGTGGATGCAGCGCTGTCCGTCGAAATAGAGGCGGACGTCGTCGCCCTCCACGACCTCGGTCTCGGGCGTGACGCCCGCCCCGCTCACGGGGCGGTGGGGGACGTCCTTGGCGCGGTCGCTCATGGGGTCGCCTCCGCGACGGGTCCGCACTCCGCCGCCTCCGTGCCGCAGATACGCTCCACATGGCGGGCGAAAGTCGCGGCGACGCCGGCCAGCATGTCGAGCGAGCGGTCCACCTTGGGATGGAGGCCGCGCAGGACCTCCCCGCCGTCGCAGAGTTCGTTGAAGCGGCAGTTCAGCACCTGCCATTCCGTGCCGATGGGCAGCGGGCTCATCCCGCGCACCATGGCGAAGGTCATGCCGGCATGGCAGTCCGCCCCGTCATAGGCGGGGAAGGTGGTCAGGGCTTCGGCCGCCGGGGTCATGGCGTACATCAGGTCGGTCGCCGCATTGATCAGCACCTGTTTTTCGCTCACTCCGCCCGGCTCGAACGGCTCCGCCCGCCCGAAGGCCTGGGACAGCAGGCGCAGCTGCTGGACGTAGAGCGCATTGGCGAGGTCGAGCACGCGCGCCCCGTCATGATGGGTCACCCAAACCTTGCCGTCCGGCGTGGGAGGGCGGCGCATGACGGGGTTGCTGGCGACGGGGCGGGCGGGCCGGAAGTCCGGGTCCTCCTCCAGCAGCTCGGCCCATTCGTTGCGGATCTTGCAGAAGCGGTCGAAATGGCTGTTATCCGTGTGCTCCTCCGCGCCCTCGCCCTGCTCCTTGATGACCTCGATGGCGCGGCGGGCATGGTCGAGATGGCAGATGGTCATCAGCCCCGGCAGGGGGGTGATGTCCGGGCCGACCTGGCGGGACTTGTCGCCCACGAAGAGGTGGCCTTCGCCGTAGCGGTCCTGCAGCGTTTCCAGGCTGGAGACGATGGTGTCGTAGAGTTCGCCGACCGTGTCGTAATCGTAGGTGACGGGCATCATGCGCGTCTCCTCCAGCGGTCCGCGCCGGTACTGGCGGGCGTCGCCGAAGCCTTCGCCATCGGGTTCGTCGCTGCCCAGGGGGCGCTCCAGGAAGATGAAATGCTGCAGGGTTTCCTGCGTGAACGGGGCCAGGCGCACGCACATGGCGGCGGGCAGGGGACCGGGCGCGATGGGGAAGTTCAGGCGGTTGAAATGGGCCGGCCCGCCGACCGCGACCGACAGGTTCGCCACGATGGCGAGGTGCCCCATCTCTTCGACAGCGACGCGGATGATGCTGCTGCGCCATCGCCGCACGGCGGCCAGCTGCTTCGGGGTCAGCCCGTCCGCCTCTTCGGTCTTCAGCGAAAAGGCGGCGTAGAGATAGGTGCACATCAAGGTGTGCTCGACCTCGGACGCCTCGCCCAGCATGCCGATCAGCTGCTCGCGCGAGGTGATGTGGTCCGCCCCCATGACGGGCGTGTTCTCGATCATGTCCAGAACCGGGTCGGAGCCTGTACCCTCCATCGCGTCGTCTCCTTGCCGTTCCCGCGTCCTGCTTGGCTTTAACCCCATTCCGGCCCATGTCACAACCGCGTGTTGCCGGGATTGGGACTATCGCGGCCACGCCGTTCCGGGCATGGCGGGCGCGTGAGCCTTTCCGCAGACGACATGGACGATGCGCCCGGCGCGGACGCGGCCGCCTCGCCCCGGCCATCCGGAGCCAAGGTCGACCTGACGCAGGGCTCGATCCAGGGCCATATCCTGCGCATGCTGGGCCCGTTCAGCCTCGCCGTGATCGCCATGATCAGCACCGGGCTGGTGGACAGTTTCTTTCTCGGCAATCTGGGGGGGGAGGAAAATCCCCGTGCCGGCACCATCGCGCTCGCCGCGCTCGGCATCGCCTTTCCGCTGACCTTCATCGGCAATTCGGCCAATATCGGGCTGGGGGCGGGCACGATGAGCGCCGTCAGCCGCGCGCTCGGCCAGGGCGAGACACAGCGCGCCCGCCGCCACGCCGCCGCCGCCATCCTGTTCGCGCTGATGGTCATGGTCGTGCTGGTCGCCCTGATGATCGTGTCCATGCCGTCGGTGACGCGCCTGATGGGGGCGAGCGGGGAGGTGCGGACCGAAGCGCTTGCCTATCTCGCCATCTCCCTGCCGGGCCTCGTCATCGTGTCGGTCAACTCCATGTGCAACAACACGCTGCGCGCCCACGGCGAGGCGATGCTGCCCTCCTCCATCATGATCCTGGGCGCGATGCTGAACATGGCGATCGACCCGTTCCTGATCTTCGGCATCGGGCCGTTCCCGCGCATGGAGGTGGCGGGCGCGGCCTTGGCGACGGTGATCGGCAACGGGGTCGCCATGGTCTACGGCCTCTATCTGGTGCGCTTCGTGCGCCGGGCGGTGGACTTCAAGGGCATCACGCTGGGCACGCTGCGCCACGCCTGGGCGACCATCGCGGCGGTCGGCGTGCCCGCCATGGGCACCAACATCATCGTGCCGGTCGGCACCTTCTTCGCCACCGTCGCCGTGACCCGCATGACGTCCGAGGTCGGCCTCGCCGCCTTTTCCCTCGCCTCCCGGCTGGAGCTGCTCAGCGTCGGGCTGCTCTACGCCCTGTCGGCCTGCATCGGGTCGGTCACGGGCCAGAACGGGGGCGCGGGCCGAACCGACCGGGTGGAGGAGGCGTTCCGCGTCTCCTACCGCATTTGCCTGATCTGGAGCACGATCATGGCCGTTGTGCTTGCCCTCGTCGCCCGTCCGCTGCTCGGCCTGTTTTCCAACGACCCGGCCCTGATCGACATGGCGGTGCCCTATTTCTACATCGTGCCCGTCACGGTCTTCGCCTATGGCTACGTCTTCGTCACGGCGGCCGGGTTCAACGCGCTGGGCCGCCCGCAATATGGCTTCGTCTTCACCTTCCTCCGCTCGCTCGTGCTCTACGCGCCCCTCGTGGCGCTCGGCACGTGGCAGTTCGGCCTCCTGGGCGCGTTTGGGGGCATCGCCATCGCCAACCTCGCCTCCGGCCTCGTGGCGCGGCACTGGTCGCTCACCCGCGCGCCCATGACCGCCAAGCGGAGCTGACGACCGCCAAGCGCAAGCCGAACCTGCCGCCCCCGGTTGACCGCCCCGCCCGCCCCGACTAAGCGCCAGGTCGCCTTACCTGTGCGGGTGTGGTGGAATTGGTAGACACGCCAGATTTAGGTTCTGGTGCCGCAAGGCGTGGAGGTTCAAGTCCTCTCACCCGCACCATCTTTCCAACATAAACGTTTGTTATACAAGTATTATTTTTGTGATCAAAATAATTACGCTCGACAAGCTTGTCTCCAGAAGAAGCCGCATGTGTGGCCTTGCGCCGACATGCGCCGCTACCACTCGACGACTGCCTCTACGCGCTGCAGGTTACGATCTGAGCACCTGACGCGCTCCAACTAACACCGTCGGCTCAAACGCCATGGCCTCTCT
>JBATXP010000003.1:0-6128 GCA_049673465.1 Litorimonas sp.
GCCACAGGATGACGAGCGGCAGGCGCATGACGACGTAGCCGATGATGATGACGGAGAGGTCCAGCGACTTGAACAGCGGGTCCACGCCCGCCGCCATGGTGACGGCCCCGCCGATCATGACCATGGACAGGATGCGGAACAGCGTATCCTCATTGTCGTAGGCGGATGCGAACCAGGTATAGTTCATCCACGCCCACCAGATCGCGAAGAAGGCGAGGAGGAAACGCACGATGCCGTCCCACGCATGGGCGTCGGCGATGGCGTGGTGCAGACCGGCCGCGGCCGCGGCGATGGCGATCACGGAGGCGAGATCGAAGAGCAGCTCCAGCGGCGTGGCCGCGCGGTGATGCTCGTCGGGGTCGCGGGCGACCATGGGTCTGGCGAACGGTTTCATCATGACGGCGTTTCCCCCTGCTATGGCAGCCCCCCGGTCCGGTGACCGGGGGACGCCCCACATTCCGATGGCAGCTATTTGTGGGTGTAGCCACCATTTATCAGCACGGTCTGGCCGGTCATCCACCAGCCTTCGGACACGATCATGCGGATATAGGGCACGATGTCCTCCACATCGGTCAGACCGGTCGAGGAGTAGTCCGACAGCGCCGTGAGCATCTTGTGCATGGCGATCGATTTGGGATTTTCCGCCGGGTAGAAGAACTCCGTGTCCATCGGACCCGGCGCGACGGCGTTGACCGAGATGCCGCGCTCACCGAACTCCTTGGCGGCGGCGCGGGTGAAATGCTCCAGCGGCGCCTTGGCACCACCATAGGTGGAATAGAGACCCGTGAACGCGCCCAGCAGGGAGGTGGCGATGGTCACGATGCGCCCATGGTCGTTCATGCGCTGGCCGCACTCTTTCAGGAAGAAGAAGGTGGACTTGGCGTTGACGTCGAACATGTGGTCGTATTCGGACTCGCTGATCTCCACAATCGGCTTGCGGATGACCTTGCCGACCGTGTGGATGCCGATGTCGATCTTGCCGATCACGTCCTCGGCCTGGTCGAACAGGGTCGTCATCGCGCCCGCCGTTCGCAAATCGCCCGTCAGCACGGCGGTCTTGACGCCGTTGGACTTCAGCACCGCTTCGGTGACTTCGGCGTCCTTGCGGCTCTTTTCGCTGTGATAGTGGATGGCAATGGCGCCGACGCCATTGTGAGCGAGATCGGCCGCGACCGCCGCGCCGAGATTGTTGGCGCCGCCCGTAATGAGAACGGTCTTGCCTTCGAGGGACTTGTCCATGGGATTTTCCTTTTGTCGGGTTTCGGGATTGGCCGTAGGTAGGAAGCAATGTCCCGCCCGCTTGCCAAATCCCCGGTAGTCTTTCGGAAAGCCCGGAGGCGCGACGCATGAGCCGACTTCCCAAGCCGCTGCTGACCGGTCAGCCCGTGACCCTCGTCGAGAGGCTGTGGCCGGGCCTGTCCTTCGGCAAGTACCGCGAAAACATCCAGGACGGGGTGGAGTGGCCGGTCAGCGACGAACGTCACACCATCATCATCCACATGGACGGCCGCATGGACAGCATGGAGTCGGAACTGGAAGGCGGCGGCTGGATCAACGGCCGGGCCATGCGTGGGGAGGTCTGGTCGGTTCCGGCGGGGCGGCGCTACGTGACGGCGGCCAGAGGCCGGACCGTGACCTACGGGGTGCTGAAGGTGGACGAGAGCGCGATGCGCGACGCGCTGGGATCCCGGCTCGGTCCGGTCGATCTGCAGGGCTGCCTCGGACGCCATGATCCGATCCTGTTCCGACTCGCGGAAGGGTTGGGCCAGATGTGCGGCACGACGGGCGACATTGCGCGTCTGGGTGCGGATCACCTCGCCTACGGGATGGGCGCGCATATCCTTACCCGCTACAGACAGGATGCCGACCGCGCGCCGCGGCAGATCCGGCGGCACAACGAATTGCCCCCGAAAGCCGCCCTGCGGCTTCGAGACTTCATCGAAGACAATCTGGCCGAGCCCCTGACACTGGACGGCATGAGCGCCGTGGCGGGCATGACGGAACATCAGCTGCTGGAAGGTTTCAGACTGCATTTCGGGACGACGCCCGCGCAATATGTGCTGGACCGACGAATGCGCCGGGCGAGGGCCATGCTGGCGGACACGGTCATGAGCGTCACCCAGATCGCCCTGTGCTGCGGGTTCTCCTCATCAAGCCATTTCGCGACGTCCTTCCGAAAACGCGTCGGTTGCACGCCGAGCCAATATCGGGACGGGTGACGGTTGCGACGTGGCTGCGACGCGAAAAGCCAGGCCTCTATGGAGCAGGCCCCTATGGACATGCCGGAACGGCCTCAGCCGATGTCCCGTCAATCGTTCGATGCCGGGAGGCCGAGCGGCGTTTCGTGATGGGCAGCGCTCCGGTCGCCCGTCATCGCGGCCAACCCCTACCGGATCAGATGCGACTTCGACTCCCGCTTCCCCGTCGCCGCTTCGAGACATTCGGCGTAGAGGTCGAGAATCGAATCCTTGTTGTTTTCACCCCACACGCCCGCGCCCTTGAGCTTGGACAGCAGGTCGAAGGCGACTTCCTCCTTGGATTTTCCGGTCATTGTGCGGGCCCCTTGATGAAACTCTGTGCAGCGACGCGTTTCGCACGAAGCCGTTAAGGATTTGCCACCCGTTTCCCGCTGCTTTCCCATTGGGGCACATTGACTCGCGCGGGCTTTGCCGCCATTCGCGGCCGCAATCCCGGCCCGTGGGAGAGAGCGGAAGGCTTGGTCCGTCCGCCGCCGAAGGCGCAAGCGCCGCCGCTAAACGCTCAGGCAACAGGGACCACGGGTTCGGTCAAATCGCTGGAAAGAGGACCTCTTGGTGTGACGGTCCCGCCGACGGAGTAAATCTCTCAGGCCCAAGGAGACAGCTGGTGGCCCCTTGCGGACGCGCTCCGCTCGATGAGGCTCGACCATGGCGGACGCTCAAGACCTGAAACAGACGGCCCTCCACGACCTCCACGTCGACCTCGGCGCGAAGATGGTACCGTTTGCGGGCTATTCCATGCCGGTCCAGTACCCGATGGGCGTGCTCAAGGAGCATCTGCACACGCGCGACGCCGCCGGCCTGTTCGACGTCGGACATATGGGTCAGGCCTTCATCACGGCGGAGGACGGGACGTGGGACACGGCGGCACGTGCCCTGGAAGCGCTCGTGCCCGCCTCGATCGCGGACATGCAGCCGGGGCAGCAGCGCTACACGCAGCTGCTGGACGACGAGGGCGGCATATTGGACGACCTGATGGTCAGCCGCATCGACATGCCGGGCCACGACCACATGTTGTATCTGGTGGTCAATGCGGGCTGCAAGACGGCCGACTACGCCCATCTGGAGACGCATCTGCCGGACGGGGTCACCCTGTCCGTCAAGGACGAGGTGCTTTCGCTGGTGGCGCTGCAGGGGCCCAAGGCGGTGGAGATCGTCGCGGGCCTGAACCCGCAAGTCGGCAAGCTGATCTTCATGACCCACGGCGAATTCGAGCTCCAGCTCGATGACGGGCCGATCTACGCCCACGTGTCGCGCTCCGGCTACACGGGCGAGGACGGGGTCGAGATCTCGGCGAAGCATGACGACATGAAGCGGCTGGTCGGGCAACTGCTGACCCATCCGGACGTGAAACCGGTCGGCCTCGGCGCGCGGGATTCCCTGCGCATGGAAGCGGGACTCTGCCTCTACGGCAACGACATCGACACCACGACGAGCCCCATCGAGGCGGGCCTGATCTGGTCCGTGCAGAAGCATCGGCGGGGCGGGGACGGCTATAAGGGCGCGCACCGCGTGGCGGGCGACCTTAAAGTGAAGACGCGCCGCCTCGTCGGCCTGAAACCCGAAGGCCGCGCCCCCGCCCGCGCCCATACCGAAATCCAGGACCTGGACGGAAACCGCATCGGCGAGGTCACCTCCGGCGGCTTCGGGCCCAGCGTGGGCGGGCCTGTCGCCATGGGCTATGTGGACGTGCCCCACAACAAGGCGGGCACCACCGTCCATCTGATGATCCGGGGCAAGGCGAATCCGGCGACGGTCGTCAAGCTGCCCTTCGTTCCAAACCGCTACTTCCGAGGAGAATAGCATGCTGAAGTTCACCAAGGATCACGAGTGGATCAGGGTCGAGGGCACGAGCGCGACCGTCGGCATCAGCGACTACGCGCAGAAGCAGCTCGGCGACGTGGTCTTCGTGGAACTCCCCCAGGTCGGCGACGAGGTCGACGCGGGCGGGGAGATCGCCGTAGTGGAGTCCGTCAAGGCGGCCTCCGAGGTCTACGCGCCCGTCTCCGGCGAAGTCACCGAAGTGAACGAGGCGCTGGAAGGCGCGCCGGAAACGGTCAACGCCGCGCCCACGGGCGAAGGCTGGTTCGTGAAGATGAGCGTGACGGACGCCGCCCAGCTCGACGCGCTGATGGACGAGGCGGCGTACACGTCATATTGCGAAGGGCTCTAGCCATGTCCGAAGAGCGCCCCTCCGTCGATGGATCGCACGTCGCCCTGGCCATCTGCGCCGGGGGCTTCGTGTGGCTGGTCTTCGACTCGCTCTTTTTCGGTGCCCTAGCCGGGGCCGCCGCCTTCCTGCTGCTGCGCCGCGACGCGCGGGTGGACGGCGGAGGGGACGAGGAATGAGCCTGCGCACGCACCGGATCGGATGGATCGGGGCGGTGGCCGTCGCCCTGTTGTCGCCCATGGCGATCTCGGCGTTTCACGGCGCGCTTGACGGCTTCACCGAAGGGCTCGGCGGAACGCCAGGGTGGCCCCAGGAGGCGGCCGCCTTTGTCTTCGGCATTCTGTTCACCGTCTGGGTCGTCATGGCCGTGTCCGCCGCCCTGGCGCGGCGTCGCGGACGCAACGGCTGAGCGCGTGAGACGGTTTGCCCTGTTCCGCGACGACGTACCCGACGCCAAGGGCGGCGCGCTGATTCTCTTGGGTTTCTTCGCGGTTCTGGGTCTCGTCGTCAGACTGGACCTGGCGGAGCCGGCCTGGCTCGACACGCTATTGGGTGGGCTGATCGGAGCCGCGGCGATGCTCCTCGTGCTTTGGCTCGTCAAGCGGCTCGGCTGGACCCGGCCGCGACGCGACGATGAGTGGCTCTAGATGACCAAGCTCGTCCCCTATCTCTTCGGCGCGCTCGCCCTCATCCACGTGCTGCCGGCGGCGGCGGTTTTCGCGCCCGGCAATCTGTCGAAGCTTTATGGCTTCGCCCCAGACGACGCCGTGCTCACGACGCTGCTGCAGCACCGCGCCCTGCTGTTCGGCATCCTGGCTGCGGCGCTGGTCTATGCGATCTTCGTCCCTGCGACACGTTGGCCCGTGCTGATCGGCGCGGTCGTGTCGATGGGCGGGTTCGTCGTAATCGCGGCCATGCGGGGCGAACTCTCCGGGGCCGTGCGCTCCATCGTGATCGCCGACGCGGTCGGTCTCCTCATCGCCGCTCTCGCGGCGTTTCTGCTATGGAAATCATGAATGTCGTCTCGACCCGTCGATAAAGTCACTGCCATCGCGCCTATTCTGGCTGCCGTGATCGCGGTGATTGCCCTGCCGGATGACCTCCCATTCCTCGGAATTCCCCACGCAGCAGCGGTGGGTCTCGCCGTGGGGTTGGGTGTCGTTCTCGTCCACCGTCTTTTCAACTCCAAGGAGCCCTAGATGCGCTACCTCCCCCTCTCCGATGCGGACCGGGCGCAGATGCTGGACGTCGTCGGTGTCAACGGCATCGATGCGCTGTTCGAAGATGTGCCGAAATCGGCCCGGCTGGACAGCCTGGTCGATCTGCCCCGCCATGCCTCCGAACAGGCGGTCGAGCGCCACATGGCGCGCCTGTCCGCCAAGTCCGTCTCCGCCGGATCGGTGCCGTTCTTCTGCGGGGCGGGGGCCTATCGGCACCATGTCCCGGCGACCGTGGATCACCTGATCCAGCGTTCCGAGTTCCTCACCGCCTACACGCCCTATCAGCCCGAAGTCAGCCAGGGCACGCTGATGGCGCTGTTTGAGTTCCAGTCCCAGGTCGCGCTCCTGACCGGCATGGATGTGGCCAACGCCTCCATGTATGACGGCTCCACGGCGTGCGCCGAAGCCGTCGTCATGGCGCATCGGGTCGCGCGCGGGCGCAAGGCCAAGGCCGTCCTCGCGCCCGGCCTGCACCCGCAC
>JBATXP010000004.1:0-1556 GCA_049673465.1 Litorimonas sp.
CCTTCCACGACCAGCTCGCCCCGGCTGTTCCACATGCGCATGACCTGCGAACAATAGCCGTCCAGCGCCGCCGACAGCTCGGCCTCCACCTGGTACCAGCCGTCTTCGGTCGCCGGGTCGCGCAACAGGTTGCAGATCCAGGTCATGGAGCTGACGGGTCCCAGCTTGGTCATGATCGGAAAGGCGGACGGCGGCAGGATGTCGGCCAGGCACAGCAGCCCCGCTTCCGTGCCGTGGGAGGCCGCATCGCGGTGGCGCGCCCAGCAGCGCAGATAGCCGCGCTCCGCGCCTTGCAAGGGTCGCTGGCCCTCCACCAGATGCACATCGAAATTGCGCAGAAAGGCCGGCACGAAGGGCGAATCCACATTGTCGAACCGCTCGTAGTTCTCGGGCGCATCGGCGTTCGGCGCGGGACGATCCACACGCAGATGGCTCTCGCGCGCCGCCCCAAAGGAGAAGGTGGCCGTGCAGACCGTGCGGCCCGCCTCTTCGGCCCGGGTGGCGACGGTCGTGACGTTGCGGCCCTGGCGCAGCACCTCGCTCGACAGCTCCGGCGCATCCGTCACCGGTCCGGTGAAGTTGACCAGCGCGGAGCGCAAGGCGGGCAGGTCGGGCGCATCGGCCCGTGCGCGGCTCAGCAGCAGCGCGGCGCTCAGCCCGCCATAGGCCGTGCGGCCCTGTTTCCAGCTGTCGGGAATATCCGGCGCGCCGTGGGGGACCTGCGCGGCGAGATCGGCGAAACTTTGGCTCATGGTCGTTCTCTAGCGGCGGTGGCCCTCACGCTCCACCTCCAACCTCGAAGACCGCGCCTTCACGCATGAGGCTTGCCCCGAGACGGGTTTGCCCGCACGGCCTGGACGGTCAGGACGAAACCCTTTGGAGAGAGCGGGTGAGCAGAGAGATCGACTTCTATTACGACTTCGGCAGCCCGAACGTCTATCTTGCCTGGCGCGCCCTGTCGCGCGTGGACGGATTGAACCTGACCTTGAAGCCCGCCCTGATCGGCGGGCTGTTCAAGTCCGCCAACAACCAGCCGCCCTGGCGAGCCTTCGCCGACGTGCCCGCAAAGATGAAATATATGTGGGTGGAGATCGACCGCTTCGTCGCGATGTACGACCTGCCGGACTATCGCTTCAATCCGGACTTTCCCGTCATGACCATCCTGCCCATGCGCGCGGCCATGGTCGCGCTGGACGAGGGCACGCATGAGCGCTTCTTCGAACCCGTTCAGGTCGCCATGTGGGAGCGCGGGCTCGACATCTCCAAGCCCGACGTGCTGGCAAGCGTGCTGGACGCGGTCGGGCTGGACGGTGCGGCCATGGTCGCCCGCACGCAGGAGCCGGCGATCAAGGACGCGCTGAAGACCGCCACCCAAGCCGCCACGGAGCGGGGCCTGTTCGGGCTGCCGACCTGGTTCGCGCGCAATGCAGAGGGCCAAGACGAGATGTTTTTCGGCAAGGATTGCTGCTGGATGTTCGGCGCGGAGCCGGTTCGGCTGCCTTGAGGGGCTAGAACGAGCGGGAGAGCGTCCAGGCCTGCGCCTCGCCGGGCAGGAT
>JBATXP010000005.1:0-2452 GCA_049673465.1 Litorimonas sp.
GATAGGCGGCGCGCAGGCCCGCATCGGCGGCACGGAGCAGCTTGCGCCGGGCTTCTTCCGCGTCGCCTGCCCGCAGGTCCTCGTGGGACTGGTAGTACAGTCCGACCGGATCGCCCTGACGGCCCAGTTCGCGCAGCTGGGCGCGCGTCTGCCGCCGGTAATGCTCCGCGTCGAACCGGAAGGGCTGGGACAGGGCGCAGGGAAGAGGCGCGGCGCTTTGCAGCGCGGCGGGCTGTTGGGACGGCAAAAGGCCGGGTTCCTGCGCGTCCAGCGCCCCGGCGGGCGACATGAGCAGCGCGACCATCAGGCCCTTGGCGAGCGTGGGCAGGGCGGTCATGAGGTGCCCCTACAGTCGAGGCGGGCCGATCCGATCGTGTTGCTTGGCGATGTCCTTCGCATGGTGCCCTCCTGAGCTGCGAAGGACATACCCGTTCACGTGTCGGCCATGCCAATGACAAACCCTGTTAGGAAAGGCTAAGCGCCAACCTAACAGGGTTTGTCATGCGACAGGCGTGCATGGCTTGTTAAGGCCCATCCCGGACGATGCTTAGTTGGTGACGAACAGATAGGTCGAGTCTTGATCGGACACGTTGGAAATCACGATGCGGTACTTCGCCGTCCACAGCGGCAGAAAGCGGCAATTGCGCGGCTCGGCCCCGACGGGCTCCACCGCGCAGACCGGCGCGTCCGCCTCCGGCCCGTCTTCCGCGATCTCCCAACGCAGCGCCGCGCCTTGCGAGGACTTCAGGGTCATCTCCGCCGGTTCGGCGGCGTAGAAGATGTCCTCGATCACGTCGCGCTCTCCGGGGGCCAGCGTCTGTCGGCGATAGGCGGGCCCCTTGACGCGGCCCCGAAAGGGAATGGACTCCCGGCTGCCTTCCGGCGTCAGGTCCAGCGCGTCGATCTCCCACAGTCGCGCCAGATCGTCCGCCCCGCCGATGGGCGATGCCCCCAGCTGCGTCAGCGCGTCGGACGCTTCGAACAAGCCGGCCGCGTCCCGGGCCTGGGCCGCGCGGTCTCCGGCTTCGAGCAGATCGATGATGCGCGCATGCCGCTCCGGCACGTCCTGCGTGACGGTGTTCGTCTGAGAGGACGCCTCACGCGTGGAAGCGGACGGCGTGTCCTCGGAAACGGCTTCGGCCGCCCCGACGACCGGGCTTTCCGCACAGCCTGCGAGAAGGATGACCAGCGTCAGTCCGTGAAGTCTCATGCCATCGCTCCCCATCTCGTCCGCCGTGACGCCCATTGCGCCGCCGCACCTGGAAATCTGGTTGACGGACGCGGCGCTGTAAAGGTCAATCTTTCACATCGAGGGCGCGGGAGGCCTGCATGACACCGCTTTCCATCCTATTGGTCGAGGACGAACCCGGCATCGCGGACTATGTGCGCGGCGTGCTGGGCGCGGAAGGCTGGTCCGTGACCCACCATACCGGGATCAAGGCGGGACTGGCCGCCGCGAGAGCCGAGCCGTTCGACGTGTTCGTGTTCGACCGGATGCTGCCGGACGGGGAAGGGCTGGACATGGTGGAGGCCCTGCGGGCCGCCGGGATCGGCACGCCGGTGCTGATGCTGACTGCGCTCAGCGATTCGGAGAACAAGGTGGAGGGCTATCGTCGCGGGGCGGACGACTATCTGGTCAAGCCGTTCGAGCCGCCGGAGCTGATCGCGCGCATCACCGCCCTGATGCGACGGGCAAGCGGCCAGGTGCGCAGCGACCTTCGCGTCATCGCCGACCTGGAAATCCACACCAAGGCGCGCACCGCCCACCGCGCGGGCACCCATCTGAAACTCTCCCCGCGAGAGTTCGACCTGTTGCTCTACTTCGCGGACAATGCGGGATCGCTGATTACCCGCGACATGCTGTTGCGCGATGTGTGGAACATGGGTTTCGATCCGGGCACGAATGTCGTGGACGTCAATATCGGCCGCCTGCGCAAGAAGCTCGACGGCGAATACGACACGCCCCTGCTGCGAACGGTGCGCGGTCTGGGCTTCGAGTTCGGACCGGACCGATAGACGCCTCCCGGCCATATCGCCGCAGCGTCTTCACGCGCCTGTCGATCCAGCTGACCCTCGTGCCCGCACTGGTTTTCGCCGTGGTCATGGTCATCAGCGGCTGGCAGACGGTGAACGGCCTGCGCACCGAACTGGTCAACCAGATCAATGACGACGTGGCGAGCCTGTCGGAAATCTATCTCATGCAGGGCGCGGACGCGGTGGACGTCGCCATCGCCCAGCGCCTCGAACTGTCTCCGCTCAACCGCGCCGGGGCGCATTACCGGTTCGAAACGCCCAGCGGGGAAATCCGCGCCGGGGACCTGCCGCCGGAGGCTGCCAGGGTCGCCGACGTGACGCGGGCCGTCACCCACCTCGATCCCGAACACGGTCCGCTGACCCTTCGCGCCACCGTGTTCCAAGGCGGCGAGACCCTGTTCGTGGCGCGCCGGAACAC
>JBATXP010000006.1:0-7089 GCA_049673465.1 Litorimonas sp.
GCGCCGACGGATACGCCCGAGGGGGCGGATCTGGTGATCCTGAACACCTGCCACATCTGCGAGAAGGCCGCCGAGAAGGTCTATTCCGAGCTCGGTCGCATCCGGAAGATAAAGGAGACTCAGGACAATCCCATGACGGTGGCCGTTGCGGGCTGCGTGGCGCAGGCCGAAGGCGCGGAGATCACGCGCCGTGCGCCCGTCGTGGACATGGTGCTGGGCCCGCAGACCTATCACAAGCTGCCGGAAATGATCGCACGGGCGCATCGCGAGACAGGCAAGCCGCTGGAAACAGAATTCGACACGCTGGAGAAGTTCGACTCCCTGCCGACGACGCGCGCCGTGAAAGGGCATTCGGCTTTCCTGACCGTCCAGGAAGGCTGCGACAAGTTCTGCACCTTCTGCGTGGTGCCCTATACGCGCGGCGCGGAAGTCAGCCGCCCGGTCGCGCAGATCGTGGCCGAAGCGCGCTCATTGGCGCAGCAGGGCGTGCGCGAGATCACGCTGATCGGGCAGAATGTGGACGCCTATCATGCTGACGGTCCCGATGGGGTGGAGTGGGGTCTGGGCGAACTGATAAGGCACGTCGCGAAGATCGGCGGCATCGACCGGCTGCGCTTCACGACCAGCCACCCGCGCGACATGGATGACGCCCTGATC
Source organism: Litorimonas sp. (assembly GCA_049673465.1). GTDB lineage: Bacteria > Pseudomonadota > Alphaproteobacteria > Caulobacterales > Maricaulaceae > Litorimonas. Next base: position 658 of record JBATXP010000006.1, read on the forward strand.
GAAACGCTAGCGAGCGAGCCCAAGCTCATGCCCTACCTCCACCTGCCCATCCAGGCGGGCAGCGACCGGGTGCTCGACGCCATGAACCGGGGCCACAGCTACGCCCACTACCGCGACCTGATCGCGCGCGTTCGTGCCGCCCGGCCCGACATCGCGCTCTCGGGCGACTTCATCGTCGGCTTTCCGGGCGAGACGGATGAGGATTTCGAGGCCACGATGGAATGCGTGCGGGAGATCGGCTACGCGAGCTCGTTCTCCTTCAAATACTCCACCCGTCCCGGCACCCCCGGTGCCACCCTTCCCAGACAAGTGCCGGAAGAGGTGAAGTCGGAGCGTCTCAAGCGCCTGCAAGCGCTGCTCTACACCCAACAGCGCGAGTGGAACGAGGGACTCATCGGCCGCACGCTCGACGTGCTGGTCGAAGGCCACGCCAAGGAGCCGGGCCGTCTCTTCGGCCGCTCGCCGTATCTGACGGGGACGCATTTCGACGGACCGGACAGCCTGATCGGCCAGATCGTCCCGGTGCGGATCACGAGCGCAGGCGTGAACTCGCTGGTGGGGGAGTTGGATTAGCCGACGCCCAACTCGACAGCCAGGGCCTTGAGCCGTTTGTCGCGGGTTTCCAGGACCGCGTTTCGTGTCAGGCGGGCGGACGCCAACAGGTGCGCATCGACGAAACCGATGCCGCGTCCGTGGAGACCGTTCGCCTCCACGAGCATCCTGACGTCGGCATGGGACGCCAGTCTCGCCTCGGGCAGGTTGTCCAAGTCGCGCGCGATCGCCAAACGGTTGGCCACGGACCCCATGAGGATTTCCCCGATGATCATGGGATGGACGAGCACGCTTTCGGAGAGCAGCCACTCCGACAATTCGAGATCGGTCCGGCGGATATGGTCGATCCAGATCGAGTTGTCGACCAGTCTCAGGATAGGGCGGCTTCCGGCGGCCTAGTCCCATCGGGAAGGACGGACCGACGCCGGGGTGCAGCTTCGGCGTTCGGGTCGCTGCCTCCGAGCAAGGCCAGACGACGCGAGGCTTCGCGCGCGATCAGCGCGTCCAAGGCAACCCTCAGCAGTTCGGAGCGGGAGGTGATCCCGGTCAGCTCGCTCGCGGTTTCCAAGCGGTCTTCGTCCAATGTAACTGTCGTGCGCATGCACGGAAAGTAGCATCATCTGATGCTGTTTTCAATGCGCGGTCAGTCCATCCGGTACGCCCGCACCGTGCCCGGGAACCAGTTCGGCGCGATCACCCTCTCCTCCTCGAACAACACGTCGTTCATGGCGACGACGTTTTCCTCGCCGACCGTTTCGGCCCTCGTGTCCAAGAGCAGCGTCGGTGCTTCCCCCTCCCGTACGTGCCAGAGCTGGCCGGGCCAGCTGCTGAGGAGGTAGCTGCCATCCGCCCGCACGCCGATGCCGTCGGCGTTCTGCATGCCGGTCGCAAGGCCGGAGATGGCCTTTGTGTCGAAGTCGATGCTGAGCAGCTCGCCCGCACTCATGGTGGAGACGAGCAGGCGGCCTCGGTCCAGGAGCAGGCCGTTGACTCCGGCTAGGCGTTCGTCCTCCAGCCACGGGGTGATCTCGTCGTCTTCCATCTTGTAGATGCGCGCATTGCGGCTGTCGCTGATGAAGGCGGTTTCGCCCGGACCCTTGGCGATGTCGTTGAGGAAGGTCGCGCCCGGCGCTGGGAGGCGTTTGGCGAGGCGGCCCGTGTCAGCGAGGATGACCGCGACATGGTCGATATCGGTGACGAGCAGAGCCGGGCCCTTGTCGGTCTCCACGACCGCCATGCCCTTGGGCGCGTGGAGCGGCACCGCGTCCGTTCCCGTGACCCAGTTCCGGTCGATCATCCGGCCGTCCGCCCCGATGCGGGAGATCGCGCCGTCATTGTCCTGGGTCGTCCCCTCCCCGCCCACATTGGACACGTAGTAGCCGTCCCCGTTCCAGGCCGGGATGACGGACTCCGGCGCGTCGAACCCGTCCAGCACCCAAAGCTCGGTCAATCGCGGCACTGGCGCGTTCTCCTCCGCTGGCGGCGCGTCGGTCGAACAGGCTGTCAGGGTCAGGCAGGCGAGAAGGGACAGGACAAGTCGGGTCATGGGCCTATCGTTCGGCCAAAGCGTCCGCCGCGTCAAATCCAAACCGGGATAGACGGAAGCGACGCCCGTGGCGCGGACTGTCACCTTCTATTTTACATTTTTTGTCCTTGTTAAAATCGTTTGGCCCGGTTTAGCCTTGTCGTGTTCAGTCTAAGGAGGACGACATGACACTTACATCCCTACTCATCTGGCTCCTGATCGGGGCCGTGGCCGGCTGGCTGGCCGGGCTCGTCATGGGCAAGACGCGGCCCTACGGCCTGATCGGCGACATCATCATCGGCATCATCGGGGCGTTTATCGGCGGCTGGCTGCTCGGGCTGCTGGGCATCGCTTTTGGCGGCATCATCGGCTCGATTGTCACTGCCTTCATCGGGGCCTGCGTCCTGATCTTCCTGATCCGCCTCATCAAGAAGGCCTGACGGAAAACCGAAGGCCAGACTTGGCGATCATGCCCGCCTCACGGCGGGCATTTTTCACTCCGGTTTAGGCGTAGCCGCCATGGCCGGTATAGAGCATGGACGCGGCCACCGCCGCGCCGACGGCGACGGCCATGGCGTCGCCTTTCAAGCTCGGCATTTTTTCGACCCGCTCGCCCCGCCGGAACGCTGCGGCGAGGGACACCGCCGCGTAAGATCCGAAACCACCGACCAGCATGACCTTGGCGAGGTCGCCTCCGACCCAGAGATGGGACGCCGCCCAGAGCGCCACGCCGATCATCATGGGATGATGCACGGCACGCTTGAGATGGCCCACCGGCATGTAGGCAGCCGCGACGAGGATCAGCGCGAGGGTGTTCAGCGGCACGGACAGGGTCCGGGCGAGGGGCGGCCCGCTCCAGACTGGCGGCCCGTCCGGCATGTGCCCATAGCCGATCACGATCATGGCGAAAAAGCCCAGCGAGAGGAGGCTATAGAGACCCATATAGCGGCCTTTGTCCCAGCGCGTCCGGAGGTCGCGACCGGGGGCGCGCGACCGCAGGGCTGAGAAAAGGTGCAGGCCGAGAAATCCGAAGAGCCCGATCAGAAACAGCGTCATGGGTGGCCTCCTGGGCGGGGCGTCAGCCGTCGCCTCCCCGTTCGTGGCGACGTCGCCATTCGCGGGCATAGACCGACTCCTCGGAATATTTTCGGCCCAGGGCGGTCGCGCGGGTTTCGGCTTCCTCCGGGGTTTCGGCCCGGATTTCCGCGGTCATCTTCTGCGCCGCGCGGCGATAGGGAATGACCTGGACCATGGGCGTGCCCGCGCTCAGGCGCAGTTCGGAATCGGTCCCCGTCATGAGAAAGGGAATGTTGACCGGCACGTCGAGCGCGTCGCAATCGACCGCTCCGGCGAAGGCGCGAAAGGGCAGCTGCGCGTGGTTGAGCGGGTGAACGAACAGGGCCGACCAGCCCGGCGGCAGGACGACCCGCCACGGATTGATGAATTTGAGCGGCATCCGCCCCGAAAACGGCCCCGGCGCGTCCGCCCCGATCTGGCCGGGATGGTGGATACCCAGAGGTTGCAGGGGTGCGTCCTCCGGAACGCTCACATGGGTCTGGCCGGTCGCGGGATCGGACCAGAGATGGAGGTCGACGGGCAGGGGAATGATCCAGCCCAGCGACAGCGCGTCCGCGACCGGAAGGCAGGCTCGCACGGTCAGGCCCGGCAGGCCGTGCGCGTCGGGCATGCCCATCTCTCGCGGCAGGGACCGGAACCAGTCCGGCGTCGCCTTGCCCGCCCGGACCGGTTCCGGGATGCGTCCGATCAGCTCCGGCGGGCAGAGAAAGCGAATGTCGCTCACGGTCGCGCCGCGTTTCGACCTATTGGCCTGGTAGCTGGTAGCCGATCGGCGCGCCCGGTCCCAGGTCGAGGCCGAGGAAGATCCAGGCCATCATCAGGATGATGCCCGTGATCATCATCCACACCGCGTAAGGAATCATCATGGCGGTCAGGCTGCCAATGCCGAAGCCCTTCTGCCAGCGCTGGGCGAAGACGAGGATCAGCGGGAAATAGACCATCAGGGGGGTGATGATGTTGGTCGCCCCGTCGCCGACCCGATAAGCCGCCGTTGCGCCTTCCGGCGACACGCCGAGCAGCATCATCATGGGCACGAGAACCGGTGCCAGCAACGCCCACTTGGCGGACGCGCTGCCCACAAACATGTTCAGAACGCCGGTGAACAGCACGATCAGGCCCAGCGCGATGGGCAGGGGCAGGCCGGACGCCTGGATGCCATTCGCCCCGTGCACGGCGGAGATCAGGCCCAGATTGCTCCAGTTGAACATGGCCACGAAGTGCGCGGCCGCGAAGGCCAGCACCAGATAGTAGCCCATGTCCTTCATCGCCTCCGCCATCATCTCGACCAGGTCGCGGTGATTGCCGATGGTCCCGGCCGCGCGGCCATAGAACCAGCCCGCCGCGAGGAACAGGATCATGAAGCCCGCCACGAGGGAGCGGAAGAAGGGCGTGGCCGTAACGTACCAGGCCTGGCCCGGCGTCGCGGTCTCGTCCGCCAGCAACGGCGTGCCGGGCGCGAAGGTCATCGCCGCCCAGAGCGCGCAGACCGCCAGCATGGCGAGACCCGCATGGCGCAGCCCGCGGCGCTGCCCGTCCGTCAGCGGCTTGTCCTCCTCGCCATATTCCGCCGCCTGGCGTTCGTCCGGCACCCACTTGCCGAGGCGCGGCTCGATGATCTTGTCGGTCACGAACCAGATGGTCGGCAGGTAGATGACCATCAGCGCGGCGATGAAGTACCAGTTGCCGGCGATGTTCATGGTCCAGCTGGGGTCTAGCCCCGCCCCGTCCATGGCGGCTTCGGTGATGCCGAACAGCAGCGCGTCGAGCTGGCCCGGCGAGATGTTGGCGGAAAAACCGCCCGACACGCCCGCAAACGCCGCCGCGATACCGGCCATGGGATGCCGTCCGACCGAGGCGAACAGGATCGCCGCCAGCGGGATCATCACCACATAGCCCGCGTCCGCGGCGTGGTTGGACAGCATGGCGACCAGCGCCACGACCGGCGTCAGAAGGAATGTCGGCGCGCCGCGCACGGCCTGCCGGATACCGGCCGCGAACAGGCCGGATCGTTCCGCCACGCCCGCGCCCAGCATCACGACCAGCACATAGCCGAGCGGGTGGAAGTGGGTGAAGGTCTGGGGCATCTGCACCCACAGTCGCTGGATGTTCTCCGCCGAGAGCAGGGACGCGCTTTCGATGATGACGGGCGTGCCGTCGGCGGTCACCTGCGTGGGATGTTCCGCCGACAGACCGATCAGGGCGAGCACGACCGAGATCAGCATCAGCGCCGCGATCAGGTAGAAGAAGATGAAGACCGGGTCCGGCAGTCGGTTGCCCGTGCGTTCCACCCAGGCGAGAAAGCCCTTCTGGTCGGAAGCGGGCGCGGCGGTAAGGTCGGTCATGTCGGTGTTTTCCGTCAAGTGGCGTCGGAAGGACGATGTCTGGACTTATCCTTAGGCACAGTGTCCGCGCTTGCAAATACCGCATCCTCCTTTTCGTCAGGCTCGATTCGACAACGGTGGTTATTGCTGTTTTCGCTAAATAAGGCTAAGCCCGGATCGTCGATCAAGGAGATCCCATGAACCGTTCCGTCCTCACCGCATCCGCCGCAATGCTTTTAACGCTCTCTTCCGCATGCAGCGAGGCGCAGGTGGAAGAGGTCCTGAACTCCGACCGGGCGTCCGTGGAGACCGCGACCGAAGCGGACTCCGCCCCACTGGCCTCCGACCGCGAGATGACGGTGAACGGTCTCGCCGGGTCGTTCCGCGACGCGGGCGGAGACGCGCCGGCCATCCTGATCGTGCCGGGTTCCGGCCCGACCGACCGCAACGGCAACAGCCCGTCCGGGATCGCCGCGTCGAGCTACCGCATGCTCGCGGACGGATTGCAGGCGGCGGGCGTCTCCTCCCTGCGGGTCGACAAGCACGGCATGTTCGGAAGCTCCGCCGCCGGGGACGGCAACGCGGTCACGGTCGATCTCTACGCGCAGGACTATCTCGACTGGGCGGATGCCTTGCGCGCGGAAACCGGGCGAGACTGCGTCCATCTGCTCGGCCATTCGGAAGGCGGGTTGATGGTGTCGGCCGCCGCCGCCCGCGATTCCGAAGGTCTGTGCGGCCTGATCCTGGTTGCCGCGCCGGGACGGCCCCTCGGCGACGTCTTGCGCGAACAGTTGCGCGCCAATCCCGCCAACGCGCCGATCCTGCCCGATGCTCTGGCCACGATCGACGCGTTGGAAGCGGGCGAGCGCGTGGACGTATCCGCAATGCATCCCGCCCTGCAGGGCCTGTTCGCCCCGGCCGTCCAGGGTTTTCTGATCTCCAGCCTTGCCGCCGATC
>JBATXP010000007.1:0-4994 GCA_049673465.1 Litorimonas sp.
TGTGCGCGCCGACCGGATGCGCCTCGGCCCCGTGGACCCGAGCGGCCGCCAGGTGCCCGAACCCGTGCCGGGCGCGGAGTTCGACGTGCCTGCCGACCTCGTCATCAAGGCGCTGGGCTTCACGCCCGAACCGATGGCGGACCTGTCCAAGGACCTGACCACGACCCGTTGGGGCACGGTCAAGGCCAACCCGCTGACCTTCGAGACCAATCTGCCGGGCGTCTATGCCGCCGGCGATATCGTGCGCGGCGCGAGCCTCGTCGTCTGGGCGATCCGGGAAGGCCGCGACGCGGCCGCCGCCATGCACCAATATCTGCGCGCTCTGGAGCGGGCGGAGATGCGGGAGGCGGCGGAGTGACCGACCACTCCGGACAATGCCTGTGCGGGGCCGTCACCTATGAGGCCAAGGGGCTGAAGTCCGACGTCCACGCCTGCCATTGCGACATGTGCCGTCGATTCACGGGATCGGCCTTCATCGGCGTGGACTTCGAGAGCCTGGACGATTCCGGCCCCACGCACTGGTTCCAGTCTTCCGAGTGGGCGGAACGCGGGAGCTGCGGCGACTGCGGCAGTTCGCTGTTCTGGCGGACGCTCGATGGCAGCCACCTCTCCGTCGCCGTCGGCAGCCTGGACGACGCGTCCACGCTCGGCCCGATCGCGCTGCACTATTTTCATGACAAGAAGCCGGGCGCCTACGGCTACTCCGACACCGGACGCCGCCTGTCGAGCGCAGAGACCGTGGCCCTGTTCACGGGCGGCGAGGCGTCGGAATGACCGTTCGGTACAGGCATGTAGCTGATCCCGCACTGGACTTGTCCCCGGCACATCTTGCCGGGGCCTGCCCGCCTCCGTCCTCACGAGCCGCGTCTCGTGAGCAAGCCCTCGGCCACACCCCGGCAATGAATGCCGGGGACGAGGCTTTCGATGCATTCCGCCGGACAGGATCCAAACCATGACCGACTGGCTCGACGATTACACCGCCAAGCGCGACGCGCTGATCGAGGCGCATGCCTACGACCCGGCGCATGAGCGCGCCAATTGCGGCGTGGGACTCGTCGCCTCCATCGACGGCAAGGCGCGGCGGGACGTGGTGGAGAAATCCATCCAGGCCTTGAAGAACGTCTGGCACCGGGGTGCGGTGGATGCGGACGGCAAGACGGGCGACGGGGCGGGCATCCGTCTGGACATCCCGCAGGCCTTCTTCCGCGCCCAGGTCGAGGAAACGGGCCACAAGCCGAGCACCGCCAAGATCGCCGTGGGCATGATCTTCCTGCCGCGCCTCGACATGGCCGCACAGGAAGCGGCCCGCACCATCGTGGAGAGCGAGCTGATCCGCGAGGGCTTCTACATCTATGGCTGGCGGCAGGTCCCGATCGACATCGACGTGATCGGCGACAAGGCCAAGGCGACGCGGCCCGAGATCGAACAGGTCCTGTTCCGCGACCCGCAGGGACGCAAGGGCAATGCGCTGGAGCGCGAGCTGTTCGTCATCCGCCGCCGCATCGAAAAGCGCGTGATCGAGGCCCAGATCCCGAGCTTCTACGTCTGCTCCCTGTCGATCCAGACGATCATCTACAAGGGCATGTTCCTGGCCCAGGACATCGACGCCTTCTATCCCGACCTGACCGACGAGCGGTTCACCTCGCGCGCCGCGCTCTACCACCAGCGCTATTCGACCAATACCTTCCCGCAATGGTGGCTGGCCCAGCCCTTCCGCATGCTGGCCCACAATGGGGAGATCAATACGGTCAAGGCCAACACGGCCTTCATGAAGAACCACGAGATCAAGATGGCGTCCTCCACTTTCGGGGAGCGCGCCAAGGACGTGAAGCCGATCATCCAGAAGGGCAGCTCCGACTCGGCCGCGCTGGACAGCGTGTTCGAACTCCTGGTCCGGGCGGGGCGCAGCGCGCCCATGGCCAAGACGCTGCTGATCCCGGAAGCCTATTCCAAGCGCGGCGACCTGATGCCGGAGGAATGGCGGCACCTCTACGAATATTGCAATGCGGTGATGGAGCCGTGGGACGGCCCGGCCGCCGTGGTCGCCTATGATGGGCGCTGGGTCATGGCGGGGCTGGACCGCAACGGTCTGCGCCCGTTGCGCTACGCCATCAGTTCCGACGGCATCCTCGCCGTTGGGTCGGAAACCGGCATGTGCCCGATGGACGAAGGCGATATCGTCAAGCGCGGCGCGCTGAAACCCGGCCGGATGATCGCCGTCGACCTGGAGGAGCCGCGCTTCTACAACAGCTCCGAGATCATCGACGAACTGGCAGGCAAGCGCCCTTACAAGAAGTGGCTGAAACGCACGGTCGATCTGGACGAGACGCTGAGCGGAGCGGAGCCCGACCCCGTGCTGGGCGGCGAAGAACTCGTCCGCCGGCAGGTCTCCTGCGGGCAGACGCTGGAAGACATGGAGATCATCCTGACGCCGATGGCCGAAGGGGCCAAGGAGTCGGTCGGCTCCATGGGCGACGACACGCCCCTGGCCGTCTTGAGCGACCTCTACCGTCCGCTCTCCCACTTCTTCCGCCAGAATTTCAGCCAGGTCACAAACCCGCCCATCGACCCGTTGCGCGAAACCCGCGTCATGGGGTTGAAGACGCGCTTCCGGAACCTGCGCAACATCCTGGCCGAGTCCGGCAGCCAGACCCACGAGATGCTGGTGCTGGACAGTCCGGTCATGACCAACGGCATGTTCGCCCGGTTCGAGGCGATGATGGGCGAGCGCATCAGGACCGTCGACTGCACCTTCCCCGTTCCCGCGCCGGACGCCGTGCCGGGGCGCGGCCTGGTGGAGGCGTTGCGGCGCATCCGCATGGAGGCCGAAACCGCCGTGCGCGACGGGGTCGAGAATATCGTGCTGTCCGACGAAGGCGTGAATGAGGACCGGGCCGCCGTTCCGATGATCCTCGCCACCGCCGCCGTGCAACGGCATCTCTCCGAGCGGGGTCTGCGCTCCTCCTGCTCTATTCTCGTGCGCTCCGCCGAATGTCTGGACACCCATTACTTCGCCGTGCTGATCGGTGTCGGCGCGACCGCCGTGAACGCCTACATGGCGCAAAGCAGCGTGCAGGACCGGGTGCGGCGCGGCCTGATCGAGCTGTCCGAGGACCAGGCCGTGGCCCACTATAAGCTCGCCATCGAGGGCGGCCTGCTGAAGATCATCTCCAAAATGGGCATCAGCGTCATCAGTTCCTACCGGGGGGGCCTGAACTTCGAGGCGCTGGGGCTGAGCCGCGCGCTGGTCGGCGAATTCTTCCCCGGCATGACCAGCCGCATCAGCGGCATCGGCCTGGCGGGCCTGGAGACCCAGCTGTTGGCCATTCACGAAATGGCCTACGAATCCGCCGTGGTGCGCCTGCCCGTCGGCGGCCTCTACAAGGTCCGCGCGCGCGGCGAGCGCCACGCCTACCGCGCCGATATGATCCACCTGCTGCAGGAGGCGGTCGGCCGGGAGGACTACGAACTCTATCGCCAATATGCGCGCGTCGTGAACGCGGGCGCACCCATCCAGGTGCGCGACCTGCTCGACATCAAGCCGGTGCGAGAGCCGGTCCCACTCGCCAAGGTGCAGAGCGTCAACGAGATCCGCCGCCGCTTCTGCACGCCGGGCATGAGCCTCGGCGCGCTCTCCCCGGAAGCGCACGGCACGCTCAACATCGCCATGAACCGGATCGGGGCCAAGTCGGTCTCCGGCGAAGGCGGCGAGGACCGGGCACGCTACCAGATGCTGCAGAACGGCGACAATCCCAACAGCGCGGTCAAGCAGATCGCGAGCGGAAGATTTGGCGTCACGGCGGAATATCTTAACCAGTGCCGCGAGATCGAGATCAAGGTCGCCCAAGGGGCCAAGCCCGGCGAAGGCGGGCAGCTGCCCGGTTTCAAGGTGACGGAGCTGATCGCGAAGTTCCGCAACGCCACGCCCGGCGTGACGCTGATTTCACCGCCGCCGCATCACGACATCTATTCGATCGAGGACCTGGCGCAGCTGATCTACGACCTGAAGCAGATCAACCCGGTCGCGCGGGTCTGCGTCAAGCTGGTCGCCTCTTCCGGCGTCGGGACCATCGCGGCGGGTGTGGCGAAAGCAAAGGCCGACACGATACTGATCGCGGGCCACAATGGCGGCACCGGGGCCTCGCCCAACACGTCGCTTAAATATGCGGGCATTCCGTGGGAGCTGGGCCTGTCCGAGGCGCACCAGGTCCTGAAGCTCAACAATCTGCGCGATCCGATTACTCTGCGGACGGATGGCGGATTGAAGACGGGCCGCGACATCGTCATCGCCGCCATGCTGGGCGCGGAAGAGTATGGCATCGGCACGCTGAGCCTCGTCGCCATGGGCTGCATCATGGTGCGGCAATGCCACAGCAACACCTGCCCCGTCGGCGTCTGCGTCCAGGACCCGGCCTTGCGCGAGCGCTTCACCGGCACGCCGGAAAAGGTCATCAACCTCATGACCTTCATCGCCGAAGAAGTGCGCGAAATCCTCGCCTCGCTCGGCGTGGAGCGGATAGAGGACATCATCGGGCGCACGGACTTGCTGCGCCAGGTCAGCCGGGGCGCGGAGAACCTCGACGATCTGGACCTCAACCCGATCCTGACCAAGGTCGACAATGACCCCATCTTCGACGCGCGCAAGCAGCGGGTGGAGGTGCCGGACACGCTCGACATCCAGATCGTGGCGGATGCCGAACAGCTCTGGGAGCGGGGCGAGAAGACCCACCTCACCTATGCCGTTCAGAATACGCACCGCGCGGTCGGTACGCGGACCAGCCATCATATCTGGAAGCATTTCGGGGCGGACGGCGTCGCGCCGGGCCAGCTGACCGTGCGACTGCGCGGTTCGGCCGGGCAGTCGCTCGGCGCATTCGGCATAAGGGGTCTGCGCCTGATCGTGGACGGCGACGCCAACGACTATGTCGGCAAGGGGCTGTCCGGCGCGGAGATCGTCATCGCCCCGCAGGGCCGCACCCCGATCGAGCCGCACC
>JBATXP010000008.1:0-2593 GCA_049673465.1 Litorimonas sp.
GGTCCGTCGAGCTGGAACGCGCCGGCCCTTCGGCCGGTGTCGTCGGTCAGTCGCTCGCCACCGGCATCGCCGCAATGGATGCCCGGGAGTTGGCGCCGTGAAGACCTTCGAGGTTCGGAAGCGCTCCTTTGAGCATAGCCTAAAGGGACGAAATTCCGGTTCTTTCCTGTAACGCTGCAATCATCGCCTTGCGGCGCCCCTTCACAAAGGTCGCAAAGCGCTTTGTTAAGTCCTCGCGGTCGATCAGCGCCGCCTCAAGCATCGCGTCGTCCACATCCGCCAGATAGGTAGCCGGCTTCGCGTCGGTCTTACTGCGGTTCACGTGCTGGGGGAGGAACCAAAGGTTCCCAATATCATCAATCAAAGGATCGTCCCCATGCTTAGCGCGTGGGAAAATGTGATCCGTCTCCGCAACGTTGCGCGCGTAGAGAGTTTTGCCATCCATCCTGTTCTGCACTAGAGCCAGGGCCAGAGGAACGTGGTTGCCAAACAGTTGGTTTTCCGCACCCTCGATGCGGGTCTTGGCTTTCACGTATCGCGCAACGCGATCGTAGGGAAAGCCCTCGGGCTTGCCCCCAAGGGCCTCGCGGACGAGTCCTCCGGGACGACTGTCCGAGTGCTTGGTCAGCACACCGGAGAACGCGATCAGGTAGATGGCCCTGCGCAGGTCCGCCCTCTCGGTCGGCGCGACGACAGGCTTCTTCTTCGCCGCAAGGAAGTGGACGACGGGCACCAGCGTGTTGAGGCCGTTGAGCAGCTTGACCGATCCGATCCAGCACTCGTCCTGGGCAAAATCCACCGCCGAACGGATTGCGGCCGTGGTCCTCTCGTAGGCACTCTTCACTTTCTCGACGTTCTTGGGCTTGCGAAGCAGGCCGATGTCGAGCCGGGTTCCGAGGCCCGCCGCGGAGAAGATGCAGCGGATTACGAAGTCCGAGTCGATCTGGATGCTGCTTTTAGCGTTCACGTCGGCGATGAACTTCGGCAGTGCGTCGGTCGCGTCCGGCCAGTGGAGGCGGAGCATGGACAAGATTAGGTCCGACCGCGTTAAATTGATGCCCTGCGTGTTAATCCGCATGAAGATTTCGAGGATGTCGAACACGGTCTTTCGGTCCGCGGAGCCCTGGGGGAGGCCTGCGTCGATGATCTGTTCTTGGAGCAACCCGCCCGTTTCGGTCATAATGCTCACGGGGCGATGCAGGTTGTCTCTGACGCGGTCCTCATCGTCGTCGCTTAGACCGAAGTCCTTCTTCAGCTGACGAGCGAGTTTGCTCTTTGGGGCGGAAGGGCCAGAGAAGTCTACGAGCGCGACGTGGTGCGAGGGCAGCGCGTCCTTGCCGTTATCCGCCACGGCCTCTGCGTTCCGCACTATTGCCTCCTCCGGGGTCATAAACTTGAACGAGAACTTCTCCTCGCTCGCGTCGTCCGAGCTGCGACCGCTGAGGACATCGAAGTGCAGCTTGCGCCCGTTAAGGGAGCCGCGCAGCGCGATGTAGAGCGAGGTCAGCCGTTGCTGCCCGTCGAGGACCAGCTGAACCGTTTCCCCGTCGTTGACCTTATAGGCGGCTGCCGCGCCGCTTCTATGGTCGGCTACGAAGGTCCGATATTGGATCGCCTCCGTTGTGTCCCAAAGCAAGACAACCCCGATGGGATAGCCGCGAAACAGGGAATCGAATAGTTTCTCAATCCTATCTTCGTTCCACACAAAATCCCTTTGGATCGCGGGCAGCACAATGCGCCCTTTCTCGATGCCGTCGAGCAGCGTGGATACAGACATAGGGATACCTCTCGGCCCAGAAACGAAGAGATACGAAGCCGCTCCGCTGAATGCTCAATGCAGAACACGATCAGTGGTGTAGGACAACCACGGCAGCTCATGAAGTTCAGGCCGTTCTTGAGGGCGGCTTCCGTCTAAGTATCGCGGAGGTGCACGCATGAGGAATGTCGGCGTGGAACCCCGCCGCCATCCCCAGACCAATAAGATGGCGTTTTGTTGGAGCCGGTTGCGGGATCCGGAACGCCTCGCGGAGCAGGTCTGGGTCCTATTGCGACGCCCCATGCTCCGTCTCGGCCGCGTCGAGCTGGTCCAGTAGCGTCAGAGCTGCCGCCCGATCGCCTCGCGCGGCACGGGCGCGGAACCTGGCTTCGAGATCATGCTCGGTCAGCGCCCGGGTGGCGAGGTCCTCCACGACCTTGTTGAGGCTCACGCCCCGCGCGCGGGCCAATGCGCGCAACCGTTCGTGGGTGGCGTCGGGAAGGCGAATGGTCATTACGCTCATGGGGTCGTCTCCTGATCAGGGTTGGGACGGCGGTCAAGGAAGTCCCCGGCCGTGCCGATCGCCAGATGGTCGAAGCGCAGCTCGCCCCTGCCGAGGTCGCGGATGTTGGCGGTGACGATCCACTCCGCACCGCCGGCGAGGGCCAGCTCGACCAGGTGATCGTCGCCCGCGTCGGGCAGGTTCGGACGCCAAAGGTAGTAGACTGGCGTCCAGAGGCAGGCCGACATCAGCGCGTCGAACACCGCCTCGCGCTCCGCCGGGGACAGGGGCGAACCGGCGAACAGCTCGGTCCGAGCCAGCACGTCCTCGTACTC
>JBATXP010000009.1:0-10507 GCA_049673465.1 Litorimonas sp.
CGCTTCTGGCGGTGGGCGGCGACCACGGCGGCGCAGGCGCCCGTACCGCAGGCCTGGGTCATGCCGACGCCGCGCTCCCACACTTTCAGGCGCATCGCATCCGGGGCGTCCACGCGGGCGAAGCCGACATTGACCTGCTCCGGAAAGAGCGGGTGGAACTCCACCATCGGCCCGGCGAGATGCGGCTTCACGGTCTCGAAGTCGTCGACGAAGAAGACGCAGTGCGGATTGCCCATGCTGACCGCGCCGGGGTTGCTGAGCGTCGGATTGTCGATCGGGCCGAGCTTCACGTCGATATGGTGAGTGTGCATCGGCTCCTTGAGCGGGATCTGCGACCAGTCGAGCTTGGGCTCGCCCATATCCACCGCGACCTGGAACGGACCTTCGCGCGTGCAGGCGAGGCGCGCATCGTTGGTCTGCACGGTGCACGCATCCGTCCCGGTCTCCTCCATGAACAGCCAGGCGGCGCAGCGGGTCGCGTTGCCGCACGCATCCACTTCGAAGCCCGCCCGGTTGCGGATTTCCATGAACAGGTCGGCGGACGGGCCCTTGTCCGCATCCCTGGGAGCGCGCAGCACGATCAGCTGGTCCGCGCCCAAGGGTCCCATGGCCGGGGAGCCGGGTTCGCAGATGGCGCGCACCTGCGCGTCCGACAGGGCGAAGTCGGGCGCGCGCCGCGCGTCGAACACGGCGAAGCGGTTGCCCGCCCCGTTCATGATCAGGAAATTCACGACAACGCCCCGGCATAGTCCCCCGGCACCGACCTGTCCGCCGACCTGCCCGCCGCTCTTCCGAGTCCCGTCATCGTTTGCCGCCATCTTCGCATCATCTGCATATGGCGCATCGGGCGCGTGAACGAAACCGTCCGAGCGCCGTTGCTCCTCCATGCGTCCGATTCACCTGCTTCTCGCCCTGCTCTACATTCTCCTGCCGCCGACCCTATATGCGCAGGACGCGCCGATCGCCGTGGGCTCCGGGCCGACGGACGCGCAGATCGTGGAACGACTGTCGGGCATCTATGGCCAGCTCTCCGATACGGGCGAGATCGCCGTGTCGGTCGACAACAGCGTCGTCACCCTGACCGGCACCGCCGCCAACACGGAAAGCGCGGAGCGCGCCGTGGCGATCGCGCAGCGCACGGACGGCGTCGTGGCCGTGCAGGACCGGATCGTGCGCACGCTGGACGTAACCGACAATGTCTCGCCCATTGTGGACCGGACGGCGGAGCTGGGGACACAGTTCCTGCGCGCCCTGCCCCTGATCGCGGCCGCCCTGTTCGCCCTGGTGGCGATCTTTCTCCTGGGGCGGTTCATCGCCGGGCGCTCCCGCCTGATCCGGCGGGTCACGGCGGGCAATCCGTTTCTGGCGGAGCTGGTAGCGACGGCGATCCGGCTGGCCTTTTTCGTGATCGGGGTGATCGTGGCGCTGAACGTTCTGGGCGCGACCGCGCTGGTCGGGACCGTGCTGGGCGGAGCGGGCATCATCGGCATCGCGCTGGGTTTCGGCGTGCGGGACACGGTGGAGAACTACATCGCCAGCTTGCTGCTTTCCATCCGCCAGCCCTTCCGGGCCGAGGACCATGTGGTGATCGACGGCCAGCAGGGCATCGTCGTTCGTCTGAACACGCGCGCCACCATCCTGATGACGCTGGACGGCAACCATCTGCGCATCCCCAACGCCAAGGTCTTCAAGGCCGACATATTGAACTATTCCACCAATCCGGAGCGGCGCTTTTCCTTCCGCGTCGGCGTGGACAGCGCGGTCGATCCGGTCGCCGCCATCTCCAGCGGAACCCGCGCGCTCGCCGCCCTGCCCTTCGTCCTGCGCCAGCCGCCGCCCACCGGCACCATCGTGGAGGTGGGCGACAGCTCCATCCTGATCGACTTCTTCGCCTGGATCGACCAGCGCGAGACCGGCTTCGGCAATGCGCGCAGCCAGGCCATCCGCGACGTCAAGTCCGTGCTGGAGGAGGAAGGCTTCTCCCTGCCCGAGCCGCTCTACCGGGTGCGGGTGGATAGCGGGGCGGTCTCCGCCAAGGCCGATCCGTCCAAGCCCGAGCCGTCCAAACCGAAATCCGCGCCCGCCGCCCTGCTGGAGGAGGCGCTCAATACGGACGCCGAGCTGACCATCGTGGAGCGCGTGGCCGAGGAACGCGCCCAGATCGGCAGCGGCGAGGCCGGGATGGACCTGCTGGACGACGCCGCGCAGCAGGAGTGACCGGCGCGGTCCCGCTTGCCAAGGCGCGGGAGCGCCTTAATAGGACATTAGTCGCGCCTCTAACCCCCGCTCCTCGAACCCCCGCTCCACGAAAACCCAAGGGACCCAACCATGACCCTCAGACATCTGCTCCTTTCCGCCAGCGGAGCCATCCTGCTGGCGGCCTGTGCCACCGGACCCAACTCGGAGACTTCATTGACCGCCCCGCAAACCGCCTACGTGCCCGTCGCCTACGAGATGCAAGGCCAGCGGGACGAGGACCATCTCTGGCTCGAAGAGGTCGAGGGCGAGGCGGCGCTGGCGAAGGTGCGCGAATGGAACGCCCGCTCGCTCGACCGGCTCAAGGCCGATCCGCGCTATGAGGAACTCTACCAGGACGCGCTGTCGATCCTGAACAGCAAGGACAAGATTCCCTACGTCTCCTATCGGGGCGGCCACGCCTATAATTTCTGGCAGGACGAAACCCATGTGCGCGGCCTCTGGCGTCGCACGAGCCTGGACAGCTACCTGACCGACGCGACCCAGTGGGAGACCATTCTGGACTTCGACCGGCTCGCCGAGGACGAGGACGCCAACTGGGTGTTCAAGGGCGCGAACTGCCTCGCGCCCGACTATACGCTATGCATGGTCCAGCTATCGGACGGCGGCAAGGACGCCGTGTCGCGCCGCGAATTCGACATCGAGACGCGCACCTTCGTGGATGGCGGATTCGCCCTGCCCGAATCCAAGGGCTCCGCGCGCTGGCTGGACGAGAACCATCTCGTCATCGCCCAGGACGAGGGCGAGGGCAGCATGACCACCTCCGGATATCCGCGCAATGTGCGCCTCTGGACTCGCGGCACGCCCCTGTCCGAGGCCGTGCTGATCGACCGGCGCGACGCCGACGATGTCGGCTATTGGGACGGGGGAACCGCCGTGGTGGATGTCGCGGACGGCCAGAACGAGATCCTGCTCTACCAGTTCAAGACCTTCTACGACATCCAGGTGTCCTGGGTGCCGGTCGTGGACGGCCAGCCGCAGGCCGCGGTCGTCCTGCCCATTCCCGCCAAGTCCAATCTGGGCGCGCCGTTCAAGGGGCAGATGCTGTTGTCGCTCAACGAGGATTGGCGCGGCTTCGGCTCCGGCGATCTGGTCAGCTTTTCCTGGGACGACTTCGCGCAAGACGGCGAGATCGGGGACGTCCACCTCGTCTACTCGCCCGACGACCGGTCCGCGCTGGGCGGGTACGGCGTGACGGCGGACAAGGTCCTGCTGGCCAAGACCACCGACGTGAAGGGGTCCGTTCTGGCCTTCGACTGGGACGGTCGGCGCTGGACCAGCGAACCGATCGCCCTGCCGGCCAACGGCGCGGCCAATGTCGGCGCGACCAATCCCAAGGAAAGCATCGCCTTCCTGTCGGCCGAGAACTTCCTGACCCCGGACACGCTCTACACGATCGACACGTCGGCGGACGACCTGACCCCGGTCGCGGCCAAGTCGCTGCCGGACTGGTTCGACGCCTCCAACATGGTCAGCGAGCAGTACTTCGCCACAAGTTCGGACGGCACGCGGATCCCCTATTTCGTGGTGCGCGCGGCGGATACGGAGATGGACGGCGAGAACCCGACGCTGCTCTACGGCTATGGCGGGTTTGAGATCTCGCTCAATCCGAGCTACAGCGCCACGCGCGGCAAGCTCTGGCTGGAGCAGGGCGGCGTCTACGTCCTGGCCAATATCCGGGGTGGGGGCGAATACGGTCCCAACTGGCACCAGGCGGGGCTGAAGACCGACCGCCAGCGCATCTATGACGACTTCATCGCCGTGGCGGAAAGCCTGATCGACAAGGGCCTGACCAGCCCCGACCATCTGGGCATCGAGGGCGGCTCCAATGGCGGTCTGCTGACCGGTGTGATGACGACCCAGAGGCCGGACCTGTTCAACGCGTCGATCATCGCCGTGCCGCTGCTCGACATGCAGCGCTTCCACAAACTGCTCGCGGGCGCATCGTGGATGGGCGAATATGGCGATCCGGACGACGCGGTGGAAGGACCCTTCCTGCGCCGCATCAGCCCCTACCATAATCTGCGCGCGGACGAGGACTATCCCGAGGTCTTCCTCATCACCTCGACCAAGGACGACCGCGTCCATCCGGGCCACGCCCGCAAGTTCGCCCAGCGGATGGAGGATCAGGGCCACGACTTCCTCTATTACGAGAATATCGACGGCGGCCACTCCGCGGCGGCCAACCTCAAGGAAACCGCCAACCGCCTGGCGCTGCAACACGTTTACTTGCTCCAGAAGCTGGCGGATTAGGCGGATCGCCATGGATAAGGACCGAAAGCGCCCCAGCCGGGGCGCTTTTTTTGCGTATCAGTCCAAACCCTCGACGGTCCCGAGCGGGGCGCGTTGGTAGCGGATGGTCCAAAGTGTTTGGGGAGCCTCTCCACTGACATCCAGCGTGCGCTGCTCCCAACTGTCCGGCCCCATTATCGCCCAAACGCTGGAGATCGTCATGTCGCGACCATCGGGCATGGTATAGGTCTCGTCCGGGGCGCGGAAACCGTCTTCCACGAGCATGAGGGATCCCTCGCTTTTCCCGCCTGACGTGTCGAAATAGACATAGTCGATGCGGCCCGCCTCCGCGTTCCAGCCAAAGACCGTTTCGCCGCCATAGGGCCCGCGCGCGCCGTCCACGAAGTGCCGGTCCCGCACGAAATGCCCCTTGTTCATGGGGCGCAGGCAATGGCGGTCCGTGCTCTGGCCATCGCTGAACACGCCGTCCCAGCAGGAGCCGACGAAGAACTCCATCTGCTGCATGACTGCGGTCTTGGCGGTTCGGCCTGCGTCAGCAGGCGGAGCGGCGGTCGCGCATCCCACGATTGCGAGAGCACCGAGGATGGCCGGAAGGCCTGGATGAATGCGTGTCATTGCTCTTTCTCCTATCCCAGAGTTCCGAAGGCCAGCCCGAAAACGGCGAACAGCCCGACCATGTAGCCGCCATTGATGAGCGACAGGCGCAGGGGCCGGCCCTCGAACAGGTCGCTCACCCATGTGCTGCCTGCCGCCCAGGCCAGCCCCGCGGACAACGCCGCCCCCATGGCGAAGCCGAGACCCGGATCCGGTCCCAGAAACGCGCCGAAGATCAGTGCCGAGACCAGAAGGATCGCGAACGCTCCGCCATAGGCACGAACCGGATTGGGCGGAGAGGCTTCGTCATATGTGGATAGCCGCTGCCAAGCGCGACCGAAGAGGACGGGCGAGTACCAGAGCCCGCCGAGAACGAAGGCGCCGACTGTGCCGGCTCCAGCGGCAATGAGGGTGGAAGGTTCCATGATGCATTTCCTATGTCCGGCACCGCGATCCGCCGAGACCCTCCCGGAACTGTCGATGCTGTGCCTTCTGCAAAACGGTCTAGAAAGGTCGGTCCGGACGGGATTGGAAGAATGTTACCTCTTTGACGATTCTCACTCGAACAGGACGGACTCCCCGTCGCTGGAGCGGACCGACAGGAAGCGTTGCGGCGATTCCCCGGCGAACGCACCGAAATCGTTGATGAAATGCGACTGGTCGGAGAAGCCGAGATCGAGGGCGAGTTCCGCGAATCCCGTCCGCTCCGCACGCTCCAGCGCCGCCATGGCCCGGCGAAAGCGCTGCAATCGCGAAAATCCCTTCGGCGTCATGCCTGTCGCGTCCCCGACGAGGGTCGAAAGGTGTTTGCGACTGACCGAAAGATCGTCGCAGAGCGTGCCGATCCGGATGCGGCCGCCGCTGGCCACCGTCGCGCCGACGGCCCAAAGGGCGGAGAAGGGCATGTCCCGTTGATGACGCGCTCGCTGGGTTCGCAGGAAGCTCAGGACGCAGGCGAAGCGTGCCGTGACGTCCTTTGCCTCCCCGATCCGGTGCCAGGCGGACAGGGCGCTCATGCCAAACAGGTCCTCCCCGTCGATAACGACATTCCTGAGTTCGCGTGGATCGAGACCGAAGAGACGGCGCGCCGCAACGGGCGACAGGGATGCTCCAACGAGGTGGGTCCCGTGAACCGCCGCCGCATAGGCCGGGCCAACATGAAGCGGGCGGTCGAACAAGCCCGACAGCCAGACCCGCCTGAAGATGGCCGGTCGGTCCAGACGCCCGTCCGGATACAGGGCTTGCGGTCCGGCAAGGTTGAAGATCAGGTCGAGCGTACCGCGCGGTACCATGCGCTCATGCCCATTGCCGACGAAGCCCGACGACTCCCAGACCTGCACCACGTCTCCGACCAGGTCCGGCGGCGCATCGGATTCTGAAACGGACCAGTCCCCGAAGGGGGACGGAAAGCTATGGGAGCGGATTTCGGAGGCTTGCAGCCCCGTATGCAATGACGTCCCCATGAACGAGATTTATCAAATGTGGAATCGCGAGTCGAATCTCCTCTCGCTGCGCATGTTTTCCGCTCTCACGCCCTCGTGACTTTGCGCGAGAGCTTCGTGTCTTTAATATGAACCGGTCGGTCCTTATCTAGGCTCAGCGGCTTCGATATCCGACGGCTTCGCGACACAAGACTGAAAAGAGCCTTTCATGCAGACCTCCATCAAATCCTTCCTCATCTCCTCCGCCCTCGCTCTCGGCACGACCGGTACGCTGCTGAATACGCCTGCCTTCGCCGCCGACGAAGTTCTCGTGACGGCGGACGTCGCCACGTCCACCCTCGCCGTCCAGGGCTACGACGTGATCGCCTATCGCGGCGGCACGCCGACCTTGGGATCCGTCGACTACGCCGCCATGCACGAGGGCGCGACCTACCGGTTCGCCAGCCAAGCCAATCTGGACGCGTTCACCGCCGACCCGGCCCGCTTCGTTCCGGCCTATGGCGGCTTTTGCGCCTACGGGGTTGCGAAGGGCAAGAAGTTCGAGGTCGATCCGACCGCCTTCTCCCTGATCGACGACGTGCTCTACCTGAACTACAATAGACGCATTCAGAAGAAGTGGTCCAAGAAGACGGACAAATATATCGATCAGGCCGATGGCAACTGGTCGGAGCTGCGCAGCACCGCTTTCGACGGCTGATCGCGTCGAGCGAGACCGAACCACAAGCCGCTTTGCCCTTTACCCGGCGAGGCGGCCTTTTCGCAGGGCCGGCCCAACAAAGCGCTTAACCCGTCCGGGCCGCTTCGCTATGGCGCGCGGATGGGAGCCTATAATCCGTCCGAAACCGAGCCGAAATGGCAGGCCCGCTGGGAGGCGGAAGACGTCTTCACGGCGGATGACGCCAGTCCCAAGCCCAAATTCTACGCGCTGGAGATGTTCCCCTATCCGTCGGGGCGCATCCATATGGGCCATGTGCGCAATTACGCCATGGGCGACGTGGTGGCGCGGTTCAAGCGGGCGCGCGGCTTCGAGGTCTTGCACCCGATGGGCTGGGACGCGTTCGGGATGCCGGCGGAAAACGCCGCGATCGAGACGGGCGGCCACCCCAAGGACTGGACCTACCAGAACATCGAGCAGATGCGCGCGCCGATGAAACGGCTCGGCTTCGCGCTCGACTGGAGCCGCGAGTTCGCGACCTGCGACGTGAGCTACTACACCGAGCAGCAGCGCATCTTTCTCCGCTTCTGGGAGCGCGGCCTCGTCTATTCCAAGACCGCCAAGGTCAATTGGGACCCGGTCGACAATACGGTGCTGGCCAATGAGCAGGTGATCGACGGGCGCGGCTGGCGTTCCGGCGCGGTGGTCGAGCAGCGCGACATGGAGCAGTGGTTCTTCCGGATCACGGAGTACGCCGAAGAGTTGCTGGAGGGGCTGGAGACGCTCGACCGCTGGCCGGAGAAAGTGCGCACGATGCAGCGCAACTGGATCGGGAAGAGCGAGGGGCTGACGATGCGGTTTCCCATCATGGAGCCGGAGGCCAACCCCGCCGTTGGACGCTTCTGTCCCGATGCGGAAATCGATATCTACACGACCCGCCCGGACACGCTGTTCGGGGCGAGCTTCCTCGCCCTGTCGCCGGACCACCGTCTGTCCGTGGAACTGGCTGCGGACGACCCGGAGGTCGAAGCTTTCCGTGCCGAATGCGCCAAGATCGGCACGTCGGAGGAGGATATCGCCAAGGCTCCCAAACTCGGCCTCGATACGGGTCTGCGGGTCCGCCACCCCTTCAAACCCGGCGAAACGCTTCCCGTCTGGATCGCGAATTTCGTCCTGATGGGCTACGGCACGGGCGCGGTGTTCGGCCAGCCCGCCCACGACCAGCGGGACTTCGACTTCGCGACCAAATACGGCTTGCCGATCCTTCCGGTCATCAAACCTGCGGATAGCTCCCAAACACCCGCTCACCCCGGCGAAGGCCGGGGTCCAAGCGACAGTGAAGCCAGCCGAAAGGATGGCGCGGATCCCGGCCTTCGCCGGGATGAGCGGACAGAAGAGTTGACCGAAGCCTATACGGGCGAAGGCACGCTCTACAATTCAGGCTTCCTG
This sequence comes from Litorimonas sp., assembly GCA_049673465.1. Lineage (GTDB taxonomy): Bacteria > Pseudomonadota > Alphaproteobacteria > Caulobacterales > Maricaulaceae > Litorimonas. The sequence continues at coordinate 8,650 of JBATXP010000009.1, forward strand.
AACGGTCTGCCCAAGGACGAGGCCATCGCCGCCGCGATTGCGAAGATCGAGGCGATGGGGCTGGGGGAAGGCACGACGCAGTACCGCCTGCGCGACTGGGGCGTGAGCCGCCAGCGCTATTGGGGCTGCCCCATCCCGGTCATTCACTGCCCATCCTGCGGGGCGGTGCCCGTTCCGGAAGACCAGTTGCCCGTGGAGCTTCCCTACGACATCGAATTCGACTCCCCCGGCAATCCGCTGGACCGCCATCCGACCTTCAAGCAGACGAGCTGCCCGAAATGCGGGGGCGCGGCGGAGCGGGAGACCGACACGCTGGACACGTTCGCGGATTCCAGCTGGTACTTCGCCAAGTTCGCCGGGCGCGACGGCTCGCCCTTCGACCGCGAGGCCGCGAGCGCCTGGCTGCCCGTGGACCAGTATGTGGGCGGGGTGGAGCACGCCGTGCTGCACCTGCTCTATTCGCGCTTCTTCACGCGCGGCCTGAGGGATTGCGGCCTGCTTGACATGCCGAGCGGGGAGCCGTTCGCCGGGCTGTTCACGCAAGGCATGGTGACCCACGCCGTCTACACGGACGAGGACGGGGAGTATGTGGTGCCCGCTGACGTGATCGAGGACGGCAACCGGTTGCTGCGCATCGACAACGGGAAGCTCGTCACGCGCGGCGACGTCATCAAGATGTCCAAGTCCAAGAAGAACACAGTCGACCCCAACGACATCATCGAAACCTACGGCGCGGATGTGGCGCGCTGGTTCGTGCTGTCCGATTCTCCGCCGGAACGCGACGTGGAATGGTCCGAGGACGGGGTGCGGGGCGCGTGGAACTTCCAGAAGAAGGTCTGGCGCATCGTGGAGGGCACGAACGTGCCGAAGGCCGCGCCGACCACCGTGGCAGGGGACGCCGCCGGCGAAGCGCTGGCGCTGCGCCGGGCCGCGCACAAGGCCTTGGACAAGATCACGGCCGGGATCGAGGCGTTCCGCTTCAACACCTCGGTCGCGCAGATCTACGAACTCACCAACCACCTGTCGAAATACAGGCACCAGGACGCGGCGCGCCTGGAAGCGCTGGGCATCCTCGTGCGGTCCATCGCGCCCTTCATGCCGCATTTGGCGGAGGAGTGCTGGCACGCGCTGGGCGGAGACGGGCTGTGCGCCACCGCGCCCTGGCCCGAAGTCGACCCCGCCCTGCTGGTCGAGGATAGGTTGACCCTGCCCGTTCAGGTCAACGGCAAGCGGCGGGGGGAGATTACGGTCGCCGTGGACCTGTCCAAGGACGATGTCGAGGCGCTGGCGCTGGCCGAACCCAACGTCGCCCGCCTGCTGGACGGCCAGACTGTCCGAAAGGTCATTGTCGTTCCGGGCCGCATCGTGAATATAGTCGCCTCATGAAACAGCTCCTCGCCACCGCCCTCCTCGTCGCCGGACTGTCCGCCCTGACGGCGTGCGCGGGGTTTCAGCCGCTCCACGCCACCACTGCCGGGCAGACCGCCTTCGACCGGATGAGCGTGGATGTCACGGACGGCGACGACGAGGCCGACCGCGCCGTCGGCTTCCTGGTGCGCCAGCGCCTGGCCGACCGCATGGGCGCGCCGGACGGCAGGCCCCAGCCCTATACGCTGACGGTCGAGCCCCGGGTCCTGCGGATCGGTTTGGGCGTATCGGACGAGGACCGCGCCACGCGCTTCGACAGCCAGGTGCGGGCCAGCTGGACGCTTCTCGCCACGTCGGACGGCAGCACCATCGCGCAAGGCCGCTCCGACCGGACCTCCTCCTACTCCGCCAGCCGCGACCCCTACCAGCTGCTCACCACCACGGACCAGGCCAACCAGCGCGCCGCGCGCGAGGTGGCGGACGAATTGCT
>JBATXP010000010.1:0-2058 GCA_049673465.1 Litorimonas sp.
ATGCAGCTCTGCGCCATGGGTGGGGACGTCACGGCCATCGACCTGTCGGAGGCGCGCACCGAGCGCCTGTCCCAGAACCTCGCCCGCACGAACTCCGGCGCGACCGTGGTGACAACCGACATCACGGACTATACGCCCGACGCCCCCTTCGATGCGGTGTTGCTGGACGCGCCCTGTTCGGCGACCGGCACGTTCCGTCGCCACCCGGACGTGCTCTACAATCGCCGGGAAAAGGACATCACCCCGCTGACGCGAATCCAGGACAAGCTGCTCGCCGCCGCCGCGAAAATGACGGCGCCGGGCGGGGTCCTGCTCTATTCCGTCTGTTCCCTGCAGGAACGCGAAGGTCTGGCGCGGGTGGACAAGCTGGTGAAGGCCCTGCCGGAATTTCGCCGCATTCCGCTGCCAGCGCTGGACGGGCTCGATCTGCCGGACGAGCGCGTGGAGCGGGATTCGCTTCGCATCCTGCCGGTGGACGCGCCGGACGGCCGGGGCATGGACGGCTTCTTCATCGCGGCGCTGCGCCGCGACGGGGGCGCGCCATAAAGGCGAAATTAACCGGGACGTGGTCCAACCGCCGCCGATCTGGTATGGAACTTGAACACATGGCCCTAGCGATGTGTCAAAATGGGAGGCTCGAGATGAGCTCAAGAAATATCATTCGTCTGGGCCTCATGGCGGGGTCCAGCGTGGCGATGCTGGGCCTGACGGCCTGCGCCAGCAGCGGCCACTCCACGCGTTATGGCGGCTACGACTACGAAGCCGGCCAGAATTGCGGCGCGGCCTGCGTCGCTCCGGCTCCGGTCTACACCGCGCCCGCGCCCGTGACCTCCTTCCCGGTTTCTCCGGGCCCGGTCTATGTGGACTGCACCCAAGTCGGCACGTGCGGCAGCGTTCCGGCCGCCCCGACGACCGTCTACACGGCCCCGTCCACGAGCTATGGCGGCACGACCTATTCCAGCGGGATGGCCGACTGCCCGGTCGGCACGACCCTGCAGTCCGACGGCACCTGCATGCAGGGCGGCTCGTCCTCCTATTCCAGCTCCGTTTCGAGCTACACCACCTCGACCTATTCGGGCGACATGGCCGACTGTCCGGCCGGCACCACCCTGCAGTCCGACGGCACCTGCATGCAGGGCGGCAGCTACTCCTCGACGACGTCGTCGACCTACTATCCGCCTGCGGCGACCCCGGCCAGCTGCCCCAGCGGCTCGGTCATGCAGGCTGACGGCTCCTGCAGCTACGGCTACACGTCGACGGGCACGACCGACTACCGGCCGATCCGCAAGTAGGCGCGGACAGCCTCGACCCAATCCAGCCCGGTCGGCCTCAGGCCGGCCGGGCTTTTCTCTGCCCCGTCATCCACACTCACGCGCGGCAGGGGCGCGTTGCCTAACCGGGGGGCGACTGCTAGTCGTCGCGGGAGCGAGACCACTTAGAATCCGGGCCGCCCGACAGGGGATTGCCACTGCGAGCGGATAGTGGACCGGACAAACCGACAGGGACCTCCGTGACCGATATCCTGATCTCCCCGTCCATCCTCTCCGCCGATTTCGCCGCCCTGGGCCAGGCCGTGTCCGACGTGGACGCGGCCGGGGCGGACATGATCCATGTGGACGTCATGGACGGCCATTACGTGCCCAACATCACCATCGGCCCGGCGGTCGTGAAGGCGCTGCGTCCGCATTCCCCCAAGCCGTTCGATGTGCACCTGATGATCGCGCCGGCCGACCCCTATCTGGAAGCCTTCGTGGAGGCCGGGGCCGACTATCTGTCCATCCACCCCGATGCCAGCCCGCACACCCACCGCAGCCTGCAGACCATCCACGCTCTCGGGGCCAAGCCGGGCCTCGTGCTCAATCCCGGCACGCCCGTCTCCGTGATCGAACCCGTCATCGACCTGCTGGACCTGATCCTCGTCATGAGCGTCAATCCGGGCTTTGGCGGGCAGAGCTTCATCGACAGCCAACTCGCCAAGATCGAGGCCATCCGCGACCTGATCGACCGAACGGGCCGCGACATCGTGCTGGAAGTGGATGGGGGCGTGAACCCGCAGAC
>JBATXP010000011.1:0-2663 GCA_049673465.1 Litorimonas sp.
GCTCAATGCCGTCTTCACGGTCGTCCCGCCCCTCGTTCTGACCTCGCCTCAGCTGACCGACCGTCTCGGCTTCGCCAATGCCGTCAAGCGCCAGCGCGCCTGGCCGGAAACGGTGGCGGCGATCCGGCAGGCCTACGAGGCGGGCGATTTCGATAGGGTCGCGGTGGACAACCGCCTCATGTTCTACGCCACCACATATTACGGCCTGGAGAACACCGCGCCCCTGCGCATGTGGCGATACGAGCCGCGCCTCAACAGCCATGCCGAACTGACGCGCGCGCTACCGGTCGGGGCGGAAAACGTACTGCTCGTGTCCTACTATGCCGACAGCTACGAGCCCTATTTCGAGCGGGACTTCGAAACGCTGGAGCCGCTGGGTCCGATCGACATCGAATTGGGCGGCGGCAAGGTGCGACGGCTGAAGGCGTATGCGGCGTCGGGGTATAGGGGACCGGTGGTGCGGGAGTAAGTCTATTAAATCCCTCCCCCGGGCAGGGGGAGGTGGGCCGCCGCGCGAAGCGCCAGGGTCGGTGGGGGCCGAGACCATCGGTCATAGGCGACGTCGGCGTCGTGCGATCCCGAGACGTTTCGGCCCCCACCGTCACTCGGCCTGCGGCCGTCGTGCCACCTCCCCCTGCCCGGGGGAGGGATTTGGAAGTTATTTCCCACCCTTCGCGGCATCGCCCCACAACCGCTTCAACGTCGCGTCCCGCCGACATGCCGCCCTATACGTCCGGTACCGGATCGGGTTCTTCTTGTAGTAGTCCTGATGGTAGTCTTCCGCGTCGTAGAAGGTCACGGCCGGGAGGATCGGGGTGACGATCCGGGCGTCGAACGGCTTGGTCGCCTCGACCTGGGCGAGGCTCGCCTGAGCATCCGCCAGCTGCGCGTCCGTCGCGAAGACGGCCGTGCGGTAGGAGCTGCCGGTGTCGCAGAACTGGCCGGTGGGATCGGTCGGATCCACCGTAGTCCAGTAGAAGTCCACCAACTCGCGGTAGCTCACCTCATCCGGGTCGAATAGCACTTCGGCGGCCTCGAAATGGCCGGTCTCCGAATAGCTCACCGTCTTGTAGTCCGGATTGTCGAGCGTGCCGCCCGTATAGCCGGACACGACCTCGACCACGCCGGGCAAGGCCTCGAAATCCTTCTCCACGCACCAGAAGCAGCCGCCCGCGAAGATCGCCGTGTCCAGCCCGTCCGGCGCGTCCGACAGGTAGGGCGCCTGCGGGCCTTCGACGGCGGAAGCGACCATGGTCTTGGGTTCGGCGCGCGGCTCGCCCTGATCGCCTTCGGTGGAGACGCGCGACGGCGCCTCCGCGCAGGCGGCGATGATGGCGAAGGCGGCGATGGGGGCGAGGAAGCGGAAAGCGGTCATGCCTATACTATGGGAAGGCCGCCCCGACGGTTCCAATGAAGTTCCAGTGAGATTCATGAGAGGAGGAGGCGGCGCTATGCCGCCTCCCGCGCGTCCTTATAGGCAGCCAGCACGCGTTCGCGGGCAGGCTTGTGGTCCACGATGGGCTCCGGATAGGTTTCGCCCAGCACCACCCCCGCCTTGTCCAGCACCTCCTTGGGCGCGGTCCAGGGTTGGTGGATGTACTTGCTCGGCAGCTCGGCCAGTTCCGGCACCCAGCGGCGCACATAGTCGCCCTTGGGGTCGAACTTCTCGCCCTGGCCGAACGGGTTGAAGACGCGGAAATAGGGCGCGGCGTCCGCGCCCGTGCCCGCGACCCATTGCCAGGAGGCGGCGTTGGCGGCGAGGTCGGCCTCCAACAGCGTGTCCCAGAACCAGTCCTCGCCGTCGCGCCAGTCGATCATCAGATGCTTGATCAGGAAGCTGGCCGTGACCATGCGCACCCGGTTGTGCATCCAGCCCGTTTCCCAGAGCTGGCGCATCCCGGCATCCACGAACGGATAGCCGGTCCGGCCCCTGGTCCAGGCCTCGAAGGCCTGCTCGTCATGGTCCCAGGCCATGGCGTCGTAGCCATCGTTGAAGTTCTCCGTCGCCAGGTCGGAATTGTAGTAGAGCAGCGTGTAGGAAAACTCCCGCCAGCCGATCTCGGACAGAAATTTCCGCGATGTATACTCATTGTCCTTGCAGGCGTCCCAGATCTGGCGCGGGCTGATCTCGCCGTGGGCGAGATGCGGCGACAGTTTGGACGTCAGGTCCTTGTCCGGTCGGTCGCGGCCTTCGGCATAGTCCTCGATCGGCCCGGCGAGGAAATCCTCCAACCGTTCCGTCGCCCCCGTCTCGCCCGGCGTGTGGTAGGCCATCATCTTGGAGCCCCAGTCGGGGGTCGTCGGCAGCAGACCCCAATCGTCCAGATCGTCCGAGCCCACATTGCCGCCGACGCTGTCGAGCCGCTCCGGCGCGGGCAACGGCTCGCCCACCTTCATCACCTCCTTCGCCTGACGCCAGAACGGGGTGAAGACGCGGTAGGGCGTGCCCGATTTGGTCTGCACCTCCCACGGCTCGACCAGAAGGTTGCCCTTGAAGCTCTCCACCGTGAGGCCGCGCGCGGACAGCTCTTCCTTGATAGCCGCGTCGCGCTCCCGGTCCGGCGCATGGTAGCGGCGGTTCCAGTAGACTGCGCCCGCACCCGTCTCCTCGACCAGCTCGTCGAGCACGCGCGCCGCCGGACCCCGGCGCAGCACCAGCCACC
>JBATXP010000012.1:0-6066 GCA_049673465.1 Litorimonas sp.
CGACGTGGGTGCGGGGTCCTGGCCAGCCGAGGGGTTGGTGAGCCACTGGATCCCCGCGTGCGCGGGGATGAGCGGGGGAGAGGGCAGGGCGGGAACGGCGTGTTTGCACCGTCCATATAAGGACGCGCTGCGCGCGGCTGATGCTGGGTGTCCCCCTCCGACCTTCGCTGCGCTCCGGCCCATGCGAGTCGCGGCGCGCTACGCCGCTTGGTCGCAAACCCCCGTGCGGGGGCACGCAGCGTTAAGCGAACATCCCTTTGAATGTTCGTAGCGGAGTTGCCCCCGGATCAAGTCCAGGGCAGGCTGCACGCAATGCGTTTCGGACCGCGCGCATGGCGCGCGGCACTACGCTATCGACCGTCCACTGGACGGTCGATCAGAAACGCTGCGTGCCCCCGTGAGGACGAGGTGCTCCGATGCCCCGAAGGGGACCAGAATGAGACCGCGCGCAGGCGGTCAGCATTCCTAGAACCGTCCCGCCGGGCCTGGGAATATGACCGGGGTCTCGCTGCCATCTTCCGCGACCGCGCTGACGCCGAAGAAGTAGTTGTCGATCACGAGGTTGTCGAACGTCCATTCGTTGACGTCGCCGACGAAGCGGGAGCGGGTCCATTCGGGTTCAGTCGTGAGACGCCAATGCACGCGGTAGCCCGCCAGGTTGGCGGCGTTTTCGGGCGTGTCCCAGGTCAGCTTCGCGCTCGGCTGGACCGCGCCTTCGATTTCGACGTTGGCGGGGAAAGGCGGCGCGCCGGCCATTCCGGCGAGCACGATGGCGTTCAAGCCGGTGAGCTTGGCGGCGTAGTCCGCATCCACCCCATCCATCGTGTCGCCATAGACAATGCCGTCCTCGGTGCGCAGATCCTGGTGCTGGCGGTCATAGTGCTCATGAGTTTCCATGATGCGTACGCCGGGGATGCCCGCCTCGTTGAAGGGACGATGGTGGCCGCCGCGGCGGAACCGGTCGAGGCGGTAGACCATCATCATATCCAGATTGACCATATACTGGTCCGCCATCGCCTTGACGTAGCGGGCAAGATTGCGGCTGGGGCTGTCCACCTCTCCTCCCTCGAAGCGGCGCAGGCGGGCCTCTTCGGGCGTTTCGACGTAGCGCACGCCTTCGGAGAAGACGCGGGCCGACGTGTTGTCGATCACGCCGTCGATCCCGCGAATGTTGGAAATCATGTCGTTGTTGAGCACGCCCTTTATGTCCCAGCCCTGCTGCTTGGCGTAGGCGGCGACGATCTGGCCTCCGAACAGTCCCTGCTCCTCTCCGGAGAGGCCGGCATAGATGATGGAGCCGGGAAACTCATACTGGCTGAGGACGCGCGCCGCCTCGATCGCGCCCGCCATGCCGGAGGCATTGTCGTTGGCGCCGGGGCTGTCGGACGTTCCGTCGAGCGGGTCGGTGACGCGGCTATCAATATCACCGCTCATCATGACGTAGCGGTTGGGGTCGGTCGTGCCACGCTGGATCGCCAGCACGGACACGACCTCGGTCGGTTCCGGAATGCGGCGCTCGCCCTCCACCGTATCAATGACGTAGATGACCTCGAGGCAACCGCCGCAATCCGCGCCGATTCGATTGAACTCGTCGAAGATCCATCGCCGCGCGGCCCCGATGCCGCGTTTGTCCGACTCGGTTTCCGACAGGGTGTGGCGCGTGCCGAAATCGACCAGGGTCTGTATATCGTCGCGGATGCGCTTCGCGCTCGGTGCGGTGGCGATGTCGTAGAGCGTCTCGACCTCTCCGGGCGGTCCGGCCTGCGCGAATGCGGGACCGGAGAGTAGCGCGACCGCGCCACCGAGAAGAAGAGAACGCATGGATATCAACCTGTTGCGGCGAGTCTCAGAACCTGGCGATAGCCCGGCTGCAGCTCCATGTCGCCGTGGTGGGCGACCATGGCGCGGTGTAAGCGCGGCAGCTGCCAGCAAGGCACGAACATGTAGGCATGATGCTCGACATGGTAGTTGACCCAGTAGGGCGCGAGAAACATGCGGGCGATCCAGTTGGCGCGGGTCGTGCGCGCCTGGGTCAGCACATTGCCGTCCGTGGAGGTCAGCGCGTGTTCGGCGATGTTGCGGTTGCGCAGCACGGCCATGAACCAGGTCGCGAGCGGTAGCAGCCACAGCACCGGATAGACCCACCACTGGCCCAGCAGGGCGAGGCCGCCGAACAGAACGCCATTGGTGATCAGGTAGGGCCAGGCGGAGGTCTTCTCGAACGCTTCCATGCCGGGTTCGGACTTGGACTTCAGGCTGGCGAGGCGCAGCCGCAGAAAGGTCTGCCCCGTCAGGTCGCGAAGAAACTTGCGGCGCAGGCTGGCGCGACTGGTCGGGAACTTGGCGGAAAGCGGCAGGTCCGGATCGTCTTCGGTCTGCGTGTAGCGATGGTGCTTCAGGTGGTAGCGGCGATAGGCGGCCATGTCGCCGCCATAGGGCGCGCCGAGCAGCCACTTGCCGACGAATTCGTTGAGCGCCTTGGTCTTGAACAGCACGCCATGCGCCGCGTCGTGCATCAGGATCGCCATGCCGTGCTGCCGCGATCCGACGAGCAGGATCGCCAGAAGAATCGTGAGCGGGTTGGTCCAGAGGATGGCCATCGCCCAGGCCGCGAAGACCACGCCCCACACATGCAGTGTCAGCCAAGCCCCCCACAGGTCGGAGCGGCGGGACAGGGTGCGGACGGTCTCGCGGGGCAGATATGTGGCGGACGCTCCCATGAGGGACAAAGTGCCGGGTGGTCGGAGCGAAGTCAACGCGCCCCCCTCAGCCATCCCGAGCGCGATGGCCCGGCTTGACCCGATGCGCCGCGCCGATATGACGAGGCGGGGCGAAGGGGACGAAGGTCAGGGGGACCATGCCGGAGCAGTTGATCAAGGGCTATCGCGAGTTCCGCATGTCGGACTTCGCGGAGCAGAAGAAGCTCTACGAGACGCTGGGGCGGAGCGGGCAGTCGCCGCGCGTCATGCTGATCTCCTGCTCCGATAGCCGGGTCGATCCGACCGACATCTTCCACGCCTATCCGGGCGAGATGTTCGTGCTGCGCAACGTCGCCAACATCGTGCCGAGAGGCGACGTGGACACGCCGACGCCCAGCACGGCGGCGGCGCTGGAATATGCCGTGAACATGCTCGGCGTGAAGGTCATCCTCGTCATGGGACATGAGAGCTGCGGCGGGATCGAAGGATGCCTGGACGGAATCGAGGACGGCTATGTCGGGGCGTGGATCAGCCATCTCGCCCCGGCGCGCGACCGCATTCTGGCGCGCGGTCTCACGGGAAAGGAAGCGCAGACCGAGCTGGAGCTGGAAGGCATCCGCATGAGCCTGCAGAACCTGATGAGTTTCGACTTCATCGCCCAGCGCGTGCGTGAAGGCGAACTGGTGCTGCAAGGCGCTTACTTTTCAATCATTTCGGCGAAACTGTTGATGATGGAGCGGACGGGGGCGTTCGCGGAAGTGAGCCCGTCTGACGGCTAGCCGATCAGCTCCAGCCACTCGTCCTCGGTGAGGACCGCGACACCCGCCGCCTCCGCCTTCTTCAGCTTGCTGCCCGCCCCCGGCCCCGCGACGAGGTAGTCCGTCTTGCCGGACACGGAGCCGGACACTTTCGCGCCGAGGGACTGCGCCCGGGCCTTGGCTTCGTCGCGGGTGAACTTCTCCAGCTTGCCGGTGAAGACGACCGTCTTGCCGGACACGGGGGAGTCTGTGTTCGCGGCCTCGACCGCAGTCACCTCGACCTGCTCCAATAGCCGCGCGAGCGCGCCCTTCCCTGCATCCGCGACGAGAAAGTCATGCAAGGCCGAAGCGGCCGCCTCGCCGATGCCGTCGATAGTCAGCATCTCCTCCGTTCCGGCTTTGGCACTCTCATGGAGAGACTGCCAGTCGCCGAAATGGCGCGCGAGCAGATTGGCGTTGCCCTGCCCGACATGGCGCACGCCGAGCGAGCGCAGAAAACGCGGCAATTCCACCGTGCGCCGCGCTTCGATCGCGCGGAACAGGGCCTGGGTGGATTTCTCTCCAAAGCCTTCGCGGTCCTCCAGTTTTAGGTCGTCATTGCGCCGCTCCAGCGTGAAGATGTCGGCGGGTTCGCGCACATCGCCGCGCTCGAAGAAGTCCTCGATCTGCCGCTCGCCGAGACCGTCTACGTCCATGGCGGGGCGGGAGACGAAATATTTAAGATATTCCTTGGCCTGGGCCGGGCAGGACAGCGCGTTGACGCAGCGCCGGACGACGTCCCGCTTGCCCTTCTCATCCACGGCACGGACGGCGTCGGAGCCGCAGCTCGGACAGGTCGTGGGGTAGACGAACGGGACTCCGCCGCCATCTTCCACCACTTCGAGGATCTGGGGAATGACGTCGCCCGCGCGCTGGACGCGAACGACGTCGCCGGGCTTCACGCCCAACCGCTCGATCTCGTCCTCATTGTGTAGCGTCGCCTTGGACACGAGCACGCCGCCAATATTGATCGGCGCGAGATGGGCGAGCGGGGCGAGCGAACCGGTACGGCCGACATTGATGTCGATGCGGTCCAGCATCGTGATGGCCTTCTCGGCCGGGAACTTGTGCGCAACCGCCCAGCGCGGGGCGCGGCCCGCGAAACCGAGCCGGTCCTGCCAGTCCAGTCGGTCTACCTTGTAGACCACGCCGTCGATGTCGTAGCCCAATCCGGCCCGCTCGGCCTCGATCGTCTCGTAGTGCGCGATCAAGCCGTCCGCATCGTCGAACCGGCCCGAACGGTCGTTAGTCTGGAAGCCCCATTCGGCGAGCTTGGCGATCGCCTCGAACTGGCTGTCCGCGATCGGTTCGCTCACCTCGCCCCACGCATAGGCGAAGAAGCGCAGGGGGCGGGTCGCGGTGATGGTCGGGTCGATCTGGCGCAGGGAGCCGGCGGCGGCGTTGCGCGGGTTCATGTAGAGCTTCTCGCCCGCTGCCTCCTGCGCGGCGTTCATGGCGGCGAAGGCATCGTGTTCGATATAGACCTCTCCCCTTACCTCCAGCACGTCCGGACAGCCGGAGCCGGACAGGCGCTGGGGCACGTCGTCCAGCGTGCGGAGATTGCGGGTCACGTCCTCGCCGACCGCGCCGTCGCCGCGCGTCGCGCCCTGCACCAGAACGCCATCTTCGTAGCGCAACGCCGCCGATAGCCCGTCGATCTTGGGCTCCGCCGTGAAGGCCATGGGCTCGCTATCGTCGAGCCCGAGGAACCGCCGCGCCCGCGCGGCCCAGTCGGCCACATCCTCGTCCGTGAAGGCGTTGTCGAGGCTGAGCATGGGAACGGCATGGCGGACCTTGCCGAAGCGGCCGGACGGGGTCGCGCCCACGGTCCGCGTCGGGCTGTCGTCCGTCTTCAGCTCAGGGTAAAGGTCCTCCATCGCGCGCAATTCCATGCGCAGCGAGTCATATTCCGCATCCGACAGGAGCGGCGCGTCCTCATTGTAATAGGCGGCGTCCGCCTCCCGGATGCGGGCGACGAGGTCGTCATAGGTCTGCTGCCGGTCGGACAAGACGCCCCCTCTTACTGTCGCTCACCCCTGCATTCGCGGGAATAAGCGGAGCTTAAATGGGAAATTCTCGGCGATGGCAATCGCGGTCGGACCAAAATCGGGGATCGCCTACACGGAAAGCTCCCTGCCTCAACTCGCGATCAACTGCCGCGCTGCCGCTCTTGCCGCATCCGTCACCGTTTCTCCCGCGAGCATGCGGGCGATCTCCTCCTCGCGTTCGGCTGCCGCGATGGCGTGGACGTGGGTGTTTGTGCTGGTACCGGTCGAGGTCTTCTCGATGCGGAACTGGTGATCAGCGGAAGCCGCAACCTGCGGGCTGTGGGTGACGACGAAGACTTGCGCAGTTTCCGACAACTTGGCGAGGCGACGGCCCACGGCGGTCGCGACGGCCCCGCCGACCCCCTGGTCGACCTCGTCGAAGACCATGACGCTTTCCGTGCGCGCGGCCAGCGCGACCTTGATGGCGAGGGCGAAGCGCGCCATTTCGCCGCCCGATGCGATCTTGTCGAGCGGTCCCAGCGGCGTCCCGGGATTGGTGGAGACGGTGAAGCGCACCTGATC
>JBATXP010000013.1:0-3316 GCA_049673465.1 Litorimonas sp.
ATGAGCGACACGCGCTGCTACATGATCATCACGGCGAAGGTGCACGACCGCGACGCCTTCCTGTCCGGCTATGCCGCCGCGACCGCCCCGCTGGTCGAACGGTTCGGCGGACGCTACGTCATGCGCGCGCCGGGCGCGACCGTGCTGGAAGGCGATCTGGCGGATGGGGCGTCGGTGGCGATCAGCGAATGGCCCGACCGCGAGGCGGCGCTCCGTTTCTGGAACTCGCCGGACTATGCCAAAGCCCGCCCGTTGCGCGACGGGCTCGCCGACGTTCAGGTGCTGATCGTCGAGGCCCCCGCGCTGTGAGGATGCTAACAGCCATACTCCTCCTGCTCGCCGCACCCGCCTCCGCGCAGGACGATGCCGCGACCAAGACCGCCAAGCGCGACCTGCGCGAGATGCAGGCCCTGCTGCCCGGTATCTATACCAATGAGGAGCAGGCCTATTTCTACACCACGCTGGACGTGCCGGACGCGGAGCACCTGCCGCGCCTAGAACTGATCATCGAACGCGATGGCGACGGTTTCCGAGCCACGACCGTGTCGCCCACGGGCCGCCGGACGCAAGCGCGGTTGCAATACCGGGTCGAGGACGGCGCGATCCGTTCGCGAGAGATCCGCGAGGGACAGCCCGATTGCGAGCGCAGCTTCACCCGCGAGTTCGACAGCTTTCGCGGAACGGCGATCGATCCGACCCCCACATGCGGCGGCGTTGTCGTGGCGTCGGACGAGGGGTTTCGTTTCGGCGCGCCCGATCGTCCCTTCGACATGCTGCGCGCCCGAACCTTCAAATGCTGGGTCAGCCCCCGCAAGGAAGACGGCGAATACGCCTTCTACAACGACCTCGTCCTGCACGATCAGGGCGGGCGCGTCTGGATCGAGGCCACGGAGGCGCATCCGCGCGTCGGGCTGAAGATGCGCAACGTGCGCTGGCCGACCGGGGTGAACCGGGACTCGCTGGTGCTCTACACCTATCGCGGCGACGATCCGGACTATGCGCCCGGCTACACCTGGACGAATCCCGAAGTCGAACGCCTCGCGATCAATACTCGCTGGCTTCAGGCCAGCTGCACGGCGGGCAAGGAAAGCTACTTGCCCAATATCGATCTGAAAACCGGAAGTGGAAGTGGAGACTGAGATGAAGCAGCTATTATTGGGTGCGGGCCTTGCCCTGGTGCTGGCCGGAGCCGCGCAGGCACAGGACGATTACAGCCTGCCCGAAGGCGCGATGAAGTACGGCATCATCGATCTGGACAGCCCGGAAGGCGCGATGACGGCGGCGCGCAAGGTGCAATGCTCCCTGATCGACGAAAAGCCGGTCACCTATTACTGGTTCGGCAAGGCCTATTCGCGCAAGCAGGGCGAGCGCGACAAGCACCTGTTCGACGTGGAGGGCATGAACATCCGGCAGTGCGGCACGGTCAACGACCCGGAACGCGGCCTCGGCTACAAGCTGGTGAGCCGGGAGATCCTGCTCTATCTCGACAAGGAAACGGGCGAGCCGCTCGCGACCTGGGACAATCCGTGGAGCGGGGAGACCGTCGAGGTGATGCATGTCGCCAACGATCCGGTGAACTTCTCCTCCTACGTCACGGGCCGCGACGGGCAGCCGACCACCTTCTACGGCGACGTGCTGGGCGACCGGTTCCAGATGAACTCGACCTTCCCGCTCTGGTATTCCAATCCTCTCGGCAGCGACTATCAGGCGGAGATCGGCGGGACCTACCACGCGACCGAGATGTTCAACTTCCTCGGCCGCACGGACGAGCTGACCGATCCGGGCGAGGACACGACCGACGTCGCCGTCGGTTGGGCGCGCATGAGCGACTGGCTGCCCTGGATGAAGATGAACGGCCGCGAAGGGATCATCTACATGCACACGGCCGGGCGGAAACTGGCCAGCTATGACGACCTATCGGAGCGCATGAAGACCGAGATCGCAACCAACTACCCGAAATATGCCAGCCCGCCCCCCGTCAGCGATCCCCGTCCCAACATGACGAGCTGGAAGTACTACAAGGCCGTGCGCGACGGGACGGAAGTGCTGCCGGAGCGGTAGACCTCCGGCCCTCCCGCTTTACAGGAGTCCGTTCGCTTGGGCGGGAGCCTGCCTCGGACCTGATCCAGGGGCGCTTTGCTGTTTTCGCCCCGGTAGGGATGGGATGGTTTCGGCGTTTTTCTCCCGCTTCGCGGGAGTCCGTTCGCTTGGGCTCACGGCGCTTCGCTATTTTCGATCGCCGATCGAAAATTCCGGCTTTGCCGGACCGCTAAGGCGCATCCATTCCAATATCGAAATTCGGCGCGCTGTGGGTCAGTGCGCCGACGCTGATCACGTCGACGCCTGTTTCGGCGATGCCCCGCACCGTGTCGAGATTGACGCCGCCCGACGCTTCCACCGTCAGGCGGTTGGCGGCGAAGCTGCGGATGACGGCGTGGGCTTCGGCGAGCCTCTCCGGCCCCATATTGTCGAGCAGAACCACGTCCGGCTGATAGGGAAGGACGATCTTGAGCTGTTCCAGCGTGTCCACTTCCACGCTGACCGTGCTCATATGGTCGCGTCGTTCCATGATGCGGGACAGGGCTTCGTGGATGCCGCCCGCCAGGGCGATATGGTTATCCTTGACCATGATCGCGGAAGCGAGACTCTCGCGGTGCGCAAATCCTCCGCCCGCCAGCACGGCTCGCTTTTCCAGCGCGCGCAGTCCCGGCGTGGTCTTGCGGGTCGCGGCGATGCGGGTGCCGGTTCCTTCCACGGCGGCGACGTAGCGCGCCGTCAGCGTGGCGACCCCGCTCATGCGTCCCAGAAAGTTCAGCGCGACCCGTTCAGCCGAAAGCAACGAGCGGCTTGGCCCTTCCACGCGGGCGATCACCGTGCCCGCCTCGACCGTGCCGCCCGTCGGCACCTCGACCGTAAACGCCACGGATGGATCGACCAGTTCATAGGTCAGCTGGGCGGCCTGCATCCCGGCGATCACCCCGGCCTCGCGCGCGCGCATGACGAGCGACCCGGTCGCGGCTGCGGGGACCAGCAGGTTGGCCGACAGGTCGCCCGACACGCCGAAATCCTCCTCTAGCGCGCGGCGCACCATGGGCTCGACGACGATGCGGGGAAGAGGGGGAAAACCAGCCATGAGGTGGGCCTAACCCGTGGGAAACGGGGCGTCGAGACCCAGCCCGCTCAACAGGCCCCAGCCTTCGACCGCGCCGAGCAGCTCCAGTGCCCGCTCCGGCTCCGTCAACCGCGCTTCCAGCCAGTCGCGGAAGTGGGCCGCCACCCGATGGCCCACGTCGCGGGCCATCGCGTCCCCCCGCAG
>JBATXP010000014.1:0-4054 GCA_049673465.1 Litorimonas sp.
GCGCGCCGTGGTGCCCGGTTCGCCGGCGGACGAGGCCGACATCCGGCCGGGGGAGGAGATCGTGTCGGGCTGGCCGATCCGGGCGGACGCACCGCTCGTGCTCGATGCGGGACAGGGCTCCGCACCCTTGCGGATCGACGCGGACGATGCCTGCGTCGCGCCGGCCTTCGTTATCAATTCGGACGCGTTGAATGCGGGTACGGACGGGCGCGAAATCGAATTGTCGTCCGCCCTGGTGGAAAGCGTGCGCGGCGACGCGGCGCTGGCCTTCGTCATCGCCCACGAAATGGCGCACGTGCTGCGCGGCCATTCGCCGGAAGGCCCGCGCTGGGAGGTGGAGCTACAGGCCGACCGCGACGCGCTGACCCTGATGCGCAATGCGGGCTACGACATCGCGGAGACCGTGGCGGGCTGGGAGGCGGGCGTGGAAATCCACCGCGAAAGCCAGAGCTTCAGCCGCACCCATCCGCCGCTCGACATCCGCTTGTTCAACCTGGAGCGGGAACTGGCCCGGCTGGAGGCGCTGGAGCCGGGGTTCCTGGAATTGTCGGACTAGCTATTCGCGCTCGCGGATCGGCAGGGTCACGGTCAGCGTCTCGCCATTGTCGAGCGTCAGGGTGACGGGTGTCTCGGACTGGCCCTCTTCGCGCGCGAATCCGAACATCATCAGGTGCAGCCCGCCGGGCCGGAATTCGACCGTTTCGCCGGACGGCAGGTCGATCCGCTCCACTTCGCGCATCTTCATCACGCCCTCATCCATGGAGTGGGTGTGCAGCTCCACCACCTCCGCGACCGGGCTGGTGGCGGACACGATCGCGGCGTCGGGGCCGTCATTCGTCGTCTGGAAATAGCCCGCCGCCACGTCGCGACCTTTGAGCGGGGCCATGATGTAGCCGTCGCGCAAGGTGATCGAGACGGTCGTCGCTCCGTTCACCGAAACCTCGGTCGTGGAGACGCTGTCGTCCGCGTTCACGTCGCGCGTTTCGGTCGTGGCGTTCCCGCAGGCGGCCAGAAGGGCGGCGGCGGAGAGAAGAATGAGGCGTTTCATGACTGATTTCCGTTCTGGCTTCCGTGAAATCCGATGATGCGGCGGACGTCCGCCAGGATGGGTTCCGATATTTCGCGTGCCGTGTCGGCGGAAGCGGCCATGATCCGGTCGAGCTCTTCCGAGTCGGCGAGGTAGCGGCGCATCAGCTCCGAGACGGGCCGAAGCGCCTCCACGGCGACCTCGGCGAGCGCGGCCTTGAAGGGTCCGAACTGCGAGCCGCTATGCTGCGCCAGCACGTCCGCGTCGCTCACATCCGCCAGCGCGGCGTAGATTCCGACAAGGTTGGCGATGTCGGGGCGGCCGTCCAGGTCCTCGACCGCGCCCGGCACCTCGCCCGTGTCGGTCTTGGCCTTGCGGATTTTCCGGGCGATCGTGTCGGCGTCGTCCGTCAGGTTGATGCGCGAGGCGTCGGACGGATCGGACTTGGACATCTTCTTGGTGCCGTCGCGAAGGCTCATGATGCGCGCGCCGGGACCGTCGATCAGCGGCTCGGGTTCCGGGAAGAAGTGCGGCTCGCCCGCCGGTTCGCCGAAGTCGCGGTTGAACTTTGCGGCGATGTCGCGCGACAGTTCCAGGTGCTGTTTCTGATCCTCGCCGACCGGGACGTGCGTCGCCTTGAAGGCGAGGATGTCGGCGGCCTGCAGCACCGGATAGGTAAACAGGCCGACGCTGGCGGCTTCCGCGTTCTTGCCGGACTTGTCCTTGAACTGCGTCATGCGCTGCACCCAAC
Organism: Litorimonas sp.; assembly: GCA_049673465.1. Taxonomy (GTDB): domain Bacteria; phylum Pseudomonadota; class Alphaproteobacteria; order Caulobacterales; family Maricaulaceae; genus Litorimonas. Next base: position 1,779 of record JBATXP010000014.1, read on the forward strand.
CCATACGGGCGACGCAGTTGAAGTACCAGGCGAGCTCCGCGTGGGCGGGCACGGCCGATTGCGCGTAGACGGCGGCCTTGTCCGGATCGACTCCCGCGGCCAGGAAGGCCGCCGCGATGTGGCGCGTCTGATCGGCCAGCTTCTCGCGGTGGACGGGCAGGGTGATGGCGTGCAGGTCCACGATGCAGAACAGGCAGTCGTGATCGTGCTGCAACCGCGCGAACTTCTTGAGCGCGCCGAGATAGTTGCCCAGATGCAGCGATCCCGTCGGCTGCACGCCGGAAAAGACCCGGTCCGGTCCCTTATATGCGCTGGTTTCGGTCATCGCCCATCCTATCGCCTGACGAAGGCCTCCTTGACGTCGGCGAGGCCATAGGCGCGCAGGATGGCGGCGGCAAGGATGAAGGCGAGCCCCCCCGCCCCGGTCAGCGCGCCGAGCCAGACCGCGTCCATCAGCAGGCCCGTCTCGCCCAGATCGGGCAGGTGGCGACGCAGACCGTAGAGCACGCCGCCCATGAAGGTGGCCGCCGCCGCGATGCGCGGTAGGCGCTTGAACAGGCGTATATCGGCGACCAGATGACGCGCCCGGACCAGCAGCACGGTCAGCCCGGCGACGTTGACCCACGCCGCGACCGAGGTCGCCAGCGCCAGCCCCTGAAAGCCGATCGTGCGGAACAGGGCGAAGCCGAGCGTGATGTTGATGACCGCCGACACGCCCGCCCAGACCATCGGGGTACGCGTATCTTCCCGCGCAAAGAAGGCGGGCGTCAGCACCTTCAGCAGGACGAAAGCGGGCAGGCCGAGGGCGAAGAGCTTCAGCGCCTTGGCGACTTGCGCAGTCGTGTCGCTCGTAAACTCGCCGCGCTCGAACAGCCCCGCAATCAGGATGTCGGGCACGATGAACAGTGCGACGGCTGCCGGAAGGGTGAACAGCATGGACAGCTCGATCGCGCGGTTTTGCGTCGCCATGGCGGAGACGCCGTCACCCGCGCGCAAGGACCGCGACAGGGTGGGCAGGAGGGCCACGCCCATGGCGATGCCGATCATGCCCAGCGGCAATTGGTAGAGGCGGTCGGCATAGGTCAGCCAGCTGGCCGCGCTGTCCTGGAAGGTCGCGATCATGTGGCTGACCAGCAGGTTGATCTGGGTGATGCCCGCACTGATCAGGCCCGGCACGCCGAGGATGACCAGCCGCTTGACTCCCGGCGTCAGGCGCGGCCGCAGGAGGGTGAAGCGCACGCCCGCCCGCTTCGCGCCCCAGATCACGGCCGCCGCCTGGGCGAGGCCGGAGGTGGTGATGGCGACCGTCAGCGCCAGCCCGATCTGGCGCTGGTCAAACCCGAAACGCGGCGCGGACAGCAGCGCAGCGATCATGAAGACGTTGAGCAGGATGGGCACGCCCGCAGCGAGCGCGAACCGGTTGCGCGTGTTGAGCACGCCGGACGCCAGCGCCGTCACGCTCATGAACAGGAGGTAGGGCATGGTCACCAGCGCGTAGGTCACGGCCAGATGGTAGGGCGACACGCCGTTGGCGTTCACCGCCCGGTCCAGCCCGAAGCCGATCACGTTGAGCGAGACCGGCATGGTCAGCTGAAAGGCGAGCACGAGGATCGCGACCGTGGTGACGAGGGCCGACGCGGCTTCCGACGCGAAACGGTCGGCCTCCGCGTCGCCCTCTTGTTCGATCCGGCGGGCGTAGAGCGGCACGAAGGCGGCGTTGAACGCGCCTTCGGCAAACATGCGGCGGAACACGTTGGGCAGCTTGAACGCGGTGAAGAAGGCATCCGAGACTGCGCCAGCGCCGAGAAAGCGCGCGATCAGCACGTCGCGCACCAGACCCAAAACCCGGCTGACGAGGGTCAGCGAGGCGATGGTCGCCGTGGACCGCAACAGTCTCATGGGACCGTGTTCACGCGGCGATCGCTTCGCCGTCGGCCAGCACCGCCTTCAGGTCGGCGCGCACCTGACGACGCAGCGAGTCCGGAATCTTCGGGTCCGGACCGGATCGCCGCACATAGAAGGCGTCCACCGCCTTTTCGCCCAGACCTTCGATGTGAGCGGACAGGACTTCGAGGTCATAGTCGCGCAGCACGGCGGCGACTTCCCAGAGCAGACCCGGCCGGTCGCGGCCTTCCACTTCCACGATGGTCGCGTCGCCGGATGCGGTGTTGGAAAAGCGCACCTTCGGGACGACCGGAATGGCGTCGGCGCGGCGCGAGCCAATCGGGCGCGGGATTGACAGCCCGTCCGAGCCGTCCGCGATGGCGGCGCGGGCG
>JBATXP010000015.1:0-1736 GCA_049673465.1 Litorimonas sp.
GCGGGCCGGCCAGTTCTCGGTCTCGTAGCTCGGCGGGTTGGGTCTGCTCATGCAGGCCAGCTACCACGCTGGGTTCACGAGACGAATCCCTCACCCAGCCTTTGCGCAACAAAGCCCGACCGAGGGCGGTGATGCCCTGATCGGCGAGGTTTCAACGATGAACGACGTTGAAACCGATAACGTATTCCGTGACCTTATCGGCTGGTTTACCGACGTCGAGGAAGACGCCGTGCCACTCCGTCTTCTTGTCAGCGACTATGGCGCGCAGCAAAGCTATCAGTAATATATCACATAAGCCCGATTGGAGAGTGCCGGTCGTCGGAGCCGGCACATTCCAAACTGGGTTGCGAAGATTCCCCTATCTTGCTGCAAGGCAAGGAGGGTCGAGAATGGCGCGCACGGGGCTGAGCCTGCGAGAGCGGCGTACGGTCGAGGACATGCTTCATGCTAGGATGTCCGTGCGGGAGATCGCGCCTGTGATCGGGCGACACTGTTCGACGATCTACCGGGACATCGAGCGCAACGGTTTCGTCGATGCGGAGCTGCGGCGACCGAACGGCGACTATGGCGTCGTCGCGCAGAAGATGGCGGCCCGCAGACGCAGGAGGAGATGCAAGTTGGTCCCGCTCGGGGGTCTGCGAGATGCGGTGATCGGAAAGCTGAAGGACGGATGGTCTCCAGAGCAGATCGCCGGCCGGCTGCTGATCGAGGGGCAGCCCATTCGGGTGAGCCATGAGACGATCCATGCCGACGTCTATGGAGCAGACGGCCGGTCCGAGCGCCTTGCGCGGTACCTGCCAAGCCGTCGCAGGAAACGGCGTGCCCACCATTCCCGCAGACCGCGCGGCCTAGTCCTCCCGCCGCACCGCTCGATCCACGCACGCCCGGACCATGTCGAAACCCGCGCGACGTTCGGCGAACGGGAAGGCGATCCGATGATCTTCGAGCGCGCCCAAGGCAGGGCCGACGTAGCTTCTCTTGTCGAACGCAAGGCCCGGTCCGCCGTACTGTTTGCGCCTCAACGACCGCGGCACGACGCATCCGATGAACCGGCTGATGGGCATGATAAAGCCCCTGCCCCAACCGGCCCGCAGGTTTATCACCGGAGGGTCGCGGCATCGAGTTCCGGCACCGAGGCCTGGTTTTGCGATCCTCGAGCCCCTTGCCTCAAGCCCCTTGGCGGAAGGGATCGTTCGAGAACCTGAACACGCGGGCGCGGCGCTATCTGCCACGTGACACGGCCGCGGCTGCGCTTTCGGATCGCGACATGAAGTCGATCTGCGACCGCCTGAACGCAAGCGCCCCGCAAGTGCGTCGGATGGAGGACGCCCGCCGAGGCGTTCGCAGAAGAACCGGTGAAACTAAGATGGTGGAGCCGTCGCAACGACCCTTGAGCCTACAGCCACTTGCACCGAGGGGGATGGGATGCCTCGGATGGAGCCCGGCGCCGGCCGGGACGGGCGGCCCGGAGAGCGATCCATGTCAGGCACTGATCGAGCCGCCAGACCCTCCGCTGGAGGCATCGTGCGGACGATCGTGGGCGGAGCGGTGATCGGATGCATGCCGGTGGCCCTGGCGATCTCCTACGCTGCGGTGATCTAGGCCGGCCCCTTCGCCGAGACCCCCGGGACCCGCGATCCGTCGCAAGCTCACGGGTGCGGCGGTCATCGCGCTCCTGGGCACGATGCTGCACCGGCTGCCCCTCCTGTCGCACCGTAAGGACGCCACGGCGATCC
>JBATXP010000016.1:0-3560 GCA_049673465.1 Litorimonas sp.
GGTGCGCGCTTGGCGTCGCGGGTCGCGCGGGCCACGTCCTGGCGCGTGTTCCAGTCCGCCGTGCTCGCCGCTTTGCCCAACCGGTCGAGAATAGCCTGCCGGCGCTTGGACTGCAGCCGGATCGCAGCGTCCCCGATGGGAACCTCCCACGCCCCGTAGCGTCCGGACATCTCGGTGCGGTATCCGAGCGCTTCCGTGCGCGCCCGCAGCCGGGCGTCGAAGACGTTGGAGATGAGACGCCGATTGTCGTAGAGCGCCTGCCCGTCTATGGCGCGCCACCGGTCCTTGAGCGGGTCCCAGGTGGCGTTGGCCACCACGGCATGCGTGTGCAGCAGTGCGTCATGGGCGCGGCTGAGATCGTGGGTGAAGAGCGCGAAGACACCGGACTGGGTCGGACGCATGGTCTTGGGACCGCCTTTCGGATTTTCCTGAACGCCGATGAGACGCTCTTCGACGAAAGCCATGGTCTCGGCGACGGCCGCCCGGTGCGCGTCGATCAGGCGCCTGTCGCCACCGACCAAGGCGAGGATGGACACTGATTTCGGGGCAAGAAAGGTGAGATCGAAGCCTGGCTGATGCTGCCACGTTCCGTCCCGGTCCCGGTGGCCGATCTGCACGGACTCCGACGGCCGACCGTCCAGCACTGCCTCGAACGCCCGCGCCTCTACGGGCTGCGGCGTCCGATATACGTCAACAACGTCCGAGCCATTGGGAGACAGGCCGAGGCGTGCAGCACCCGCCCCCGCCCAGGTCGATTCCGCCGCCTGCTCCCCGCCCGTGTAGTAATTGTCCCGTGTATAGTAGCGCGCGGCCCCGGCCGCCGTGCCGACCTTGGCAATCGACATCATGACGGGCGGTCGACCGAGCGGCGGCGCGTGAGGCTGCGCAGCAGGTGACGGGGGATTTCGCCGTTCCGGCCGGCTTGGAAGGCGGGGTTGGCGCGGCATTCACGGGTCTTCGCCAGATCGGCTTCCGCGCCTGGGTTTGTAGCGTGCTCGACCGGCGCGCGGCCCGTCGGCACCAGTCCGGACACCGACCCGGTGGGAGCGGTCCCCGTGCCATCGGGTCCAGGCGCGTCAGGGCAAACTGGACCCGCCGCTTCGCCAGGATTGCCGCGAGGGGCGTCAGGCGGCGGCGCGTCGAAGAAGGACATCGCGCTGGAGGGGCGTGGCGTCCGGGCCTGACGCGGCGGACCACTGGATGATTCAGGATTTGGCTTCGGACGGGGCAGCGTCGGCGGGGCAGTGTCCGCCTCATCATCGCGGGGCGGTTCGAAGGAGAGGTTGGCGCGGGTGCGGGCGTCCACCGTGGTGGACGGGACGAAGCCCCGGACCCGGTTGGCCTCTGGATCGTAATGCAGCGTCACGGGCGCGATCGGGAACTGGCCGTTGACGGCGAGAATGCCCGACAGGTCGGCCAGCTTGTTAAGCTGTTCCGGCATGACGACATATTCCGTCGCCCGCTGGTCGGTCACGCTTTGCCCGTCCCGGATCTCGGACGCCCCCATGGTCACGCCATGCGCCTTGCGCCGGACTTCCTGCCGTCCGATCACCTCGGCCATCTCCTTGGCCGTCTGGGCGTCGCCTGGGTTGAAGATCAGCTTGGTCCGGCACAGGCCCTGGATGCTCGCCGCGCCGTCGCGCTGGTAGAGGCTGCGGAGCTGAGAGATGACCTGCAGGCCGATGACGAAGCGCGCCCCGAACTGGCGTGCCTCCGCGAGCACCGGCAGCAGGACGGGCAGGCGGTTGAGGGTCGGCAGTTCGTCGAGCAGGAACCAGACCGCGCGGTTGGCCGAGCGCGGCAGGGCCATGACCTGGGTCGTGTGGATGTTGATCCACATGGTCAGCAGCGGTTGGAGGGCGGCGTGCTGCTCGGAGCGGGACGTCAGGAACACGAACCGGACATCACGGCGGGCGCCCGGATCTTCTAGCGAGGCGACCCAGTCCTTGATCGAGAAGGGCCGCCGGTGGAGCGGCACGGGCATGAAGGGATGCGCGGCCTCCGGCGGCGGCGCGTCCTCGATGAAGGCCAGCGAACGCAGTCCCACCGCCATGGTGGCCCGGATCGAGCCGGTCGTCTTCTCGTTGGCCGGGTCGATCAAGGCGGCCGCGTCCGTGTCCGACAGAAAGGCGGCCAGTTCGGTGTTGGTCATGCGGTTGGCCCGGTCGAGCACGAGGGACAGGCGGGGCGCGGTCCCTCGGTGCGCGCATTCGAGCTGGGTCTTGTAGGCGATCCAGGTGAAGACGGTGCGCGCGGCTTCCGTGAAGAAACTGTCCCCGCGCGGCTCCGAGTCCGGGATCACGGCCTCCGCGATGGCCGCCCACTCGGCCTGGGTGCTGGCGTCCCGGAAAATGTCCCAGGGCGGGCAGCGCGCGTCCAGCGGATTGAGGATGATGTCGCGCGAAGGATCATAGAAGGCGGGCACGAAGGAGCGCATTTTGTCGTAGATGAGCGCGGCGTGGTCGTGCGCCGCGATCTGGCGGATGAGCTTGAGCAGGAGCTGCGTCTTGCCCGAACCCGTGGAGCCGACCAGCATGGTGTGCTGGGTCTCGGATCGGAACGGATAGGGAATCCCGGCGAGGTCGTAAGTGACGTAGTCGGGGTTGCCCTGCAGGCGGCGCTGCCTGCGGTTGAAGGCGAGGATTTTCAGGCGGAGGCGCAAGGGGCTAGTCAGCTTGGCCCCGCGCAGATGGGTGTCGCGGGAGATGTCCCGTCCGACCCGCAGCGAGGCGTAGACGATCACCCCCATCGGGGTCGCCGCCCCCAGCAGGAAGGCGGCCGCCGAGATCCAGACCACCCGGACCATGGCGCGGTGATTGGCGGCATACCGCGGATGGGCGAGGCGCGTGCGGTAATCCACCCGCGCCTTCGCGCCGTCCGCGAAGTGGAGCGTCACCTCCTTGGCCGTGTCCGGGAACAGGAACCCCGCCGGGCGCGCCATCATTTCTGTCAGCAGCGTGACGCGGTCCTGCCGGTCGCCGACTGTGCAGAAGACGAGCGTGGCGGCCAGCAAACCGAAGATCGAGGTCAGCGACAGGGCTCGCAGGATGTTCTGCTTCGCCATGACGAGGAAGTTGTTTACGACCTGGCCACCCTTGGTGAACCCGGACACGCGGTTTTCCCGCAAGCCGTCATCCAGCATGTTCGCACCTTTCGCGAAGGCGCGCACCGGGGACGATCCGCACCCATCGTTCTCGAACGTCCGGCGAGTTGCACCTCGGTCCGAACGGACGTCCGGGGAACCACTCCCGGACAGGATGCCTGTTTGCGGGACCGCGCCTCCGATGCCAACCTTCGAGCGCAGCCGCCCATAAGCCGGACACGCGACAGCGCCCTTCACGCCCTCCGGGTGCATCGCGGCGTTGCGCGATCGCGCCGGAACGCGAAAGAAAACCGGATGGCTGACGCATCCTCCAATCCGCATCCGGTGAGCCCGGTCGCGACCGACGAACGCTACCTGCTCGCGGTCACGCTGGCGTCGATTTCGGATGAGCCGTCCGAGGCGCACTATGCGGCTTGGGACCGGGTCCGGGCGATCTACCGGGAGGCCGGACTCGGGC
>JBATXP010000017.1:0-3343 GCA_049673465.1 Litorimonas sp.
AGGCCGAGATCAATGCACGCGACCTCGAACGGCTCGCGGGCGAGGCGCGGGAAGCGCGCGCGGGCGCGGATGCGCGTCTGGTCGCGGCCAAGGAGCGCATCGGCGAGACCAAGGCCCGCATCAACGAAACGCTGCAATGCGAACCCTCGGAACTGACGGACCATCTGGGCGAGCTGAAGCCCGACTCCGGCCTGTCGGAGGCCGACATCGAGCGCAAGCTGGAGCGGCTCGCCTCCGAACGCGAGCGCCTGGGCGATGTGAACCTGCGCGCGGACGAGGAAGCGTCCGAGCAGGAAGAGCGGCTGGAAACCATGAAGTCGGAGCGCGAGGACCTCGTCGCCGCCATTGCCCGGCTGCGCGAGGGCATAGACGAGCTGAACACGGAAGGGCGGCAACGCCTGCTGGCCGCCTTCGAGGTCGTCAACGAGCATTTTTCCAACCTGTTCGTGACGCTGTTCAGCGGCGGAGAGGCCTCCCTGGCCCTGACGGAGAGCGACGACCCGCTGGAAGCCGGACTGGAGGTCTTCGCCCGTCCGCCCGGCAAGACGCAGAAGCCGATGAGCCTTCTGTCCGGCGGCGAGCAGGCGCTGACGGCGACCGCGCTGATCTTCGCCGTCTTTTTGTCCAATCCCGCGCCCGTCTGCGTTCTGGACGAGGTCGACGCGCCCTTGGACGACTACAATGTGGGTCGCTATTGCGACGTGCTGGACGAGATGAAGCGCCTGACCGACACCAAATTCATCGCCATCACCCACAACCCCGTCACGATGAGCCGGATGGACCGGCTGTTCGGCGTCACCATGGCCGAACAGGGCGTATCGCAGCTGCTGAGCGTGGAACTGGAGCGGGCCGAACAGCTGGTGGCGGCGGAATAGAGCTATCTGGACAGTTTTCGGTCAACCCCGAATCGTTCGTCGTGGAGGCGGAAGGCAGCCGGCGTTTCGCCCTGTCCGTCACCTCCCTGTAGGGCTGACTCGCCCGCCCCGGTGGCAGGGGCGCCGACGCGTCTCCGAAACTTGCACACGAGGCGCAAGTCCCGTGCGATTTCAGGACCTTGGGTGAGCACCCGCTTTTGTTGACTTCCCCCTACCCCTTGGCTAGGTAGTGCGCGCTTTCGAGGGGCGGCCCGCTTGGGTTCTTCGCGACGGCGTCACGCTTGGTTTTCATGCCTGAACAGAACGGACAGTCCGACACTCCCCCCGCCACCGATCTCGATGCCCTCGAGGCCCGGCTCGCGGCCGCCAAGGCGCGGCGCGAGGCGATGATCGGCAACAAGGAAAAGACGGACAATTCGCTTCTCGGAATGGCTTGGCGATTGAGCACGGAGCTCCTGGCTTCCGTCATGGTGGGTCTGTTCCTCGGCTGGGGCATAGACACGCTGTTCGACGTGAGACCCTGGGGGCTTCTGACTGGGCTTGGGTTCGGCATCGCCGCCGGTTTCGTGAGCGTGTTTCGCACGGCGGAAGCCATGGATGCGAAGACCGCACACATCCCCCGCGGCGAGGACCTGTCCGAGCCGTTTGAGGACGACTAGAAGGAGCGGGACGTGGCCAGCGGACCCATGGAACAGTTCGAGATCACGGAACACCGTGAGCTCTTCGAGATCGCCGGGCAGACCGTGTCTTGGACCAATTCCGCGTTCTGGATGGTCATGTCCTGCGTCATCATCGTCGCCTTTTTCGCTCTTACCCTGCGCGGCAAGCTGATCCCCGGACGGATGCAGTCGGTCGGCGAGCTGTCCTACCAGTTCATCGCCGACATGGTCCGCGACACGGTCGGACCGGAAGCCATGCGCTTCATGCCGTTCATCTTCACCCTCTTCTTCTTCGTGCTGGGGGCCAACCTGATGGGGATGAACCCTTATGCCTTCACCACGACGTCCCACCTGTCCGTGACCATCGCACTGGCCGTGATGACCATCCTCGTCGTGATCATCGCCGGTATCTGGAAGAACGGCCTGTCCTGGTTCCGCATCTTCGCGCCGTCCGGCCTGCCCTTCATCATGTATTTCATCATCATCCCGATCGAGATCATCTCGTTTCTCGCCCGTCCGATCACCCTGGCCGTGCGTTTGTTCGCCAACATGGTGGCCGGGCACGTCATGCTGAAACTCTTCGCCATCTTCGCGGCCTTCCTCGTCGCCAAGGGCGGCGCAACCGCGCTGGGCGCGATCGTTCCCGTGCTCGGCACAATCGGCATCGTCGCGCTGGAATTTCTCGTCGCCGGGCTGCAGGCCTTCGTGTTCGCGATCCTGACCTGCGTCTATCTCAACGACGTCTACCACGTTCATCACTAACACCCACGCTTTCCACAAATAGGAGATCCCATCATGGAAGCAGAAGCCGCACGTTACATCGGTGCCGGAATTGCCGGCCTGGCCCTTCTCGGTGCCGGCCTCGGTATCGGTAACATCTTTTCCAACTACCTGTCGGGTGCGCTTCGCAACCCGTCCGCGGCCGACAGCCAGCGCACGAACCTGCTGCTCGGCTTCGCCCTGACCGAAGCGACCGGCCTGTTCGGCTTCGTTCTCGCCATGATCATCCTGTTCGCCTAGGCGGACCGGACCTCTCTGACGCAAGGATCGAGCTGATGGCGGACGTCGTCTATTCGGAAACCGAACTCGTGGCCGAGTCCGCGAGCGGACTGCCGCAGCTCGATACTTCGACCTGGGTGGGCCAGATGTTCTGGCTCCTCGTCACCTTCGCGCTGCTCTACATCGTGTTGTCGCAGTTCATCCTGCCCAAGCTGCGGGACACGATCACGACCCGCACGGACCGGATCGCGGACGATCTGGACGGCGCGACCCGCATGACGCAGGAAGCGGACGAGGCCGAAAAGGCCTTCAACCAATCCCTGCGCGATGCCCGCGCCAAGGCGAACAATGTGGCGGAAAGCACGCGCCAGTCGCTCGACGCCGAAATCCGCGCCGAACTGGATGCGGCCGATCTCGAAGCCGACCGCGAGAGCGAATTGGCCGAAGCGCGCATCCGGGAGATCAAGCAGTCCGCTCTGGCCAATATCGACGCCGTCGCGGCGGACGTGGCCGGAGCCGTGGTGGAGCGCCTGACGGGCAAGTCCGTCCCGCCTGCCAAGATCCAGTCCTTCATTGAAAAGGCTTAGGCGATGAGCTTTTCGACCATCATGGCGGGCGGCAAGGCCTGGTATCTGGCGTCAGAATTCTGGGTGCTGGTGCCGCTTGTGCTGTTCCTCGCCTTCGTTGCGTGGAAGGGCGGCTTCAAGGCCATCGGCAAGGCGCTCGACAAGAGATCCGAGGCGATCCGCGACGAACTGGACGAAGCCAAACGGCTGCGCGAGGAAGCGCAGACCCTGCTCGCCTCCTATC
>JBATXP010000018.1:0-2360 GCA_049673465.1 Litorimonas sp.
GGACGATCGGCGCGGCCGGACTGATCGGCTACCGCCTCTCGGCCGGAGGCGGCGCGGCGGCCGTGTCCGACACCAGTCTGGCGGTTCTGCCCTTTACGAACGAGGTGGGGTCGGACGAGCTCGACTATCTGGCCAACGGCATGTCCACGGCGATCCGGGACGGGCTGTCGCGCAACGCCGCCATGACCGTCGTGGCGCGCTCCTCCTCCGAAGCCGTGGTGGAGGAAGGCCTGTCCACCGAACAGATCGCGGAGCGGCTCAACGTGGCCAGCCTCCTGGAGGGGCGCGTCCAGCGCGGACTGGACGGGTCGGTGCAGCTGGTCACCACGCTGGTCGATGCCCGCCGCGGCGTGGCCCGCCGCGTGATCGAACAGGTCTACCGTTCCGATGCGGCGATCGAGATGCGCGACGCGATCGTCCGCATGGTCTCCGCCGAACTGTCCGTGCAAGAGGCGACCGGCGAGGCGGGACGAGCCAGCGTGCCCGAGGCCTTCGACGAGTACATGAAAGGCCGCGACGTGTTGCGCGACACCGGATCGCTGGAGTCCATCGAGCAGGCCCGCCGCCATTTCGAAAGCGCCATGGCGCTGGACCCGGCCTATAGCGAGCCGGTCATGTTCAATGCCGAGATCCACATGATCCTCGGCGTCTACGAAGCGGACGCGGAAACCGCCCGCGCGCTCAAGGACAGGGCTCTGCTATTGGCGCGAAAAGCCGTGGAGCTCGCCCCGAACGATCCCCAGACCCATGTCGTGCTGGGCTACGTCATCAGCATCCTCGAACTGGACTATGCCGCGGCAGCGGAGCCGTTCGAGCGGGCCAAGGCGATCGGACTGAACTCGGCCGACGGGCTGCAACGCTACGCGCTCTACCTGCTGTCGATCGGCCAAATCGACACGATGCTGGACGTCACGAAACGCGCGCAATCGCTCGACCCGCTCAATATGGGGATCCGCGAGATCGTGGGCATGGGCTATGCCGCGATGGGCCACTACGATAAAGCCGTGGCCGCGTTCGAGCGCGTGCTGGCCCGCAATCCGGACCGCTATCTCACCCGCGCGCGGCTCGGCTCCGCGCTGATCTTCGGTGGACAGGTGGAGGCGGGCCTCGCGCAATGCGCGCTCGAACTCAACGAAATGGATCGCCTGCCCTGCCAGGCCTTCGCCGCCGTCCGCCAGGGCGACAGGGACGGCGCGGAGACCGCCTTGCGGACCCTTATCGATACGTTCGGCGACCCATCGGCCTACCAGCAGGCGCAGGTCCTCGCGCAATTGGGGCGGGGCGAGGACGCCATCGCGACCCTGCGCAAGGCCGAGACGCTGCGCGACACAGGGTTGAGCCAGCTGCTGGTCGATCCCGCCCTCGCCCCGATCCGCGACGATCCGGAATATAAGGCCATGCTTGTCCGGTTCGGGCTGGCGGGATAGGACGCCACCATCAAGGGAGAATGACCATGAAGACGATCTGGATGGGAGCCGCCGCGCTCCTGCTGCTTGCGGCCTGCACGACCCCGGTCGCCGATGTCGAAGCACCGATGGAAGAAGCCGTGACGACCGAAACGGCTCCGGCCGAAGTCTGTGCGATCCGCGACGAGGAGGGCACATGCCTCTGCGCCGTGGTCAACGAGTTCGGCGAGTGCGACGAAGGCGGCGGAAACGTCATCGTTCCGACCCGGCGTTAGGCAGCACCCTTCCGCCCGGTCTTCCCGGCCGGGTCGTTACCCGGGGCAGAACCCCGATCGCGCATTGGGATCGGACGCGCCCCGTTCGGTCGGGCAGATCCTCTGGGCGACCCAATCGCGATAGTCGGCGACCCGGACGAAGGTCGTCGGAATGCCATCGCCCAGGCAGATGCCGCTGCCGCGACTGACGACGCCGATGATGTGTCCGTTCGCCAGCACGGGGCTACCACTATCCCCGCTGCAGGTCTTGCGTTCGGGCGCGAGGCCGCAAAATGCCGTCGGATCGTAGAAGTCGGCCTCCGTGCGGTCCGGCCATCCAGTCCGCTTGATCCTGTCATAGTGCTGGAGCTTGAGGGCCGAGCAGCGGTCCCAGTCCAGCGGAGCCATGGCGATCGTCCGGAGGCTCGCCGAGGGGGGCGCGCCGAATCTCATCTCCGTCTTGCCCCAGCCGAACAGCCTGAGCTGCGGAAGCGCTTCGGACGTCACGATCGAACTTTGGACACTGGACGTTCGCGGTGCGTAGGGTCTGAACGCGGAGGGGTCGATCAGGCTGATGGAGGCGACGCCACGGGCCGCGCCGTTGCCCGCTGTGCTCCGGTCGCCGTCCGGCCGGATCCGATGGTCCAGCAGAAGCCGCCCGCCATTGACGTCCCACAGGCGCAGGCGGCCGGCCCGGCTC
>JBATXP010000019.1:0-11377 GCA_049673465.1 Litorimonas sp.
GCGTTCAGGTCGACGGCCCGCCCGCCGGGCCGAGGGCGCAGGCCGTTCGCGTCGCGCCCGTCATAGTCCAGCACGCGGCCCAACCAGTCCGGACCGGGGCGCAGTTCCATGTCCGGAACCAGTTCCGCACTCATGCCGGACGTCAGTCCCTGCGTGGAGCCGTAGAGCGCGACCGTGACGGCGCGGCCATCGTCGGCGATCACGTCGCCGCGCCGGCGCTCGTCGATCAGGACGCTCGCGCCTATGCCCGCCCGACCGCACAGGCCTTCCACCCGCACCGTCTGACCGGCGCAGGACAGCACCGTGCCCAGACGGGTCGTCAAGGGGGGCAGGGGCGCGTCGAGCGCGTCCGCGATTCGGGCCAGAAGTGTCATCCCTTCCGCGCTAGCGGCAAGGCGTTACCGGGCTGTTAACCATTATTTAGCGCTTTGGGCGCAATTCGTAACCGAACCTTAACGACGCTCCGCCCGCCACTCTTGCAAGGATTGCAGACCATGGCCCCACCGATGCAGAACCCGATCGCAATGCTGGACCTCGCGTCGAACATGGCGCGCCATGCGGCTACCCGCCACTCCGTCATTTCCCAGAACATCGCCAACGCCGACACGCCCGGCTACAAGGCCAAGGACATCGCCGACTTCGCCGAGGTGATGAAAACGCGCGCGCAGACCGGCAAGACGGGCGCGGCCCTGATGACCGATCCCATGTCCATCGTGGAGCGCCCTAGCGTCGGCTCGCCCAACGGCAACACGGTCAGCCTGGAAGACGAGCTGATGCGCGGGGTCCAGGCGCAGAACGACCACCAGCTCGCCGTCTCCGTCTACCGGTCCACCCTGTCCATGATGAAGGCGGCCGTCGGCAAGAATCTCTAGCCGTCACCGCTCTCCCGAACCCGCGAAGATAGGATGTCTCGCCCATGATCGACCCGCTCGCCCAAACCATGAGTTCCGCCTCCAGCGGCATGCGCGCTCAGTCGCAGCGCCTCTCAGTCGCGTCCGAGAACCTCTCCAACGCCGACACGCACGGCTACAAGCGCAAGCTGATGAGCTTCGCGCAAGCCGTGGACGCCCAGACCGGCGCGTCGACGGTGACCACCAGCCGCCCGATCCTGGACCGCAGCCAGGGCGAGCTCCTTTTCGATCCGAGTCACCCGCTGGCCGACGCTAACGGCTTCGTGGAGTCCTCCAACGTCGACATGATCGTGGAGCTTGCCGACGCGCGGGAAGCCGGTCGGTCGTTCGATGCCAACCTGACCAGCTTCAAGCAGGCCGGCGAAATGTATCGCGGCCTGCTCGGCCTGCTGAGCCGTTAGAGGAGTAGACCGTCATGAACCCGACTGGACTGTCCGGCAATCTTGCCGGCGCGAACCTCCACTACGGCACCGCCAAGCGCGTCACCGCGCCGACGGGGCCGGAAGCGCAGAATGCCCCGACGGATGGCGGAATGGTCGCCAAGGGCGTCGAGAGCTTCTCCGACGTGCTGAAGACGGTGGAGACCACCACCGCGCAATACGCCTCCGGCGCGACGGACGCGCAGTCCGTGGTCGAGGCGCTGGCCAATGCGGAGATGGCCCTGGAAACGGCCGTGACCGTGCGCAACCGCGTGGTCGAAGCCTATCAGGAACTCCTGCGGATGCCGATGTAGCGACGAGAGGTTGGGGCTGACATGAACGAAACCGAAATCCTGAACCTGATGCGCGAGGCCCTGTGGTCGACCGCGCTAATGGCCATGCCCCTGCTCATCTCCGCGCTGGTGGTGGGCCTGGCCGTGGGTCTCGTGCAGGCGCTGACCTCCATCCAGGAAATGACCCTGACCTTCGTGCCCAAACTCGCCGCCATGCTGGTGGTGATGTTCCTGACGCTCGGCTTCATGACCAACATCGCTCTGGCCCTCTTCGACAACCAGGTCATTCCCGCCATTGTCGGGTCCTAGGAAGACGGTCCGCAAGTGAGCTCCAGCCGCGCCACCATCGGCCTCGCCGTTGGCCTCATGGCGGTCATCGTCATGATGATCCTGCCCATGCCGTCCTGGGTGCTGGACATGGGCGTGGCGATCTCGTTCGCCTTCGCCATCCTGATCTTCACCATGACGCTGTTCGTGGAAAAGCCGCTGGATTTCTCCGCCTTCGCCTCCGTCCTCCTGGCCTCGCTCCTCCTGCGCCTGTCGCTCAACGTCTCCTCCACCAAGCTCATCATCGGGCAGGGGCATACGGGGACCGACGCGGCCGGATCGATCATCGAAGGGTTCGCCATGTTCGTGATGGGCGGCAACGTCGCCATCGGGCTGATCGTCTTCTCGGTCCTGGTGATCGTGAACTTCATGGTCATCACCAAGGGCGCGGGTCGCATGGCGGAAGTGGGTGCGCGCTTCGCGCTGGACGCCATGCCCGGCAAGCAGATGGCGATCGACTCCGACCTCGCCGCCGGCGCCATCAGCCACGAGGAAGCGAGCCGCCGCCGCGAGCGCGAACAGGAGGAGACGGCCTTTCTCGGCAGCCTCGACGGCGTGTCCAAGTTCATGAAGGGCGACGCCATCGCCGGCATTCTCATCACCCTCCTGAACCTGATCGCGGGCATGGCGATCGGGGTGATGATGCACGACCTGTCCTTCAGCCAGGCCGCGTCGAACTATGCGATCCTGACGGTGGGCGACGGGCTGGTCAGCCAGATCCCGGCCGTGATCATTTCCATCGCGGCAGGCCTGCTGCTGTCGCGCGGACGCGGCGACGGGGCGGTGGACCTGGCCCTCTTGGACCAGTTCGGCCGCCATCCGGCCGCGCTCGCCGCCGTGGCGGGCATCATGGTCGTCTTCGCCGCCTTTCCGGGCCTGCCCGTCATGCCCTTCCTGATCGGCGCGGCGGGGCTCGGCGCGGCGGCCTACATCGCCTGGAAGCGCAACCAGACCGCCCAGCAGCAGGAACAGTCGGAAGCCGATGCCCCCGCGCCGACGCCCGAACCCACGATGGGCGACATGTTGGACCTCGACGAGCTGTCGGTGGAGCTGTCGCGCGACCTCGTCGCCACGGTGATGGGCACGGATTTCGGCGTGGACAAGCGCATCCAGAAGATCCGCAAATACATCGCCACCCAGTATGGATTCATCCTGCCGCCCATCCGCCTGTCCGACGATGCGTCCCTGCCGCGCCACAGCTACCGCATCCGCCTGCACGGCGCGGACATGGCAACCCAGACCCTGCGCGCCGACAAGCAGCTCGCCCTGATCGAAGCGGGCGAGCACACGCACATCCCCGGCGACACCACGCAGGAACCCGTCTTCAAGGCCCCCGCCCGCTGGGTCGAACCGGACTATGACAATGAGCTCACCCTGCTGGGCGTGACCACGGTCGCACCCGTCGAGGTGCTCGCCACGCACTTGCTGGAGGTGATCCAGGACAATTTGCCCGCCTTGCTGACGCGCCGCGCCCTGCGCGAAACGCTGGATGCGTTCAAGACCGTCACGGAAGGCGACCGCGCCGACGGCAACAAGAAGCTGATGGAAGAATTCTTCCCCGACAAGGCCCCGGTCGAGCTGCTTCACTCCGTGATGCGCCTGCTGCTGGAAGAACGGATCAGCGTGCGCAACCTGCCGCTGCTGATGGAAACGGTCGCGGACGGCAAATCGGCCAACCTCAATGCGGAAGCCATCACGGACGTGGCCCGCCAGCGCCTGTCGCGCTCTTTTGTGTCGCAATATCGCAACCCCCACGGCCAGCTGCCGATCATCCGCATCGGCGACATCTGGACGGCCAAGATGGGCGAGCGCGAGACCCGCGACGAGACCGGCCGCTCCGACATCGCCCTGTCGCCGGACGAGTTCAATCAGTTCGCCCAGGACGTGCGCACCCAGCTCGATACGGCGGCGCGCTCGGGTACCTATGCCGTGATCGCCGCACCCGGCCACTGGCGGCGCTTCGTGCGGTCCGTCCTCAAGACCAAGGGCGTGAAGAACCCGGTGCTCAGCTATGCCGAGATCGCGGCCAACGAAAAGCCCCTGATCCTCGGGGCGGCGTGAGGTCATGACCGGCGGGGGGGAGATGCTCGCGGCGCTGGCCGACGCGTTCGGCCCGCTGCTGGAGCTGATCTGGCCCGTCTTCGGCCTGTTCGCGCGCCTGTCGCTCTTCTTCTTCCTCGCGCCCGTCTTCGGCGAACGTGCCGTGCCCGCGCGGGTCCGGCTTGCAGTCGCGGCGGTGACGACCTTCCTGCTCTATCCCGTCCTGCAGGACGATCTGCTGGCTCTGCGCGAAACGGGCGTGGTGACGCTGATCGCGACCGAAGCGCTGACCGGTTTCGTGCTGGGTTTCGCGCTGCGCCTCGCCGTCCACGCGCTGCAGATCCTCGGTATGGTCGTGTCGCAGTCGCTGTCGCTTTCCCAGCCGCTGGGCGAGGGGATCGCGTCCGAACCCAACACTACCATCAGCACCTTCCTGATGCTGGCGGGTGTGACCCTGCTCGTGTCGATGAACCTGCATGTGGAATTGCTCGGCATACTGGCGCGCAGTTTCGAGACCATGCCGGTCGGCACGATGCTGGATCTGCAGATGTCCGCCAACTGGCTGACCCAGATCACGGTCGGGCTGTTCCGCCTCTGCCTGTCGCTGGCCCTGCCCTTCGTGATCCTGAACTTCGCCTACAATCTGATCCTCGGCTTTCTCAACCGCGCCATGCCGCAGCTCCTCGTCAGTTTCGTCGGCCTGCCGGGCATGACGCTGGCCGGGCTGTTCCTGCTGGTGATCTGCGCGGGCGCGATGATGACGGCCTGGGTCGACGCGGTGATCGCCCTGATGGCGGAAGCGGGCTAGGGCACGACCTAGATGAGCGAGAACGACAACAGCCAGGAAAAGAGTTTCGAGGCCACCCAGCAGAAGATCGACGATGCGCGCAAGAAAGGCGACATCGCGAAATCTCAGGAGATCTCGTCGCTCGCCCTCTATGCCGGGGTCGCGGTCGCCATACTGACGCTGGGCGGTAGCCTCGGTCTGACGATGCTGTCGCGTCTGTCCGGACTGCTGACCTATCCGGAACGCGCAGGCGAGCTGATGCTGAACTCGGATGCGGGCATGGAGCTGCTGGGCGGGGTGATGATCGCGCTCGTGCCCATCCTCCTGATCATGATGGGCGCGGTGATCGCCGCCCTCGTCGCGCAGCGCAGCATCGTCTTCGCGCCCGACAAGATCCAGCCCAAGCTGTCCAAGATCAATCCCATTTCCAACGCCAAGCAGAAATATGGCCGCGACGGCATGGCGGAGTTCGTCAAGCGCGCGGCCAAGCTGATCATCGTCTGCGTCGCCGCCGGGGCCTATCTGATCCGGCTGGTCGGCGAGGTCAGCCACGAAATCGGGCGGCCCGAAGGCTATCTCTTTCCCAAGATGATGGGCGAAAGCCTGCTCCTGCTAGGCTGGATGATGGCGGCGACCGTCCTGATCGCGGCGGTGGACATGCCCTTCGCGCAATGGTCCCACCTGCTGAAGCTCCGCATGACGCGCGAGGAGGTCAAGGACGAGAACAAGAAAAACGAGGGCGATCCGCTGATGAAGGGCCTGCGCCGCCAGCGCGCGCGCGAGATCGCCAACTCCACCATGCTGGCCGACGTCGCCACGGCCAATGTCGTGATCGTCAACCCGACCCACTACTCGGTCGCCCTGAAGTGGGACAGGGCGGCGGGCGGAGCGCCCATCTGCGTGGCCAAGGGGGTGGACGGCCTCGCCTTCGCCATCCGGGAACGTGCCAAGGAACACGGTATCCTGATCCATTCCGACCCGCCCTGCGCCCGCGCCATCCACGCCACGGTGGAGATCGGGGACGCGATCCACCCGGAACACTATGCCGCCGTGGCCTCGGCCATCCACCTGGCCGAAACCCTGTCGCAGCAGGGGCGCTACTAGGTGTCTTCCGACACATCCGACACGCAGGCGCTACGCCGCCTCGTCGCGCTCAAGCGCGGTGTGCTGCAATCGCGCATCGACGCGGCCGGTCAGCGCGAAGCCAAGCTGGCGCGGCGCATTGCAGAGCTGCGCGCCCAGGGCGACGGTCTGGCGATGGGCGAGGTCGGGGAAGGCGGGTTCCAGCTCGCCGCTCTTGCGGGTCGGAGCGCGCGCGACACGGCCCGGCGGCTGGACGCCGAACGCGCGAAGATCGCGCAAGGCAAGCGCGAGCTGGTGCGCGAGCGTATCGGGCTCGACCTGGCCGAACGCAAGCTGGCGGACGCGGCGCGGGCCGAAGCGCGGCTGGAAGAAAGCCGCGCGGACCTGAAAGGGTAGACTCGCCTCTCGCGCGAAGCGGTTTGAACCCGACGCCCCGCTCGGGCATGGAGCGGCAAAGCCTTTCGCGAGACCCGTTCATGACCCGTGCCCTTCTGCTGACCGCCACCGCCACGCTCGCCCTCGCGGCCCTGCCGCAGACCGCCTCCGCCCAGTGCGGGTCCGTATCCGCCGGGTCGGCCCATGTGAGCTGCGCGCAGGGCGTGACGGTGGTGCGACAGTCGCAAGGCCGTTTGCCAAGCGTTTCCCCTCAAGCCAGCGCGCAGCTGAAGCTCAAGCGCGACCGACTGCGGCTCCAGCGCCAGCAGATGGCGCAAAAGGCCGCGTTGGCGAACCGCAAGCTGGACCTCGAACAGCAGCGCCTGCGCAATCAGGACTATCTCTACCGCGACGCCAACAGCCCACTGCGCCAGCGCACCCGTCCGCTAGGCTACGGCACGCGGGGTTTCCACTCCGGCGCGAACGGCGTCATCGTGGTGAACGCCAACTAGGCGTTAGCGCGTCGGCGCATGCCCCCTAGCGTGTTGGCGCATGCCCCTAACGCGTAGGCGCATGAAAGTTCGGCGGCTTGCGCCGCAGCCAGCGGATGAAGCGCTCCATTTCCGGATAGCTTTTCAGCAGCTCGATGGACCCTTCTCCCTGCGCACAAAGCGCGGCGAGTTCCGCATTTGTGAAGACGCGATGGATCTTGCGGTGGCAGATCGGGTGGATGGCGACCATGTCCGTGCCGCCCTTGCTCTTGGGCACGACGTGGTGACGCTCGCGCTTGCGGCCCAGCGGGCGGTCGCAAAGCGGGCAGATGGCGATTTCCGCGCTCACTGCCCCGTCAGGTGATCGACCAGGGCCAGCGCTTCCTCGCTCGCCCAATCCGCCTCGCCGGGCAGGCGCGCCAGTTCCCGGCCATATTCGTCGTAGAAGATGGAGGTCGGCACGCCGGGCAGGCGCAGCGGCGGGTTGATGCGCATGTCGCGGTCGCTGATCGCAGGCAGGTACTCGATGCCGTAGCGCGCGTAGAAGGTTTCGATCTCCTGGACCGTGTCGCGCAGGGCGACCGGCACGACCGCGAAGTCCTCGCCGCCGCGCAGGCGCTCCAGCTCGTCCAGGCTCGGCATCTCCGCCACGCAGGGCGCGCACCACGTTCCCCAGATATTCACCAAGACGATCTTGCCGCGATAGTCCGCCAGGCTCACCTCGCCATCCGGCGTGGCGAAGGTCAGGCCCGGCTGGGTCGGCGGCGCATCGAGCGAGACGAGCTTACCCAGGCTACCGGTCGCAAACCGGTCCAGCGCACCCTCCGGCGCCTGACAGGCGCGCATGCCGGTCGCGGCGAATACGAGCAACGCGCCGAAGATCATCAGCTTAATCGCATTGGCGAGAGTGAAGACGGAGCGGATCATGAGGGCGAGGTAGGGGCGCGACGTTCGATATGCCAGAGTGGGTGCCTGCGCGATTTGGCGCATAAACCCGTTTGCAGCCGTCTGGCGTGTCTCTAGGCAGGAAGCAATGAACGTGATCGACCCCGCCATACGATTTTCCGCTATCCTCCTTCTTGTGCTGATTGCGGTGCTGTCGCGGCGTGACCTGCTGCCAAGTCGGGGTCGGGCCGTGCTGCCGCTTGCCTGTCTCAGCGTCGCGGGGTCCTTGCTGGACTACACCCCCGGCGTTCTCGATCTGCCCCGGGAGGTGACGTTGGCCGCCGGTTTCATCTCTTCCATCGACCTGCCGCTGCTCTGGCTGTTCGTCATGTCGCTATTCGACCTAACCCCGCGCCTTCATGCCGGTCACTGGGTGGTTGCAGCGCTCTACGGCCTTCCCAAACTTGGATCGCACCTGAGCTGGAATCTGGCCCGACCCGAACTCACGCCCCTGTTCGCGCTCGTTGCGAATGTGGTCGGTCTCGCCATTCTCGTCCATCTGGTGGTGCGGTTGCTCCGCGACAGGCGCGACGATCTATTGGACAGTCGCCGCCGCTCCCGACTTCGTTTCGCCCTCGCCATCGGTCTGTTCTGCGTCGCCTCGGTCCTGTCCGTCTATCTCGTGCCGACGATCTGGGTGCCGAGCGTGCGGGCGGCGTTGATCGGTCTGGCCACCCTGTATGCCTTCGTCCATCTGGTCCGAATGCCGGAGGATATTCTGCTCTTCTCCGCCGTGCCGTCCCCTCGGCCGGCGGAAGGCGAGGGTGAGGACAGGGCACAGGCCGAGCTGATCGAACGATTGCAGCAGGAGATGACGGTCGGGCAGGCTTATCTGCAGCAGGGCCTCACGGTGGCGACCCTGGCCTGGCGGCTGGGAACGACGGAGGCGCATTTGAGACAGGCCATTTCCAAAGGACTCGGCCACGACAATTTCAGTGCCTACGTAAACCGCTACCGCATCGATGCGCTCAAGCTTGCGTTGCGTGACCCCGCCCGCGCCCACCTGCCCATACTGACACTGGCGCTGGACCACGGTTTCAATTCCCTGTCCCCGTTCAACCGCGCCTTCAAGGCACAGGTTGGCGTGACGCCGTCCGTCTATCGACAGCAGGGCTGAGCGTCGAAATCGGGAATCGACAAGGGTTTTTTTAGAAATCGACGCGACCCCTTGATCGCCATCCCTACTCGTGGGCTCGTCCGACGGAAATAAAAGGGGAAAGACCATGCCGACCAAAAAAGTCCGCCTCGACATGGCCGCGACCATTGCGGTCGTGGTCGTGGCCATGCTCGCCGGGTGCACGCGCGGTGATGCCCCGAACGACAGGCCGGATCTGGTCATCCGGGACGTGTCTCTCTTCGACAGTCGGACCGGTGCCGTCGTGGCGGACCAGTCCGTGTTCATCGACAAAGGCGTCATTCTGGCCATTCGCGACGTGACGGGCGAGGAGGTCGCCGATCAGGTCCTGGACGGCGGGGACCGGCTGCTGGCGCCGGGACTGATCGATACGCATATTCACATGCGCCATCAGGCCAATGCGTCTCGCGATCTCGGCGAAGCGGACTGGCCGCGTCTGGCGCGGACCTATCTCGACCACGGCGTGACGACGGTTGCGGAAATGGGACAGCCACCCGCCTGGGTGCCGACCTTGCTGGACTGGGAGGCCAATCCGGTGGCGACGCGCCCCGATATGGTGCTTGTCGCGGGGTCGATCAGCTCGACCCACGATTGGGACACAAGCCCGCCCCCGCATCACGTCATGGTCAGCACGGAAGAGGAGGCGCGCGAGCAAGTCCGGATCTATCATCGTCAAGGCGCGCAGCGTATCAAACTCTACTGGAAACTCGAACGCGACCACCTTGGCGCCGCCCTCGATGAAGCCGAACGGTTGGGCATGCGTGCCTATGGGCATATCGACAATGGCTACGTCAACATTGCCGATGCGCTCGACGAGGGTCTGCGCCACTACGAACATATCTTCACCCTGAGTCGCAGCGTCAGCAGCCCGGATCCGCTCATCGAGCTTATTCGCGACGAGGTCGACCTGCTCGGTATCGAAAGTCTCGACGAATGGACGCGCTCCCTATCGCTCTATCACGACATCATCGAGCGCACGCCGGAGCTGAGACAACGCATGGACGCGCTGATCGACCGCTTGGCCGACGCCGACGCCTCGATCAGTACGGCGTTGAACATACTGGCGGCCAATGCGCAGCAGAGCGATGTCTATTCCGGGTTCGATCCCTATCCGCCCCGGCAGGCTCCGGACATCCGGCCCGAATTCGTCGATGCGGACTATGCGAAAGCGGCGTTCCTGAGCGTGATGGTGCAGGCCCGCCGTGCCCATGAGCGCGGGGTCCGTCTCCGCATCGGCACGGATGCGAACAATGGCGGCGCGGCTGCCCTGTCGGAGATGACATGGCTAGCGCGGGCTGGAATCCCCGTGGCGGATGTGTTGCAGATCGCGACGCGCAACGGGGCAGAGGCCCTGGGCATTGGGGACCGGGCGGGGCTCATAGATGTCGGGCGTGCGGCTGACCTCGTCCTGTTCGATGCCGATCCCTTCGAGAGCCACGAGAACTTTCAAGCCGGAGTGACGACCGTGAAATCCGGGATCGTTCACAATCCGGCACGCGCTCCGATCGTCGAATGGTTGCGACTTTTCATGACGGATAGCCCGGAGGCAGCCCGCGAATGGCTTGCGGCACACCCCGACGTGCAGCTCCACCCGACGGATTTGTCCTCGATCTTCCACGGCTACGTCCACGAAGGGAATGCGGACGCGGCGCGCCACGTGCTGGCGCAGATGCGCCAGCCTTCGACGCGTCTTCAGGGCGATAGGGTCGAGGACTATGTCTACGCCTCTTTCATCCGGCGGGCGGGATACCGCTTCATCGATGCCGGCGAGGGGGAGACCGCCACGGCGCTGTTTAAACTGCTGCTCGACGTCCATCCGGATGATGTAGACGGGGCCTATGGGCTGGCGGACAGTTTCGCGGTAAGCAATCAGTACGAAAAAGCGCTGACGGCCTACCGCAACGTTCTCGACCTCGATCCCGGCAATTCCAACGCCTTGCTGATGATCGAACGGATCATAGCTCTGGAGGATAGTGTCGAATAGGATGCTTCCTCTCGCCCGGCGCAGCCGCTAGAGCCGGTCTATGAATAGCAAGACAGATGCGCCGGGCCAGAGCATGTGGGGCGGACGGTTTTCCGCCCGGCCGTCGGAGATCATGCAGGCCATCAACGCCTCCATCGGGTTCGACCGGAAACTGGCGGCCGAAGACATTGCCGGGTCCAAGGCCCATTCCGACATGCTCGCCGCGCAAGGGATCATCACGCCAGCCGACCGCGACGCCATTCACGACGGGCTGGACGCCATTCTGGCGGAAATCGAAGCGGGTGAGTTTCCCTGGTCGGAAGAGCTGGAGGACATCCACCTCAATGTCGAGGCGCGCCTTAAGGACCGGATCGGCGAGGCGGGCGGACGGCTGCACACGGGCCGGTCGCGCAACGACCAGGTGGCGACGGATTTCCGCCTCTGGACGCGCAAGCATCTCGACCTGTTCGACGCGCTGCTCACGGACCTGATGCGGGCCCTGCTGGAGCAGGCGGAGGCCCACGCGGACACGATCATGCCGGGCTTCACCCATCTGCAGAGCGCCCAGCCCGTCACCTTCGGGCACCACATGATGGCCTATCTGGAAA
>JBATXP010000020.1:0-5355 GCA_049673465.1 Litorimonas sp.
GCTCAATATCGTGGCGACGTTGCCGCCTGTTTTCAGGCCGAATGTCGTGCCGCGGTCCCAGAGCAGGTTGAACTCGACGTAGCGCCCGCGCAGGATGAGTTGTTCCTCCCGCTCCGCCTCTGTCCACGGCTCACCCATGCGGGATCGCACGATGGGGGCGTAGGCTTTCAGAAAGGCGCGGCCGACATCCTGCGTGAAGGCAAAGTCGTCGGCCCAGTTGCCGCTGTCCAGGCGGTCGTAGAAAATGCCGCCCGTGCCGCGCGGTGCGTCGCGGTGATGGAGGTGGAAATATTCGTCGCACCATTCGCGGAAGCGCGCATAGTCCACCCCGTGCGCCTCGCAGGGCGCACGCATCCCGGCGTGGAAGGCGACGGCGTCCGGATTGTCCTGCGTCCGTTGTTCGTGCAGCACGGGCGTCAGGTCCGCCCCGCCGCCGAACCAGTCGCGCGTCGTGACGATGTAGCGCGTGTTCATGTGGACCGCCGGCACGCGCGGATTGACCATGTGCGCGATCAGCGAAATGCCCGCCGCCCAGAAACGCGGATCCTCGTCCGCGCCGGGGATGTTGGCCGCCATTTCGGGCGTGAACTCGCCCTGCACCACGCTGACGTGGACGCCGCACTTCTCGAAGACGCGGCCGCGCAGCATCCCGCCGGTTCCGCCGCCCCCGCCTTCGACCTTGCGTGTCCAATCCGTGAACTCGAACGTGCCGGGCTCGCCGGGGTAGAGGTCGTCCGGGGCCTCGCGCTCGATCGCCTCGAATTCCGCGCAGATCGCGTCGCGCAGCTCCCGGAACCAGCGGCTCGCGCGCTCCTGTCTTTCGTTCATCGCGACGCCTTCATTTTGGCCAGCATTTCGCCCATCCTGGCGTGGATCGTGTTCATGGCTTGCAGCGGACGCACCATGACCTTGAAGTCGGTGATCCGTCCGTCTTCGTCCCACTCGATCATGTCCACCCCATTGACCGTGATCCCGTCCATGACGGTGCGGAACTCCAGCACGGCGGTGTTCCCCTCCGCGATCTCGCGCAAATATTCGAAGCTGTCGTTCCCCAGCGTCTGGCTGGCCGCCCAGAGATAGGCGAAGGTGAGGTCCCGCCCGCGCTGCGGCGTGTGAACGACCGGAGAGTGGAAGACCACGTCCTCGTGGAGCAGGGCGGTCAGCCCGGCGGGAGAGGGGGCTTCCATGTAGGCGTGCCATGCGGCGAGATTGTCGTGGCTCACGGTCGGGCTCCCGGCTGGGGTTCGCGCGCCAACAGCATGGCGCCGATGATGATGGGAATGGCGATCACGCTGTCCAGGAACGCATTGTACCAGATCCACTGATCCGTCGTCAGCAGGAAGGCCAGCGGCGTGTCGATCAGCGCGATCAGGCCCGTCGCCCCGGCCAGGGCGAAAGAGGCGCGGCGGGGATCGATCCGGCCCAGACCTTCCATATACATCGCCAAGCGGCGTCCCAGATAGTCGCCCTTCAGCACGACCGCGTCGAACAGCGCGGCCGCCATGCCGATGCCCGCCATCGCCGTGCCGCGCAGCTTGATCGCCAGATCGTCCTGGAAGCCCCACGCCAGTCCCGCGCTGATCAGGGCCATCGCCGCGCCGAAGGCCGCGAACCCACCCAGCAGGTCCCACTTCACGAACGGGTTGACCAGAAACAGGACGACCGTCGCGCCCGCCCCGGTCAGCGCGGCCGTCACCAGACCGAACTCGCGGGCCACGAAGACGAACAGGATGCCGAAGGCGAAATCGACATAGAGGGACGGGCGCAGCGCCTTCTGGCGTGCCTGAAAGGCGGTGCGTTCGGGCGTCGGCGCGGCCTCGCCCTGCGCCTCCCAGCGGGCGATGGTTTCGTCCAAACGGCCCGGCTTGCGAAACGGTTTATCGGTGCTGCGCCAGATCACGCGCTCGCCCTCATGGACCACCAAGCCATAGCGCATCAGGTCGATGGGCCCGTACTCGATGGCCATGCCGTGTTCCGGGAAGGCGATCCGCCGCGATCCGCTCATGGCCTCGTCCGCGATCGGGTGGGTCTGTTCGTTGAGTGATTCCCCATTCCGCAACAGGGTGAAGGTGCGCTCCAAGGGACGGACACGGTCGCGGATCCGGACGCTCCATTGTTCCGGATGACCCGGACGGGTGAACGTATAGGTCTTTTCCAGCATGCGCGCCTTCTAGGGAAGACCTCCCGTCTGCCGCAAGCCCTCGAACAGGGCGATGGCGACTGCGTTGGACAGGTTGAGCGAGCGCCCCCGGATCGGGATGACCACGCGCGCATCGACGCTCGCATGGACGGCATCCGGCACGCCGGAGGACTCGTTGCCGAACACCAGCCGGTCGCCCGGCGCAAAGGCGAAGCCGGGCAGGGGCGTCGCGCCTTGCACCGTGAACAGCACGGTTCGCCCCGGTTTCGGCCTGAAAGCCTCCCAGTTGACATGCCGGACCATCTCCACCTCCGCCCCGTAATCCATCGCCGCCCGGCGCACATCCTTGGCCGCCAGTGGAAACCCCGTCGGCTCGATCACGTCGAGCGGGACGCCGAAACAGGCGCAGGAGCGCAGGATGTTGCCGAAATTGGCGGCGATGCCGGGTTGATGGAGGGCGATGCGCATGGGCGGGATTTGCGTTGCGGCTTTCATGCTCCGCATTTCCACCTATATATGCTATGAGGAACCATGAGCATGACCATATCCGAATATGCTTTGACGCTGGCCGAGCACGAGGTGACGGGCCGTATCGTGGCGACCTGCCGCGACCTGCCGGGCTTTATCGCCCATGGGCGCGACAAGGAACAGCTTCGCGAGCGTATTTCAAACGTGCTGCGCCGTGTGTTGGAGCGCGAGGGACATCGTGTCGACTCCATCGATCTGATCCCAGCCGCGCCGGATCTGCCAGACAATATCCGCATTCGCTCGCAAGACGGACTCAGGGCCGTCGCGACCTTCGCCGAAGCCGCCTGATTCCGTTTCCGCGTGAGCGTTTCGGAATATCTGGCCGAACTCAAGGACCGCACGGGACTTGAGAAGATCGGCGATGCGCAGGATGGCAACATCCTTTGTGCCGGACCGAACCACACGCATTTCGACATTATAGATCCCGAGGACCTCGCGCCCGAAGAACGACGGGACTGGTTGGAGTATCAGATCGCCAACTTGCAGACCTGTGCCAGAGGTTATTAGCCCAACCCCATGAATAGCGCCCGCTGCTGGAGCGTCAGCCCTCGGGCGCGGCCGATGCGCAGGCTCTCCACCCCGTCGCGCTCCCGCTGCGTCACGCGGAAGGAGGCCTGGCGGAAGCTGCCATAGTCGCGGCTATTGACCGTATCCACGGCGATCATGGCGATGTCCGCGCGTTCGCGGGTCATCGCCACGTCGAGGAAGCCGTTTTCCAGCGCGGAATAGTAGCGCGCATCCGCGTTTTCTCGCGTCATCAGCAGATTGTGCTGCGCGGTGGCGTCGCCGAGATAGGCGGTCAGCGTCTTGGACGACACGCTGCTGGTCACGAATTCCGCGCCCATCTTGGTGCCGTCCTCGCGTGTCAGCTCGTTGGCCCAGAATTCGTGCGCGTCGCCCGTCACCACCAGCAGGTCGTTGACCCCGGCCGCGTCCAGCGCGGCGTAGAAGCGCTCGCGCGCCGCCGGGTAGCCGTCCCAACTGTCGGGATAGAAGGGCAGCTCGTATTTGGACAGGGTCAGGAAGTCGTGAATGCCGGGCCAGTCCTTCTCGATCGCCTCGGTCGCCTCCTGGGTGACGTAGGGGGTGAAGTCCGGCGTCATCACCCGGCCGAGGATGACCTGGTTGGCCATGACGCGCCAAGAGACCCCGTCCGCCTTGGACCGCGCGAAGGTGTCGACGATGAAGTCCTGCTGCGCCCGCCCCAGCATCTCGCGCGACGGATCGTTGAGATATTGCGCCCGGAACGCATCCACGTCGGCGACGACCTCCTCGACATAGTCCTCGATGATCAGCGGCTCGGCCCGGGCGGTGAGGCGGGTCTCGACGGCCACCAGCGTCAGCAGGTCGCCGAACTGGAAGCTGCGATAGAAGCTCTCCGCCGCGCGGCCCGGCACCGGCTCGCGCACGGGCATCCATTCATAGTAGGCGCGCAGGGCGGCCTCTTTGCGCGCCTCCCACGGGCCTTCCCCTTCGTCGTGGTTCTGCGCGCCGTCGCGCCAACTGTCATTGGCCGTTTCGTGATCGTCCCAGATCGGGATCAGGGGCAGGGTGCGCGTGGCGGCCTGCAGGTCCGGGTCGCGGCGGTATTGCGCGTGACGGGTGCGATAGTCCTCCAGCGTCAGGATCTCGTGGGCGGGTTCGTGACTGCGCCCGGCGGGCTTGTCCGGTGCGTCATATGTGTCCGCGCCGTATTCGTAGTAATAGTCGCCCAGATGCAGGATCGCGTCGTAGCGACCGTCCTCGTCGGCCTCCTCGCGCCGCGCGATCAGGTCGTAGACGTTGAAATAGCCGTGCTCGAGGTTGGAGCAGGACACCACCGCGAAGCGTGCGCTCTCGACGGGCCCGCGCGCCAGCGTCCGGGTCCGTCCCACCGGGGAGGTCTCCTCGCCCGCGCGGAAGCGGTAGTGGTAGCGCGTGCCGGGCAGGAGCCCGTCCGGCACGGCCTTGACCGTGAAGTCCCGCGCCGCGCGCGCTTCCACCTCCCCGCGAAGGGGGTCGGGAAACTCCGGATCGGTGTCGATCTCCCAGGTGACGCGGACAGACCCGTCGCCGCGCGGGCTCACCCGGGTCCAGATCACCACGGAGTCCGCCGCCGGGTCGCCCGATGCCACGCCGTGTTCGAACGTGCCGCTGGCAGGCTCGCGTCCGGACAAAGCGCGCTCCACGACGGGCGCGCAGGCCGTGGCCGAACCGAGCCCCAGGAGGGCGAGCGCACCGCGCCGCGTGGGACGGATGCCGGACTTGTGGCTGGAAGAGGTCGTCATGGGGCGGGGCTAGTCGATCAGCTTCGCATCGTCCATAGAGAGGGGCGGGAGGATGGGTCGATGGACATAGAGGACACGGAAGGCGGCAGCGGCGACACGGTCAATGGAGTCGACCGCGTGCTGGTCGGGGCGGGCGTCGCCGCCCTGGCGCTGTTGCCGACCTATTGGCTGCTGATCGCCCATCCGGCTCGACTCGCGCCGCGGCTCGACCCGCACGCGCAGCCTGCCATCCGACTGCCCTTTCTCGGACCGGGCCTGTTCTTCGTGTCCAGCCTCCTGTTCGCCCTGCTCGCCAGCTCCCTGCTGATCGCGGTCATCGAGCCCCCGGACGAGGTGCGGATCGAGGCCGCGCGACAGACGGGGGCGGCCTTCTCCATCGGTGCGGCGATCGGCGGGCTGATGAGCGCGCTGGAGGACCGG
>JBATXP010000021.1:0-7332 GCA_049673465.1 Litorimonas sp.
CGCGAGCGCGTATCGCCCTGCTCGGTCATGCGGCGCTCATGGGCATAGGGGTCATGCTCCATGATCTCGCCCTTATTGATCCACACCTTGATGCCGATGATACCCATCGTGGTCATGGCGCGAGCCGTGCCGTAGTCGATGTCGGCGCGCAGCGTGTGCAGGGGCACGGCCCCTTCCTGGTACTGCTCGACGCGCGCGATCTCCGCGCCGCCCAGACGACCGCCGAGGCGGATCTTGCAGCCCTTGGCGCCCATGCGCATCGCGCTTTGCAGCGACCGTTTCATGGCGCGACGGAAGGAGACGCGGCGTTCGAGCTGCTGGGCGATGCCCTCGGCCACGAGGTTGGCGTCGACTTCCGGCTTGCGGACTTCGACCAAGTTGATGAAGACTTCGCCGTCGACCATGGAGGCGACGCGCTGGCGCAGGGACTCGATGTCCGCGCCCTTCTTGCCGATGACCACACCCGGACGCGCCGTGTAGATGGTGATGCGGCAGGTCTTGTGCGGACGCTCGATGACGATGCGCGACACGCTGGCGTTCTTGAGCTCGCTCATCAGGAACGAGCGGATCGTCAGGTCCTGGTGAAGCAGGTCGCCATATTCGTTGGTGTTGGCATACCAGCGCGATTGCCAGGTGCGGTTGATACCGAGGCGAAGGCCGATCGGATTGATCTTCTGACCCATTACGCGGCCTCCTCTTGAACTTCCTTCACGACGATCGTGAGCTCCGAAAACGGCTTGAGGATCCGCGCGCCGCGACCCCGGGCGCGGGCCCGGAAGCGCTTCATCACGAAGTTCTTGCCGACATAGGCTTCGGAAACGATCAGATTGTCGATGTCCAGATTGTGGTTGTTCTCGGCGTTCGCAATGGCGGACTCGAGAACCTTCTTCACCTCGCCGCTGATGCGCTTGTGCGAGAATTCGAGGTCGGCGAGCGCCGCGTCCACCTTCTTGCCACGGATCAGCTGAGCCACGAGGTTCAGCTTCTGGGGCGAGATGCGGATCATGCGCAGCTTGGCGCGCGCTTCGTTGTCGGCGAGCCGACGGGGCTGTTTCTGCTTGGCCATCGGGTCTATCTCCGCTTGGCTTTTTTATCGGCCGCGTGGCCGTAATAGGTGCGCGTCGGCGCGAACTCGCCGAGCTTGTGGCCCACCATATCCTCGTCGATCAGGACGGGAACGAACTTGCGGCCATTGTGGACCTGAAAGGTCAGACCGACGAAGTTGGGCATGATGGTGGAGCGGCGCGACCAGGTCTTGATCGGCTTGCGGCGGCCTTCGGCGTGAGAGCTTTCCGCTTTCTTGAGCAGATACCCATCGACGAACGGGCCTTTCCAGACTGAACGTGGCATGATCCGGTCCTTCCCTAGCGTTTCTTCTTCGCGTGGCGCGAACGGATGATGAATTTATCGGACGGCTTGTTCTTCTTGCGGGTGCGCGCGCCCTTGGTGGGCTTGCCCCATGGCGTCACCGGGTGACGACCGCCGGAGGTGCGGCCTTCGCCGCCACCGTGCGGGTGGTCGACCGGGTTCATGGCCACGCCGCGAACCTGCGGGCGCTTGCCGAGCCAGCGCTTGCGACCGGCCTTGCCGAGATTGATGTTCATGTGGTCCGGGTTGGACACGGCCCCGACGGTCGCCAGGCAGGTCTGGTGAACCATGCGCATCTCGCCGGACTTCAGCCGGATCTGCGCGTAGCCTTCGGAACGGCCCACAAGCTGGGCATAGGCCCCGGCGGAGCGCGCCAGCTGGCCGCCCTTGCCGGGCTTGAGCTCGATATTGTGGATGATCGTCCCGACCGGCATGGCACGGAGCGGCATGGTGTTGCCGGGCTTCACGTCCGCGCGCTCGGCCGACAGGACCGTATCGCCGACGGCGAGACGCTGCGGGGCGAGGATGTAGGACTTCTCGCCGTCCTTGTACTGGACCAGCGCGATGAAGGCCGTGCGGTTGGGATCGTATTCGAGACGCAGCACGGTCGCTTCGCCGGACTTGGTCCGCTTGAAGTCGATCATGCGGTAGAGGCGCTTGTGGCCCCCGCCCTGGCGACGCGACGTGATGCGGCCGGTATTGTTACGGCCACCCGTCTTGGTCAGGCCCTCGGTAAGGCTCTTTTCCGGACGACCCTTGTGGAGCTCCTTGCGGTCGACCTGGACCAGGTGACGGCGGGACGGGCTCGTCGGATTGAATGTCTTCAATGCCATGATCTAGAGTCCTGTCGCAATATCGATGGTGTCGCCGTCCTTGAGGGTGACGACGGCTTTCTTGACGTCCGAACGACGGCCCAGACGACCGCGGAAGCGCTTCGTCTTGCCCTTGGTCGTCATCGTGTTCACCGCCGTGACGGAGACGTTGAAGAGCTGCTCGACGGCGGCCTTGATCTCGGTCTTGTTGGACGAGATCGGCACTTCGAACACGATCTGGTTGTTTTCGGCGACGATAGTCGACTTCTCGGTGATGACCGGGGTCAGGACCGTATCGTAATGTTTGGCGTTCGCGCTCATTTCAGACGCTCCTGCAGGGCTTCGACGGCATCCTTGGAGAGCACCAGCGTGTGGCGGCGCAGGATGTCGTAGACGTTGGCGCCCTGGCTGGGCAGCACGTCGACGTTGGGAATGTTGCGGGCGGCCCGGCCGAAGGTCGCGTCGATTTCGTTGCCGCCGACGATCAGCGCGTTGGTCACGCCCATCTTTTCCAGCTGGGCGCGCAAGGCGGCCGTCTTGGCTTCGGTGACGGCCAGCGTGTCTACCACGATCAGCTCGCCCGCCGACTGCTTGGCGGACAGGGCGTGGCGCAATGCCATCTTGCGGACCTTCTTGGGCAGCTCGTGAGCGTGGCTGCGGACCCGGGGGCCGTGAGCCTTGGCACCGCCGCGGAACTGCGAAACGGACCCGTTACCGTGACGGGCGGTACCGCCGCCCTTCTGGCGTCCGATCCGCTTGGTCGTCTTGGACACGTCGCCGCGTTCCTGGACCTGGTGGGTGCCGGCCTGGCGCTTGGCCAGCTGGTAGCGAACCATGCGGTGCAGGATGTCCTTGCGGGGTTCCTGGCCGAAGACGCTCTCGTCGAGATCGACGGAGCCGCCTTTCTTGCCATCGAGTGTGGTCACATCGATTTTCATGACTACTCTTCCTCACCCTTGACGTCGGCGACCGGAGCGGCCTCGGCCTTGGAATCGTCTTTGGAAGCCGCCGCTTCCATCGTGAACTTGCCGGGCATGGGCAGGTCGTCGGCCTTGGTGCCCTTCACGGCATCCTTCAGCTCGACCCATGCGCCCTTGGAGCCGGGAACGTGACCCTTGACCAGAACCAGACCGTTTTCCGCATCGACGCGCTCGACCGTGAGGTTCTGCAGCGTGCGGCGGACGGCCCCCATGTGACCGGCCATCTTCTTGCCCTTGAAGACCTTGCCCGGATCCTGGCACTGACCGGTGGAGCCGTGCGAGCGGTGCGAGATCGAGACGCCGTGCGTGGCGCGAAGACCCCCGAAATTGTGGCGCTTCATCGCGCCGGCGAAGCCCTTGCCGACCGTGATGCCGGACGCGTCGATCTTCTGGCCGGGAACGAAGTGCTCCGCGCTCAGCGTCGCGCCGACTTCGATCATGTTGTCCGGGGAGACCCGGAACTCGACCAGCTTCTGCTTGGGCGTGACGCCCGCCTTGCCGAAGCGCGTGCGCTCGGCCTTGGACACACGTTTCACCTTGGCGTCGCCGGAGCCCAGCTGCAGGGCGGCATAGCCGTCGCGCTCGGGAGTCTTCTGCGCGACCACCTGGCACCCTTCGAGGTCCAGCACGGTCACGGCGACGTGGTTGCCGGCGTCGTCATAGACCCGGGTCATCCCGAGCTTGCGCGCCAATAAGCCTGATCTTTGCATCGGCAGGTTATCCTTCTCGAAAGTCGCCCGCCCCTCACCACGAGAGCCGGGCGTCATATGCACAGAGCCTTGGAGGAGACGCGCTACGACCTAGCAATATCGGGCCAGTGCGCGAACGAGGCGCCTGGCCGGATAGAAAGTTCAATGGTCGTGAGCCGCGTCTGCCCGAAGGCACTGCCAGCTATGAACGTCGCGGCGCATACGGCCATGAGTCGGAGAGGTCAACGGCGAAGTGCAGGAAAGTGGGGCTTGCGATAGGCGGTAAACCCGCAGTCGTCATGCGGCGGCCGAGGCCCGATACGCCTGCCCCGCTGCGGCGCGGTCCAAGACGACTTCCGCAGACGGAGCGTCACGAAGGATGGCGGCCGGACAAAGATCGATTGTGGCACCACCGAGCAGCCGTCCTACAGCCGCCCGCTTATGCGCGCCCGTTGCCATCAAAACGCTGTGCCCGGCCTTGCGCAGGGTTTCCAGGCCGAGCGTATAGCCGATCGGACGCGGATGATCTTCCATGCGGTTTCCGAAATTGCTGCGCATCGTTTGCGGCGTCAGCATGACGCTGTCCAGCACATCCCCGCACGGGGCACCCGGTTCGTTGAATCCGATATGGCCATTGCACCCGATGCCGTGCAGCACGAGGTCGATCCGCTCCGCCACGCGTATGGCGTCTGCCCTTTCGCCAGCAGTTCGCAGCCCTGTAAACCGCCCGACCTTCAAGGGCCGCAGCAGTTGGCGTTGCAGAAACGCGCGAAAGGTCCGCGCCTCCGCCAGATCCGGGTCGGCATACTCATCCATCTGCAAGATGTGGACGCGGTTCCAGTCCAGGCTGTTTGCATGGTCGTCCCGGAGAGCGCGGTAGACCGGCTCCGGCGTGCGGCCGGAGGATGGCACGAAAACCGCCTCCCGACGCCGTTCGACCAACTGTCGCAACCGCGCCGCGATCTCGCGCGCCACCGTGGGTGCGAGCGCATCCGGCGTGGGAAAGACGCGAACCGGTAGGGTCATGCCGCCCACTCCGCCGCGCCGTCCGATGCGGGAAGGATGGTTTCGCCGATCTCCTTGAACCAGAGCACGAGCCCGTTGGCCTGCCCCTCGAAGCCGACCTCGCCGAACCGGCCGCGCAGATCGTAACCTACGGCAAGACCGATGGCCTGGACGCCAGGAACAGGACGACCTCTTGCATCCAGGAGGCGGGACCGCGCGTCCACGAAAACAGGCCCGCTCGGCATGACCTGCTCGCCTCCGACGTAAAGTCGGGGTAAGTCCGGCCTGTAGCCCAAGGCCGATATGACGCGCATGGCGCTGTTAAGGCGACGCCGCACGCCTTGCTTCGTCAGAGACGACAATAAATGGTCAGCGACCCGCGGCTCCGGCTGCGCGCCGCCCCATCCGCGCATCTGCATCAACAGATAGCGCGACTCCAGCCGGAAGCCGCCCAATGCGTGGACGCGCTGCGTCACCGGACAGATATCGTCCGGTCCGAACGCCCGATAGCCGCACTGCCGCGCTTCGTCGGTAGAGGCGAAGGTGGCGGTCATCTTGTTCCGATGCAGGATCGTGACGGCTCCAACTCCAAGCTGGGATGCCGACGGACGATGTAGGAGTGCAGCTGCGGATGAAATGGCGCTGTGCGATCCACCCACGATCACGATATGCGGGTCCGGACTCTCCTCAAACAACCGGTCCAGCTGCTGGCCGGAGGCGGATAGCCAATCCGACGAAAGCACCACCCGATCTTGCCGGGCCGGGTCCAATCCGTAGCTGAAGAGCGTCGCCAAGGCATCCTTCCGGCGTTCGCTCGCCCCGCAGGCCAGGACCAACCTCCGACCTCGTAGGTCGGCACGTTTGTCGACCGCCCAATAATCGTCCACCAGCCGGAGCTCATCAACGCACACGCGGTGAATGTCGAGCCGTCCCCGCGACGTGAGAGCGGCCACGACGCGCCGCTTCAACCGGGTCAGGAATAGCCCGATCTGAGGCAAAGGCGCGGGGCCGTCCCCGTATGCGCGAATCCTCGACACGCTCGCGCGGAGATCCGGATCTTCCGTCACGTCCGAAGGCAGCCCGTCGAGAATCGTCAGAAATTTTTTCGCCTGCGTGTCCGATCCGATCCGGTACCGCCCGATCGTACCGCATCGCTCCGGATCTGCATCCGCCATGGCGATTCGAGGCAAGAACCCGGAGCGTTGGCGCAGCGCACAGCATAGCACACCTAGGGCCGCCGCACCGCCGCCGATGAGGAGAAGATCGCTCGGATGGCCCATTGTCCTGGTCACGCCAGAACAGGTAACCGGAAAAAAATGCCATAAGGTTAGCTTCGAAACGAAAACGCTTTCCAAAGCTAATGTTCAGTAAATGGCAAAAAGCGCCCCAGGAGGGACGCTTTTCCTTCTTGTGGCAAGATCGGCGCTTTGAGCCGATTCCGCCTCCCGGACTAAATCGGTCTAAGGACTGCTTACGCGCCCAGCTTGATCTCAACATCCACGCCGGCGGCGAGGTCGAGCTTCATGAGGGCATCGACGGTCTGCGGGGTCGGGTCGACGATGTCGAGCATCCGCTTGTGGGTGCGGATTTCGAACTGCTCGCGCGACTTCTTGTTCACGTGGGGCGAGCGGTTGACGGTGAACTTTTCCTTGCGGGTCGGCAGCGGGATCGGCCCGCGCACGGACGCGCCGGTGCGTTTGGCGGTGGCGACGATTTCGCCGGTCGATTTGTCGAGGATGCGGTGATCGAACGACTTGAGTCGGATGCGGATGTTCTGGGTAGCCATGGGTCTGTCTCTTGCGGTCAAAAAAAGGTCCGGAGTGGGAAGACGAACTCCCGCTCCGGGATTGAAGAATGCGATGTGGCCCTGTCTCGGACCACACTCTAACTGACTCCGTCATGGCACGACTTGATCCTGCCATCCATGATGGCGGCAGCGCGAACGCTGCCGCCTGGGCTACCGCTCTCGTGGATGGCACAGTCGAGCCGTGCCATGACGAAAAGAAGAGAGGCGGAAAGCGAAAACGGGTGTCCCCTACTCCGTGATTTTGGACACCACTCCGGCTCCGACGGTGCGGCCGCCTTCGCGGATGGCGAAGCGCAGCTTCTCTTCCATCGCGATCGGCACGATCAGCTCCACGTCGATGTTCACATTGTCGCCCGGCATGACCATCTCGGTCCCGTCCTTGAGCGTCACCACGCCCGTCACGTCCGTCGTGCGGAAGTAGAATTGCGGGCGGTAGTTGTTGAAGAACGGCGTGTGGCGACCGCCTTCATCCTTGGTCAGGATGTAGGCTTCGGCCTCGAACTTCTTGTGCGGCTGGACGGAGCCCGGCTTGCACAGAACCTGTCCGCGCTCGACACCTTCGCGGTCCACGCCGCGCAGCAGCGCGCCGATATTGTCGCCCGCCTCTCCGCGGTCCAGCAGCTTGCGGAACATCTCCACACCGGTGCAGGTCGTCGTCGTCGTGTCGCGAA
>JBATXP010000022.1:0-1991 GCA_049673465.1 Litorimonas sp.
CCCTTGCCCGCCGGCACGGCCGATTGCATGGCATTGCCGCGGATGCGCAACAGGCGCGCCGTGTCTTCGAGTGAGAGCGCGTCCGCCGCGCAGAGCGCCGTATATTCGCCGAGCGAGTGTCCCGCGACGAATCTGGCGTCCGCGACCGTGATTCCGTGCGCCTCTTCCAGCGCCGCCATCGCCGCCATGCCGCAGGCCATCAGGGCGGGCTGGGTGTTGGCGGTGAGGGTCAAATCCTCCGCCGGGCCGTCCCACATCAGGGCGGACAGATTCTCGTCCAGGGCCGCATCGACCCGGTCGAACACGTCCCGCGCACTCGGAAAGGCATCCGCCAGCGCCTTGCCCATGCCGACGAACTGACTGCCCTGTCCGGGGAAAGTGAAGGCGAAGGTCATGGGGGCTCCGGGTTGGGAGAGACTGAAAGGGCGGCTTTATTACGGATGGTCCGGCTTCGCCAGACTTTGTTGGTTTGTCTCCCCCTCCGCCGCTTCGCGGCACCTCCCCCAACCGCCATTTCCGCTTGAAACCCGCCCCTGCCGCGCATATGTGCGCCGCTTCACCGGTCGACGGTGGGCTTCGGACTGATCCGTTTCACCCATCCATCGATGCGCGCCCCACCTTCTCGGGCCGTGTCGCCGTCGTCCAATACAGAAGGCTTACGCTATGGCTCTTTACGAGCATGTGGTGCTGACGCGCCCGGACATCTCGTCCAACCAAGTCGAAGAATTCATGCAGAACCTCGCCTCGCGCATCGAACAGATGGGCGCGACCGTGGAAGGCGCCGAATATTGGGGCCTGCGCAATCTCGCCTACCGCATGAACAAGAACCGCAAGGCCCATTACTCCTTGCTGAAGGTCAACTCCGAGCCGGGGCTGCTGCACGAGATCGAGCGCCAGCACCGCATCAACGAAGACGTGCTGCGCTACATGACGATCGCCGTGGACGAGTTCAACGAAGAGCCCTCCGCGATCCTGAAGAAGCGCGAAGAGCGCAAGCGTCGCGACCGGAACTAGGGAGAGGATATCATGGCAAAGCAAGACATCCGCATCGAGAACCTGCCGTCCCGGCAGCCATTCCGCCGTCGCCGCAAGGTCTGCCCGTTCTCCGGCGAGAACGGCCAGAAAATCGACTATAAGGATCCCAAGATGCTGCAGCGCTACATGTCCGAAAAGGGCAAGATCGCGCCGGCCCGCATCACGGCCGTCTCCCACAAGAAGCAGCGCGAGCTGGCGAAGGCGATCAAGCGCGCCCGCTTCCTCGGCCTGCTCCCGTACGAGGTGAAGTAAGATGGACGTCATTCTTCTCGAACGCGTCGAAAAGCTCGGCAATATGGGAGACGTCGTCTCCGTGAAGCCCGGCTTTGCGCGCAACTTCCTCATCCCGCAGGAAAAGGCCCTGCGCGCCACGAAAGCGAACAAGATCCGCTTCGAGGCCGAGCGTGAATATCTCGAGCAGCGCAATGCGGAGAACCGCGAGAACGCCGCCCGCGACGGCGCGTCCATCGACGGCACGCAGGTCACCATGATCCGCCGCGCCGGCGATACGGGCCAGCTCTACGGCTCCGTCTCCGTCCGCGACATCTACGAAGCGCTGATGCTCAAGGATATCTCGGTCAAGCGCAACCAGATCATCGTGGATCAGCCGATCAAGACGCTCGGCATTCACGAGATCCAGGTCCGCCTGCACGCCGAAGTGTCCGTCCCGGTCACGGTCAACGTCGCCCGTTCCGAGGACGAGGCCGAGCGTCAGGCCAAGGGCGAGGACGTGATCGCCACGCAGATGGCCGAGGAACGCGCCGACGCCGAAGAAGCCGCCGCCGAGCGCGCCGAAGTCGCCGCCAGCCTGTTCGAAGACGGTGCCGCTCCCGACGCGGTCGTCGAGGAAACGGTCACGGAAGGCGACGCCTCCACGGCCCAGCCGACCGAAGCCGACCTGTCCCGCGCCGCGCACCCACCGGTGCAGGAGCAGCCCGACGTGGTCGATGGCGGCG
>JBATXP010000023.1:0-9435 GCA_049673465.1 Litorimonas sp.
ACCTGACGGAGCATGAGGGCATCGCCGTGGTGGATGCGGACGCGGCGGACGCGGCGCTGACCCGGCTTGGGGTGGATCATCTGGGTCTGGATTCGCAGGACATGCGCTATCTGCGCGCCTTGTGCGAAATGTTCGGCGGCGGCCCCGTGGGCGTGGAAACACTGGGTGCGGCGCTGGCCGAAGCGCGCGACGCGTTGGAAGACGTGGTCGAGCCCTATCTGATCCAGCAGGGCTTCCTGATGCGCACACCGCGCGGCCGGGTCGCAACGCCCCGCGCCTATGCCCATATCGGCCTGCCCGCGCCGGCCAGCGTGCCGACGGGCGACCTGTTCGGCGATGACACATTGGAGGGCGACGGTGAGTGACGACGAACCGCTTCCTCCTCAGCCCGCTCGCATGGGACCGGTCGCCTACGCGATGCGCCGCGTGGTCGGCCCGGCCGGAGCGGTGGTCGTGCTCTACGCCTCCATCCGCGCCCTGCCGCCGCTGCTGATGAACCAGGTCCCGCCCATCGACGGCGGAGACCTGTTCAACGTGTTCGCGGCGAGCCTCGTTGGGTTCGGTCTTTTGGCGGCCTGGCTGGATTGGCGCGCTGCTAAGCGGGAGGGGGAGAGATGAAAGCCGAAGACGCCGCAATCCCGGAGCGCGACCGCCCGCCGCTTGGCTGGTTCGATGGGCGCGAGCACCGCTTTCCCATCCGCGTTTTCTACGAG
Organism: Litorimonas sp.; assembly: GCA_049673465.1. GTDB lineage: Bacteria > Pseudomonadota > Alphaproteobacteria > Caulobacterales > Maricaulaceae > Litorimonas. Next base: position 714 of record JBATXP010000023.1, read on the forward strand.
GACACGGACTTTTCCGGCGTGGTCTACTACGCCAACTATCTGCGCTTCCTAGAGCGCGCGCGGTCCAGCTTCTTTCGGCTGGCGGGCATTGGCCATGCGGAGTTGCTGGAGCGCGACCCGCCGCTCGCCTTCGTCATCCGGAAGATCAATCTCGACTATCGGTCCAGCGCGCGCATCGATGACGTGCTGTCGGTGATTACCACCTATGACAGCTTCAAGGGGGCGCGCCTTCTGGTCAGGCAACGTATCGAGCGTGCCGGAGAGGTCATCCTAACAGCCGACAGCGAAGCCGCCTGCATCGACCTGGAGGGTCGTCCCCGCCGTGCCCCGCGCGAGATGATCGACAGGCTCACGCCCTATTTGCTCCCGACCTAAGGAAAGGACCCCCGCCATGTTCGAAGGATTCGACTGGCAGGCCATACTCGTCGCCGCGATCGCCCTGCTTAGCCTCATCAACGGTCTGTCCGTGCTGCAGAACACCCTGTCGGACCGGCCCAAGCTGCATGTCGAACCGGTGGACGACGCGGACTGGATGTGGTGGTCGCAGATCATCGACGAAAGCGGACCCGAACCGGTGCGGCGCTACGTCGTGATCGGCAATCTCACCGTGATGAATATCGGCCGCCGCCCGACATCGGTCGCGAAGACGGAGATGCGGATCGGGCTGCAGAACCGCGAAACCGCGGATTCCGGCCTCTACACTCTGCCGCGACCCGAGGTGATCTATTCCAGCACGGAAACGCAGCGTCCGACCCCGGTGGTCGAAACGGGCATTCCCGAGGATACGCGCCTGGTGCTGCAATCGGGCGAGGCGAGTAGCGGTCTGCACTGCTTCCTGTTTGGCATGTACGGCTCCGAAGAGTGGGCACCGCGCATTCATGACGGATTGCTGTGGGGCGCGCTGACGCTGACGGACGTGTTCGGCAAGACGTTCGACTCCAAGCTGGGCTTCCGCTATGTGGAGTTCGCCGCACTGGAGGGGTATTTCCCCACCCTGCGCGACTTCGTGATCCGTCACCTCGACGACGGACCCGACGCCTGAGCGTGACCTCTCGGGCGCGACCTTCCGTCCGATCGAATTTTGGAGACAGTCTCATGACCCCATCCTCTCGCTCCCACAAAGACGCGCTGACCGCTCGCCTGGACGCCGCACCCGTCGTACCGCTCGTGCAGTCCAACGATCCGGACGAGGCACTGCGCATCTCCGAAGCCCTGATCGAGGGCGGATTGAGCGTGTTGGAAGTCGTGCTGCGGACGGACCGGGCGCTGGCTTGCGTCCGCGCCATCGCGGACGCGTTCCCGAATGCCGAAGTCGGGGCCGGGACCGTTCTGGACGCGGATCAGGCGGGACGCGCGCTCGATCACGGCGCGGGCTTCCTCGTCTCTCCCGGACTGGATGACGGCGTCGTGGAGGCGGCCCGCTCGGCCGGCGTTCCGATCCTGCCGGGCATTGCCACCGCGACGGAACTGCAGCGCGCCTGGAACATGGGTTTGCGCACGGTGAAGTTCTTTCCCGCCGGCCTGTCCGGTGGTCCGGCCATGCTCAAGGCGCTGTCCTCCGTGTTCGGGGGTGTGCGCTTCATGCCGACGGGCGGCGTCAGCGCCGACAATCTGTCCGACTATCTCGCCATCCCGGCCGTATTGGCCTGCGGCGGAAGCTGGCTCACCCCGCTCGCCTCAATCGAAGCGGGCGACTACCAGACGATCACGGAGCTGGCCCGCGAAGCGCGCGCCATCGCCGAACGACGCTGATTCAGAGTTGAGGAGAGAGGACTAGTGGTGGGCGCAGTCTTCGTCGAACCAGTCTCCCCACGATTTCCCTGATTTACAGGGAAAATACAGGGAATTCCTGGAGTCTTGAGCGTTTCAGGTGGCCATCAAGGCGGGAAAAGCCAGCTATCGCTGGGTTTCATAACGCTATTCCCTTAAAAGCGAACAGGGAAATGTTGGAGCAAGAATAGGGAACGTTGCTTTGGGAATAAGGAAACAAACTTAACTGTTTTAAGGAGAGGGTTGGTTGTTTGGTCAGCGTCCTAAACCGCCCAAAAACGGACGCTGGCGTACCAGAAGTCTTGGTGGTTGGCGTTACCACGTCAATGATCTACTGAAGTGGGGGCTTCATACTTTCCAAGGCAGCACTAGCATTGGCCGAGAAAATCTCTGATCAAACGTTTGCGAAGGTTTCGGTCCTTGACGGTTTCGAGCTCACATGGCCGGATGGGCAGACTGTTGAGATTTCAAATCGGCGCGGTCGTGCGATCTTCGGCATGCTCTGCCTGACTCCGAAGCCCTCTCTCCAGCGCGAAACGGTTTGCAAGCTTATATGGCCGGGGCGTTTCAAGCCGCAGGCGCGCGCTAGCCTTCGTCAGTGTTTGCATGAGTTGAACCGCGAACTGAAAGCCGCAGGCCTTGAAACACTGCAAACCTCGAACACACATATTGCTTTGTCTTCTGACAGTATTCAATCCGATCTCCAAGAGTTGGAAACGGCCCTTTCAAATCAAGATGCAGAGCAAGCCAGCTCTATTCTGGCAGAGACAAGGTGTCAGCGTATCCTCTCTGACATCAACCTTGGAGATGGGCTGGCAAGCTGGCTCTCGGTAGAGCGGCTTCATCTTGAGAACCGGCTTAGACTATCGGTTAATCAGCTTCTATCTCATCTCAAAACGACGTCGCAATACGCAGCTTATGACACATTGGCTGCCGCTTGGCAAAACTGGTCCGGGTTGGGACGACTACAGGGTCGTATCGGATTGGCAATCCTGCCTTTCGAGCACATTGATGAAGTGGGCGGTGAGACCCTTTTGCCCGAGGGTGCAGCCGAAGAACTGTCTTCACGCCTTGGTTCGATTGAAACTGTCGCTCTGGCTGGACGGACATCTGTCCAGACTTTGCAGGATCAGTCGCTGACCTTGCCGGAGATTGCGGAAAAGTTAAATGTGACGCATCTCATTGAAGGATCGGTGCATCGTAGGTCCGATGGTATCACTTTGACCATTCGCCTTATTGATGGCACCAATGGCTTGCAGCTCTGGGATGATCAGGTAAACACGAGCGCGGCAGATGTCTTTGACAGCCGGCAGGTGATTGGGTCCAACATCGTCGCAGGGCTGTGCAAGGCTCTCAATATCTCACCAGAGTCAACTCAAGCGCGACGGATGACGCCTATTCGCGAGGCTTATGCGCTCTACTTGCAAGGTCGGTCCTTATCCCAAAAAACCATGGTTTCAGGGGCGCCCGAAAAAGGCGTAGAACTACTTCAAACCGCGTTGGACATTGATCCAGATTTTGCTGAATGTTGGACGGCACTGGCTGAAGCCTATATTTCTACAATTGTTTATACACCCTGCATCGACAAGGTCGAACGTTCAGCAAAGGCTGCTGAGTGCGCTGAGCGCGCCTTGGCGTTGGATCCCCAGCAGGGTTATGCTCATGCTATTCTGAGCATCCACGAATGGACGTGTTTCAACCCATCAAAATCTCTTGAATATGCGCTCCATGCCTATCGTTTGGAGCCGACCAATGCTGATGTGACCATGCGGTTGGGTTCATGTCTTTTATATCTTGGCCGCACCCGTGAAGCCCTGCCTTACATTCAGGCCGCAATCGATCAGGACCCAGTTAACGGCCGAAACTACGCGATGCTCTGCACAGCGCATCTCAATATGGGTGACTATCCTGCAGCATTGGCCGCCGGTCAAAGCATGGTCGATATGGGCCTTCCGGGATTTCATCTAGCCTTAACGCAGGCTGCGATGGGCGATCACGCTGCTGCCGTTGCGATCTATTATGATATAAGGCGGTTTGTTGGCACCATGATTACGCCCCCTTCGGGGACACCGAATGTCTCGGACGAAGCAAGAGATTTCTATCTGTTAATAGCGGCAAAAGGGGTTGTGAGTGGTGATCCAGATGCGCGTAAGACGTATTGTAATCTAATAGAGATGCTTCACCAGACTTTGCAGGACCCTTATGATCACAGCGTGGCGTGGCCGGCGGTCTGGATGGGCCATACGGATCTTGTCATGAAGGTTTATCGGGAGTGTATCCATCCTGCCAATATGCCCGGCCTGATGCATCTCTGGGCTGACATCGAGCCCATGAATCAGACGAGAAACCATCCTGACTTCATGGCCTTTGCCGAAGATATCGGCCTTGTCGACGCGTGGGAAAAATACGGTTGGCCAGATCTTCTGGTATCAGACAATCGAGCCAAGCCTTAAGAATTGACCCTTTTTTGACGCCTGGCGGCATTGATACGCCACCCGTCTTCGCTGATGTTCGCGGCATTAAATGTTATGGGAGAGCTTCAGTGAAGACGCGCGCTATCAATCCAACACCTTGGTTACGACATTTCAATATGAACCACGCGATCGAAGTGACGGGGGCGTCTCGAACGCTCTATTTCTCGGGCCAGACATCGACGAACGCTGATGGTGGCCCCCTTCATCCCGGTGATCTCGTGGGACAGTTCCAAACGGCGTGGGGCAATCTGAAAGACGTTCTTTCTGAGGCAGACATGCAGCCTACTCACATCATCCGTATGAACGTCTACACCACAGATGTTGCCCAATTTATGGAAAAAGCGGAAGATATCATTCCGATCTTCGCAGCTGATGGCGTGGAACCTGTTTGCACCTTGCTCGGCGTGTCCGCGCTTTTCGACCCAGACCTTATCGTTGAGATCGAAGCCACAGCGGCCGCCTAGCAGAATTGACGCTTTATTGACGCCAGGTGGCGTTGACGCTCGGTGGATCGGCGAGGCAGTCTGAATCTTGCGAAACTAAAGATATTTTAGATCGGGGCGCGCCCGGTCACACGCAACGTGTGACCGGGATCAATAGAGCTGCGCCTTTTAGGCAGGGCGACATGGACGCATTCACAAATACCGCATCGACAAAACCATCGGCAAAAATATCGACAAAATCCGGGTTACCCGCGTTGAGCGAAAATAAGCTTGCCCGGTTTGCCGTGATTATCCTGCTCTACTTCATGCAGGGTGTGCCGCTGGGCCTGTCACTTATCGCAATCCCCGCTTGGCTGGCCGCTAACGGTGCGACGCCTGTTATAGTTGGCGCTTTCGTCGGCACGGCGTTGCTGCCTTGGTCGCTGAAGCTCATAAACGGGCTGCTCATGGACCGCTTTACCTTCAAGCCCATGGGGCGAAGACGGTCTTGGATCCTTACGGCGCAGGGCGGCATGGCCATCACGTTTGCGGCGCTCGCTATCGCCAGTCCGAGCGCGACTGATGTTGCGTCGCTCACAGCTTTCTTCTTCACTCTTAATCTCTGTGCCGTCTTCAATGATGTGGCTGTTGACGGCATGACCGTCGATCTTGTCCCGCACGCAGAGCGGACGACCATTAATGGTCTTATGTTCGCGTCCCAGTCGGTCGGGATTGGCCTGACCAGCTTCCTTGGCGGACAGTTTCTCGCCTCTGGTCAGATCAGCGGCTTAGCGTTTGCATTGGCGGCCGGCGTCGGCCTCGCATCGTTCGTGATTGGCGCATTTCGGGAGCGTCCGGGCGAACGGCTCCTGCCCTGGAGTGCTGGGCAAGCCTCCCCAGAGTGCGAAGCGCGTCAGCAAAGCGCCTGGTGGCCGCTGCTAAAAGGCGTGTTCTGCGCGATTACGGCCCCCACAACACTATTGTTCCTTATCGGTGCCGGTTTGGCGGCCGCCGGGTGGACCTTCCTCGATAGCGTGGCACCGACCCTCGCGGTTCAGGTTTTCGGCTGGAGCAGTGAAAACTATAGTAGCCTTGCCAGCATCGTCAGTTTCGTCTCCGCGCTGATTGCGGCTATTGCGACGCCAATATTGGTGCAGTTTTTTGGTCTTCGCCGCGTTTTCATAATACTGTTTATCATGTCTGCTGCGATCTTTGTGTTCGCCGGCATAACCTTCGATCCAAATGCCAGCGGTTGGGTATTCGCCGTTGTGTTCGCCGCGCAATATGTTCTCAATCTACTGCTCACCATCGGATTTATCGTTTGGGCGATGCGCATTTGTAATCCGGCTATCGCGGCCAGCCTTTTCGCTCTTTTCATGGCCGTGCCGAACTTTTCGCGATCCATGTGGTCAGGCGGATCGGGCTTTTTGGTTGAAGGCGTGGGCTATGGCGGCTTCTGCCTCATTGTCGCGGGCGTTATGATCGCGGGTCTTATTTTTTGCCTGCTTGGCCGCGTTGGCGATGAACGCGCTGTCGCCACTTATCAAAATGAGGTCAGTTAGGGTGACGGTTCCGGAGAGCCCGCACGCTGGGAGTCTGACCGCTCGTCCATCAATCAAGAGCGAGCGCTATGATGTACTCGATGCGCTGCGCGGCTTTGCGTTGCTCGGCATATTGGCCGCGAATATCCGTTTTTTCAGCGGTTGGGAGTACCTTACTGGAGACGACCGGACCGCGCTCGCGGGAGATAGCCATGCCATGTTGGATTTTCTGCACCTCGCTCTCGTAGACGGAAAATTCTACACGCTCTTTTCGCTCTTGTTCGGCATAGGCTTTGCCCTTCAGCTAAGCCGACTAGAAGGACGTGGGGTTGCCGCAACACAAATTTATCTGCGGCGGACTTTCATTTTGTTGGGGTTTGGCCTCATCCATCTCTTCGTTTTCTGGGAAGGGGACATCCTGACGCCCTATGCCCTGCTCGGCTTTGTCCTGCTCGCCATACGAGGGTGGTCTGACCGGGCTTTGCTGATAGCAGCGGGGCTGTCCATCCTAGTGCCGCCTATCGGTTATGCTCTCTTTTGGATGCTCGGCATTGACCCAAGCCTGGGACTTTATGGCGCGGCGAGCGGAATCTGTCCGTCCTTTTTCAACGACCCCGTCGCCGAGCTAAGGCTTGCCACACTTGGCGAGCAACTGACGTGCTCCCTCGGAGGAGGTATCGCTCGCTTTGGCTTTATGTTTGACACATGGCGCTGGCCCAAGCTCTTTGCCATCATGCTTCTGGGGTTGTGGGCCGGCCGCCAGATTATGCATGAAGAGCTGCTGAAAAACACCAAGCTCCTGATCCTTATTGTGCTTTTTGGAGGCTTGAGCGGTATGATCGCGGGCCCGATCCTGGCCAGCCTGAACGGGATCGGCTTCGGCAGACCGCATTCCCTACAGGGCCTCTTCGCGGTGATGGCCTATACTTTTGCCGTCATCCCCCTCGGACTGGCTTATGCGGCGGGGTTCGTCCTGTTATGGCGCATGGCCCGTCCGATTTTAATGATATTCGCCGCGCCAGGTCGTATGGCGTTGACAAATTATCTAAGCCAGACAGCGATAGGCCTCATTGTTTTCCTCAGCATCGGTTTTGATCAGGCGGGCCTATGGTCAATTCAGTCGCTTCTCCTGTTCGTGGGCGCTGTTTATCTCGGCCAGATCCTGTTCTCTAACCTCTGGCTCAGCCGCTTTCAATATGGGCCTCTGGAATGGATCTGGCGGGCACTGACCTACGGGCAGACGCCCCGGATGTTGAGCGGTCATGTAACGAATAAGACTTCGACAAATTTTTGAGGACCGCGCGTTACGACGACGAATAACAAAATATGTGAGAGAACAGAACTGGCTCGCTATTGGAATCGACTTCTGCATCGTTGTTGTCGGCGTGTTCATCGGTATTCAGGTGGCGAGCTGGAACGAGGCTCGGGTCGAGCAAAGAGAATTGGCTGGGCAATTGACCAGTCTGAATACAGAGTTTTCTGAAAATCTCGACAGTCTTAACGCTTTTCGGTTACTCCTTGACCGTCAAATTGATGACACTTCGATCCTCCGTGAAATGATAGCGGGTAAGCGACCAAACGTGGACATAAACGAGATCGATAAATCACTGATGAACATCGTTTCGGTTCCTAGTCTTACAATTGACAGAACCACGCTAGACGAACTCGCCCGAGGAGGGAGCAGGTCACTGGAGTGCGTCTTCTAGTTCTATGCCAAGGTACCGAATGGTGCTTTCGATCTTAGCATGACAGTAATAGCTGAACGGCGCGCAGATTGCCGGTGTTTCGATAGAGCTGAGCGACCTTTGTGCGGCGAAGCGAGTGAGTTCCGTAGTCAGAGACCTTCAGACCGATTTGAGTGACCCATTTGTCGACGATGCGATGGTATTGGCGTGTTGAGAGATGGTCGCTGCAAGTGTTGCGACTTGGGAACAGGAAATCTGAGTTAGACAGATTAGCATTTTGAACATGCGAAACCAGAGATGTTGCCGTCAGTTTGGTGATTTCAAACTGGACTGGGCGAGAGGTCTTCTTTTGGATGACCATCGCACTCTCCCGGACTGACCCTGCAGAAAATACATCCGACACCCTCAGCCTGACAAGATCACAGCCCCTTAGCTTGCTATCGATTGCCAAGTTCAACAGGGCTAGATTTCGAACTTCGCCAAGCATTTCTAGCCTCGCGCGGATGGTCCAGACTTCTCGCGGCCGAAAAGGGCGCTTCTGCCCGCGTGGTGCGCCTTTACTAAGGTGGGTTACATCTGCGGGGAGATTTTTGAGTTCCGACATGATCTCCTTCAAAATCATGTCCGGTGCGAATGATGGGCCAAAATAAGCGAAGTTGATTGGCTGAGGCCCGATGCGCCCAAAAACGGACACTGTCTCGATCTTAGGCTCAGGACTCATTGGTTGATCCAGAAGGTGACGATTGTGGCGAGCGTTATGACTGCCATGAAGATGTCGGCGCAGCGCTCATACCGCATGGCGATGCGTCTCCAGTCCTTGAGCCTTCCGA
>JBATXP010000024.1:0-6039 GCA_049673465.1 Litorimonas sp.
CCTTTGATCGTCGCAAACCCGATTCGTTTTCCTACGACCATGAATTTGACGTCGGTGGATCCAACTCCCTAGAAGTCGAAGGCCGGGGTTTCGATGTCCGTCGGACGCTGAATGCGCTCTGGCGTGGGAAGCTTCTCATCGTCCTGTTTGCGCTGCTCTTCATCTTGCTTGCTGGGTACGCATTCTCGACGGACCGCCCGAGCTATACTGCCACTGCGCGCGTCATCTTCGACCCGGAGAGACTCCAGATCATGGACATGGAACAGGCGGTCGCCGAGCAGGATGTGAACCGATCTGGGCTTCGCAACCAAGTCGAGATACTGACCTCCTCGATCCTCCTCCAGCGGGTCATCACCGATCTGAATCTCATCGAGCATCCCGTATACACCAACCCGTACGGGGGCGTTCCGACCTTCGACCCGATGGACGCGGCCATGACAGCGCTCGATCGATTGCGCGCCGTCTTCACCGGGACCGGTACGCCCGATACAGGTGAACTTGTAACGGACCCGTCCGCTGTACCTGAGGATTCCCTAATCCCACCCAATGCCGGCTCCCGCAATCCGGCTCAGGAGTTTGATTTCCGGCTCGGGATCGAGTCGCGGATCCTCTCCAACCTGCGACTGATGCCCATCGAGGGCTCGCGCGTGATTGCCATCGAATTCCGGTCACCGGATCGGACCCTCTCCGCCGAAGTCGCCAACGCCATTGCCCAGTCCTACATCGTCCTTCAAAGCGAGGCCAAGCAGGACGATGTCGCCGATCTTCTGGGGATGATCGGGCGGCGTGTCGACGGCTTGAAGGCGCGGCTTGCAGAGTCGCAAACCGCGATCGAGGAGGCGCGCCTCGCCCTGACGCGCGAGCGCGGCATGAGCGTCGAGGTCGTGAAGTTTCAGCTCACCGCGTTGACCGAAGCGCTCGCCAATGCCCGCCTTCACGTGGCCGAGGCGGAGGGCATCTACAACCGTGCCAAGGACGCGCTCGACGACGACAGGGAGCTCTGGACTATCCAAGACTTTCGCGAATCGTCCATCATCGGGGAGTTCCGCCGGTCGGAGATTGCGTTGTTGGACGAGCTCGCTGCACTAAACGCCGTAGCCGGAGAGAACCAGAGAAACCTGTCGCGAACCGTAATCGCCTCACGCTTGGAGGAGGTTCGCCGGAACATGCGTCAGGAGGCTGGGTACATCGTTGCCGCCCTTGAGTTCGATCTCCAGTCGGCCCGAAAGGAGGAGGGGCAACTCGAGTCCATGGTCCGCGACCTTGAAGTGGCAACCATCACGCAGACAACGGATGAGCTGAGCATCGAACGCTTGGAACGAGAGGCGCTGGCCAACCAAACGATCTATGAAAGCTTCCTTGGTCGTATGAACGAGATCTCCGAACAGGCGGAACTCCAGACGTCCGATGCCAGGCTTCTATCGAACGCGAATCCCCCAAAATCCGCCGATACGTCGCGACGAATGCGCGCCATGATCGCGGCTGCGATCGCGGGACTCATGTTTGGAGGCTGCACCGTACTGTTCCGGGAATTCGTCAACAACACGTTCCGCGATCCTTACGTCCTGCAGAGGGCGACGGAGGTTCCGTTACTTAGCGCGATCCCACAGATAGGCAGAGCAAAATCCGGAAAGCACCTCCTCGCCCACGTGATGGCCAAGCCACGCGGCGTGCTTGCCGAAGCAATCAGACACCTGCGCACCACCGTGCTGTTTGACGATCCGGCGAACCCGCCGAAGGTTCTGATGTTCACGTCGTCCGTGCCCGGCGAAGGAAAGTCATCGACATCCCTGCTCCTCGGCGCCACGAGCCAGAGCCTGGGCAAGTCGGCGATAGTCGTTGGCTGTGATCTGCGGCAACGCCCTTACAAGAACCTTTCTGGCAAGAGTGCAGCATCTTCCTCCGGCCATGCACAGGGAATGTTCGCCTATCTCGACGGCGCCTGTACGCTGCAAGAGGCAATCTTCGTTGAGGAGAACTCGGGGCTCCACATCCTAGCCCCGACAAGTACAGAGAAAACCAACCAGAGCCCTGCAGACATCCTCGCTTCCGACGAATTTGCACAGATGATCCAGGAACTCCGCAAGCGCTATGCATTGGTTGTTCTGGACTCGCCGCCTGTCCTTGCCGTTACAGATGCGCGCCTGCTAAGCCGGATGGCAGACCGGATCGTCTATCTCGTCCGATGGAACTCTACGAGCCAGAACGCTGTACAAGTCGGGCTACGAGAGATCAAAATGATGAATGCGAACATTGCGGGATGCGCGATGACGCTCGTATCGCAATCGCGCGCGTCGAAGTACACGGACAACGAGTTCTTCTATCGCTCCGAATACTCGTCCTATTTCCGATAGGCCTGTCGATCCGTGCCATGGCTACTCATCCGAACGTTTGTGGCGGCGCAACATGATCTCAAACCGATGGCTCCAAATTGAGTACGATGGAGCCTATGAAACTGTTGTTGCCCCCGAATACCCGGCCGACCGCGATCATCAGACCGCTTCAAAAGAGAAGCATCGCCTAGATTGACGCAATACGCGTTCTCATCCAGATTGTCGTGCCGCACTTGCCAGTCGCATGGCGTTGTTGCAGAACTGACGCCTTAGGCGTGCCTTCCCCTTTCCCCTTTGGGTTCAGCCCACGCGCACGATCTCGGCGCTGCCGAGGGCCGAGAAGCGGTTCATGAGTGCGACGCGGATTTGGATTTCAGCAGTCTGGCGGTCCGGGTCTCGGGCCGCAATGCGTTCTCCGAAAGCTTTCAAGCAGCGCATCTTTGCCTCGATCCGGCTTCGTGCGTGGTATCCCGTCCAGCGCTTCCAGAACGCCCGGCCATAGTGGCGGGTGGCGCGCAGGGTTTCGTTCCTGGCCGTTGCCGCCGGGCAGTCGTCTTTCCAAAGTAGGCCGTTCTTGCGGATCGGAATGATCGGGGTTGCCCGTGCTGTCCACAAGCAGGTTGAGCGGGCCATCGGTGCGCCTATACGGGATCTGGACAGCGAGCGTTTTCTGCCGACGGCACAAGGTGGTATAGTCGGACACGGCCCAGTCCAGGTCGGCCAACTTCAGCAGGCTGGCCACCATCCCGGTGGTTTGCCGCAATGGCAGCTTGAACAGGACCTTGATCGTCAAGCAAAACTGGATGGCGGCATCCGAGAACATCGCGGGGCGACCGCGCTTGCCATCAGGCCCCGCGAGCCAGGTCATGTCCTTGTCCAGCCAAATCAGCAATGAGCCACGCTTGCGCAGCGCGGCAGTATAGCCGGACCAATTCGTAGTGCGGTAGCGGGCGGGTGACGGTTTACTCATGCACCCCGTCTAACCGCATGAATTCACGATGTGAATCCTCGACCTTCAGAGTTCTGCAACAACGCCCAGTCGCACACATCATCAACGGAAACTTCCGGACGCTCCAACGCCTATCCAACTAAATCGGACGTATCCTCGCCATCTATGAGATGACCACCATCACCGAGGATGTCGTCGAAGTGCCCAGTTCCATCCTCGTTATCGGGGCCACACAGCGACGCCAGAATCGCGCCAGGTAGCGATGCCGGTCACACATCCGAAGGGGAGGGGCCCCTGAGCCGATCCATTCCGGCTTCACCGCTTAGCGGTTTATCCGTAAAGTGTTAAACATGAGCGGAATGCACCTCCACGACACCGCCGAAAACCGGCTTTGTCTCAACGCCGGGGAGCGCGCCGCCTTCTAGTCGATGGCGCGGCATCGGCCCGCCCATGATCGTACCGTCTACGAGACCCTACATTTCACGGGCTGCCGTCCCTTCGATCTAAATGTTCAGTCCCAGCCCGGGTGGACCTCTTCGGCGGCACGATCAACATCAGCGGCCTGTAGAGGTGCAAGGACGCCTCCGGGGCCTCCAAGATCGTCTACCGCAGCGTTCCGGTCCCGCTCTAGATTACCTGGCACACTCAACACCGCCTATGGCATCCGGGAGGCCCAAAAGTTGCGAAAGCAGGCCGCGGCGCTGATCTGGCCGCTCAGCAGAAGTGGATGGGACATACCCAGCTAAGCACGACCGCGATCTATGCCCACGCCATCGGCAAGGAAGAATAGGATATCGTCGCTAGGATGTGGGGATAGGGCAGAAATCTACAGGACTTGATGGTGAGATGGAGAACTGCCATCTTTGGTAGCATAATGCTGACGGAGCTCCCTTCCATGACTAACCTTACCGTTCGAAACATCAATCAGGAAATCGCCCAAGCGCTGAAAATCCGTGCGGCGGCCAATGGGCGCTCCGCCGAGGCCGAGCATCGGATGATCCTGCGCGAGGCGCTCGGGGCACCTGCATCCGAGGTTGACGACTTCGCCGCTGCCGCGGCCCGTCTGCGGGAGCGCCTGCGTCACGACGGCGACATCACCGACATCGTGCGCGCGGCGCGGGATGGTGACCGGCTAGATCAGCCGATCTGCAGACCGTAGTGAAACGAGAAAAGACTATGCTCTCCGCCGGGGTGATCGTGGATGCCTCGATCGCGCTGAAATGGGTGATCGCAGAGGACGGCTCTAACCGGGCGGTGCGGCTGCTCGACGGTCGCCCGCTTCACGCCCCGTGTCTTCTGCTGACGGAGGCCGCGAATGCGCTCTGGGTGATCCAGCGGCGCGGGACGATCAACGGAGACGGCGCAGCTGACGCGTTGGCCCGTCTGCGCACCGCGCCCCTAGTGTTTCCGGTATCCGACGGCGATCTGGTCGGCCAGGCCCTCCGTCTTGCGCAGTTTCTCGACCATCCGGCCTATGACTGCGTCTACCTCGCCCTCGCCATTGAACGTCGCCTCCCGGTCGTGACCGCGGATCGCCGGTTCGCGAAGGCGGCGGCACGCAACTCGGACACGATAGAGCTTGTCCGTCTGCTGGATGACGCGTGACGATCGTTTTTTCGCCCGTTGCTCGGGACACTTCGGACCCGGCGGCCCCGCCAAGCTTCCATGTTGTTCCAGAGCCACACGAGGGACACAGGGCGGTCTCAACCGGTCGTCGCAATGCTTCGATGGCGAAGTGGAAGCGTGGCGCAGATAGAGCTATGAGGGCGACAATGCGGTCGCCGGGACGGCCGGGCGTGGCAAAGCGCAAGGACCGTCGGCGGTTCTGGAAGGCAGGTTGCGGCGGGCTGGACGAGCATGGTGGCGGCTCCCGTATTGCGCTCGGCCAGATCCATCTGCGCCCCGCCGAGGATGACCTTGCGCCGTGTCTCCATCTTGCGCTGTCGGGTGGTCTCCCGGTTCCGCAGCGCCTGCAGCCGGGCCTTGGCCTGGGCGTAGCGCTTCTCGGCCCGTTCGAGTTCGGTCTCAGCCATCGAGCAGCTCCGCTGTGAGAAGGGTGGGAAGATCGTTGCCGCTGCGTCCGACATGGAGGCGGTAGCGATCGCCGGGGCGGGCATACCGAAGGCTGGGTCCGGCCTTGTAGGGGGCGTAGTCGCTGCGGGAGAAGGTGGCGATCCGGAAGCGGGTCCCGTCCTCGGTCCGGAAACAGGAGAAGAGGTTCTGCGACTTCCCCCAGACGCCCTGGATGAAGGTGGCCACGACAGGCCCTTTGGGCGCGGTCGTCAGAGGGAAGTCATCCAGGGAGTACCGGGCATCTCCCGGTCCGGTGGCTGTGGTCCTCTGCATCGTATTGCCGTCCTCTTGAAAATCCTCGATCTCGGCCATGGCGTTGCCTCCTGCTTCTGCCTCCGTCCCATCTCTTCTGCCAGCCCCCGGATTGGAGTCCTCCCCCCACGCAAAGCAGAGGGCAAGCTTCCAAACCAGCGCGACATTCCTACATCTCCCTTTGGCTACATCGAACGACCATGCCTCTCATTGGCTGGTATGGAACGGGATTCCATGGCGTGCGTTTACAGGTGTGGCATGGGGGCGTACCCGTGGTCCCGGATGGGACAAGGGCGCACTTGTGTAATCTTCCGCTCACCTTTGGTTCGGCTCCAGCTTGCGTGCGGTCTCCCCGGGGGTTGTACCCCCCGCCGACAGCGTCCCCGGTCCGATGCCCGCATCGGATTGGGAGGTACACTTCGCCCTCCCAAA
>JBATXP010000025.1:0-2312 GCA_049673465.1 Litorimonas sp.
CTCCATCCGGCCCGCAAACCCAACCCCGTCCATCGCTGCACCCCCCTCGCCAATTCGAAGGAGGATACGGTCCCGACGGGAGCGCCCGCGAGATCAGATCAGAATGGGGCTGGGGCACCGCTTACGCATGACTGGCTTCGCGGGAAGCCCTTCCGGCTTGGCGTGGACAATGCGCCCGTGCCGTCCGTCCCCTCCATCTAGCCCATCCGCTCGGACGAGTAAGAGCCAGGCGAAGCGATGAACACCACCGTCTTGTTCCCGTTCGGGAAGACGCGCCGTCCGGCATGGGCATGGATGGCGCGCGCCAGCACCTGCGCCTCGACGTCCCTGCCGAGCGATACGTAGTCGGCCGCGCTCTGGGCATGGGTCACGCGGACCGTGTCCTGTTCGATGATCGGCCCTTCGTCGAGGTCGGCCGTGACGTAGTGCGCCGTGGCGCCGATCAGCTTAACGCCGCGCTCGAAGGCCTGCTTGTAGGGGTTGGCACCTTTGAACGAGGGCAGGAAGGAGTGGTGGATGTTGATGATGCGGCCCGACATGCGGCGGCACATCTCGTCCGAGAGCACCTGCATGTAGCGCGCGAGCACGACCAGGTCGGCGCGGGTCTCCTCAACGATCCCCATGATCCTGGCCTCGGCCTCGGGTTTGTTGGCGGGCGTGACCTCAACGTGGTGGAAGGGGATGTCGTGGTTCACGACAACTTTTTGATAATCCATGTGGTTGGACACGACGGTGACGATCTCGACGGGCAGGGCGCCGATCCGACAGCGATAGAGCAGGTCATTAAGGCAATGCCCGAAGCGCGAGACCATCACCACGACACGCATCTTCGCGGCCTCGTCCTCGACGCCATAGGTCATCCCGAAGGGTTCGGCCACGGCCGCGAACTCCTCCCGGATCTCCTCGCCGGTCGCGCCCTCCTCGGACACGAAGCTGACGCGCATGAAGAAGTTGCCGGTCTCGTCGTCGTCAAACTGGGCGCTGTCGACGATGTTGCACCCCTTGCCCGAGAGGAAGGTCGCGATCGCGGCGACGATGCCGCGTTTCGAGAGGCAAGTGACGGTCAGGACGTGTCGGGTCATGTCGGCTCCGAAGTTGGAAGGGGGGTGCTATGCAATGGAAGGCGCTAGCCATCGGCGATCGCGAGGGGATGCAGGACGAGGGCGCCCGCCAGCAGCGCGAGGGTCAGGATCACGAGGATGGCGGCGGCACCCAGTCCTACCTCGGATGCCGCGCTTGGCGACGTCTTCACCCCGAGCGCGGCGATGGCCGTCAGCAGCAGGCCGCTCGACAGGGCGTCGGCGGCAGCGTGCAGATTCGAAGAGAGCGGCAGGAGGTTTCCCGCGGCCATGAGGAGGACGAACGCCACGAGGAACGGCGGGACGCCCCATCCGCTCCCCGCGCGCCCCCGGAAGGCGAGGCCGATCACCAGAAGCACGATGGGCAGCATCAACACGCGCTGCAGCTTCACGAAGACGGCCGTCTCCCCGGCCGTCTCGCTGACCGAGTAGCCCGCGCCGACGACCTGCGCGACGTCGTGGATCGTGGCGCCAATCAGGAAGCCGGAGCGGACTTCCGAGTATCCGAGCCACGCGAACAAGATCGGATAGACGACCATGGCGACGGTCGAGAGCGTGGTGATGCCCACGACCACGAACAAGACATCGCGTTCGGGTACGCGCGCGCGCGGCAGGACCAGCGAGAGCGCTACCGCGGCGGAGGCGCCGCATATCGCAACGCTGCCGCCGGCGAGAAGTCCGAACATCGCATCGCGTCGCGTGAGCAAGGCCAAGCCCGCGCCGAGCGCGATCGTCGCGCAGACCAGTACCGAGGTCGCCATTGCCGGGGCCCATCCGAGGCTTGCGATGTCCTCCCATGACAGCCGCAGGCCCAGGAGAGCCACACCGACGCGCAGCAGCGTGCTGGCGCTGAAGGCGACGCCGGCCGACGTCCGGGGTTCCGCGGCGAGGTAGTGGAACGCTGCGCCGATCAGCAACGCCAGAGGCATCGCCGGAGCGCCGTACTTGGTGGCCAGGGCCTGGGCCGCGATGGCGATCACGACGGCCAGCAGGATGCCGGGCCAAATAGCGCCAAGTCTGCCGCTGGCTTCTACGACCTTGGACATCAGGGTTGGGAGCGCGTCAGGCACCGCCGCGTCCGAAGGAGACCGTCGCCGCGACGAGGCAATCGAGCGTGTCGATCACGATCCCCGCGCCCGCAAGGGCATCCGCGTGCAGGGAGAACTCGCTGCAGGCCACCAGGACGATCTCCGCCCCCCGCGTGCGCAGGTCGTCCGCCGCCGCGCGTAGGGT
>JBATXP010000026.1:0-1515 GCA_049673465.1 Litorimonas sp.
GCCGCGGAGAGGCCGCGGGGGCGCAGGCGATGAGGTCCGGGGAGAGCGGCGGATGGGGCCGGACTCCTCGCGCGGGGTCCCGCCCGTCGAGAAAAGGTTTGCTTTGCTTTCGCCCTTCGAGGGGCGGGAGCCCGCGCCTCGTGTCGCCTCTCCTTGGGACGCGACCCCTTTCGCCGGACGATGCGGTCCGGTCGCACGGATCGGCATGCGCGCGACTCAGACCTGCCGGGATGCGCTAGCTCTCGCCCGCTTCCTCCACGCGCGTCCATTTCTGCGTCTGGCACAGAAAGGCGATGCAGCCCTTGACGCGCAGAAGGTTCGCGTCGTCCCGGTCCAAGCGGATCGAACTCTTGTAGCTCTTGCCGTCTTCCGGATTGTAGATGCGGCCCTTCTTCCACTTGTCGCCATCCGCTTCGAACCCGTCCAGCATGGTCAGCCCGACGATGGGTTCGCCGCGCAGGGCGGGGTCCTGATTATTGACGTCCGTGGTCGGCTCGCCCTCGGGAATGTCGGCGCTGGCGACCACGCCGCAGGGCGTGCCCTGCATCGGACCGGGACCGCAATCGGCGATGCGCACCCTCGCAGTCCCCGCTTCCGTCAGCCACAGGCCATGGACGGAATGGCTATGCGAGGGATCGTCGCCGTGAGCGAAGGCGGGCGAAGCGAAAGCGGCGAGCAGAAGAACGGAAAGCAGGGGTTTCATGGCGTCGGTCCTTGAGGCTGTTGCCACCCAGTTATGCTGGACTTTGCAGGAATGTTAACCCCGTTCGCGCAGGCAGTGCGCCATGGACAGGCGCGTGCATATGTACACCCGCGCGACGGGAGTTGAGCTGTGGCTGTTCGCGGCGGCGGCACTGTTCCTGTCCGGCGCGCCGTCCGCGCTCTATGTGAAACTGTTCGCCTTCGAGCCCCCGGCCCCGGAGGCCGTCTTGCTGGTGCCGGTCCTGCTGCTGATGATCGGAAATGTGCTCGTGCGCATGCGCGCGGCCATGACGGGGATGATCGCGCTGTGGAGCTGGGTCGCGCTGGCCACGCTCGCCTGCGCGTCGGTCGCCTGGTCGGTCAGCGTGGCCGACACGGCGCGCGAGGCGGCCATCCTGCTGGTCGGGGTGGTCTATCTGGGCATGGTGGCGGGCATCGCGGATTGGGAAGAGCTGCTGGCCATGTTGTGGCGCGTCTGCGTCGCCCTGATCGCGCTCAGCCTGATCCTGTTCTTCCTCGTGCCGGACATCGGGAAGATGTCGGACATCTATCCCGGCGCGCTGTCGGGTCCATGGTTCGAGAAGAATGCGACGGGACAGTTCTTCCTGTGGGCGGGCCTGGTCAATTATGCGCTGCTGATGGTGCGACCGACGCGCATCGTGCCGGCCCTCGCCTGGACCGCACTGATCGCCGTGTGCCTGGTGATGACGGAATCGACCACGGCGCTGCTGGCCTTCATGGTCGGGACGGGGGCGCTGGCGCTGATCGTGCCGCTGCGGCGGAGCTTCGCGGTCAGCCTGCCCGCGCTGATGG
>JBATXP010000027.1:0-5367 GCA_049673465.1 Litorimonas sp.
GGCGACGATCAGCGCAAACATTGCTCTGATTTGACCCAAGGCCATAGGCTCGGTTGCTCCAATTCCGGTAGCGCGCTATACCCTCGGACAGTATTTGTCAACGAACGGATAGGTGTCCAAACGTGTCAGCCAGTACGATCAATCGGTTAAAGCGTTCCGAAGGACAGATACGCGGTATCATCAAGATGTTGGAGGAGGGTCGATATTGCATCGACATTCTCCAGCAGATGCAGGCCGTGAAGGCTGCCCTTGCGCGCGCCGAGTCACAGCTCCTGATGGAACACGCCCAGACCTGTATCGAGGACGCAATCGCTTCGGGCAATGCAGCGGCACAAAGAGAGAAGGTCGTCGAACTAATCGATCTGTTCGACAAACTTAAGCGGTAATGCGCTCTGCTTCTGGAGGACAGTCATCATTACACTAGCTTGGATCCAGCCGCGAACTGATAGACAAAACCTCTGCAGGTTGACCCTGAAAACCCGAATGGCTGGCTAGCCAAAGTTGGGGAGTTCGCGCGAGGATGATCCATCTTCATGATTTTGTGACGTTGGAGCCATCGCTCTCTGGACTCTCTCCTGTCGTCACGCCCATAGCGAGCCGGTGAGACTGCCCGCATGTGCGGCAGGCATATCCGAAGCCCGGAACCCATTCGCCTTCCGCGACATAATTGATTGTATCGCAGCTTTCGGAAATGCAGGGAACGGCTGCCTGACGAGGATCGAACATCACCTTGCCATCACCTAGGTCTTGAAGGTCGTAGGTCATTCCGCACTCCCAGCACTCGACCTTCCGGGTTTCGCCGTCATGGCTTAAGCGACGCCGCATCGGAGCATTGCAGTTCGAGCAGTCTGTTGATCCCGATTGCTTGAAATCGACGTTCCAAACGGAAGAGGACAAAACGACATGCATAGCTTCGACTAAGGCATCGCAGCGAGAGCGAAGCTTGGCAAAATTGTGACCGCGAGATGCTGTCCATTTTGCGATCGTCGGGACGTGAAGGTAGCTCCCGAGTGCATCGTAATGCTTCTTGAGGGTCTTGAGATTCAATACGTTGTCACGTCCCATGAACCGCATGGTTTCAGGTCTTTCACCGAATGAGGGCTCGACACCCATATGGAGATCGCCGGAGGCGTCGGCTTGTGGATCGATCTCCAGCATACGCTGCATGAGCCTGCGAGGTTGCCAGGTTTCCATTCCGTGCGGACCGAGGTCGTCCTTGTAGATCTTGGCGCGTTCGTAGGTCAGCGCTTCCATGGCCATTCGAAGCCGTAAGGCCGCATCTAGAAGGTCTTCCTCTTGACCGGAGGACATCTTTGCTTCCGCAGCCTCCAGATATTGTCGGGCTTTGTGACGATAAAAAGGACTGGTCATAGGCCTCACTATGCCCGCCGACGAACTCGGTAAAGCCGGCCGCAGAGACAGCGCCCGCGTTTCACGATAGCCGAATATATTTGGCGAAGGTGTGAGAGGCATTCATGAGGTCCATCCCACAATCCAGCTCAATCTCAGTGCGGATCTCGACATATCGAGTGTCGCGACTAAGGCAGAAGACCGGCTCATAAGAAGGAACAAGTCCTAATCAGGGGAGCCGGTCATAAGGTGATGGGAACCTAGGCTTTCACCATACAACGATCAACAGAAAGGGAGATTGTGACCCTTCGTCAATCATTATCAGAGCTTGATTTCAAGAAGGACATATCACGGATGCGTCAGCCATCACTATCCAGACGGTCGCGTACTCTCAACAAAGGCAATTAACTGATCCAGGTCATGCGCCCAGAACAATGTAAGATCACGTGACTGTGCATCGACGAGGTTATGGACATCGTAAACGCCTTCGAGGACTGCCGCAGGCACGACTTGGTGAGTTCCAAACGCTTTGATCCAAACTCCCGCCTTGACCGCGGCATCACCATTAAGCCTCTTGATACTGTTTACGGCCGAGTTCGAGACTTTGCATTCAATCGCCATGGTCCGATTGTCCCACAGACCGATGATGATGTCGGCTTTCCGGCCTGCGAAAACGGACTCCCGGCAGAATTCCCCGGCGATGGGAGCGTCTTGGATGACCCTGACTGTGCGGGTATCGACTTGGACAAGTCCGGCTTCGATCAGAGCATTGACGACGCGCATTTCTTGAGCTGTTGACCCTTTGCTTCTCCGCGCGGTCTGCGTTTTTTGCATTGCAACCATTGCTGCCGTTGCGATCACGGCTGTTCTTCGTTCGTCTTCCTCTGGCTCCCAATCTCCTGACAGCCATGGAAAACGACGTCGATCATGCCAGTCCCGGATAAACTCAATCAAGCGCGCCGAGAGTTCGGGATCGGTTTTGAACTTTACTGCCGACAATGTGCTTGTGTCGAGCATGGTCTTAAGATCATCGGCCGACACAGGGGGCCCGGAGAGGTAGCGGACGAGGTATTGCTTGTCTTCGTCCGCCATCAGTTCGACAATCGCTTCGTCAAGATGTGTCAGATCGACCGTTTCTTCCAGAAGTTCTTCCATGAGTCCCTGATAGGTCTCGAAGAAGCCGCCATAGACTTCCAAGGGTTCCTGACGTCTGGACTCCCGAAAAAAGTCGACGGCGAGATCGCGGTCATGTTTAAGCTGCGCCTCCGTCCATTCTGGGGCGTCGCTCATTCAGCCGCTTCCATCGACGAGTCCATCGACATCGCCATTTCAGCCAATACACCCGGACGGGGAATGGGAAGGCGTTCCATTTCACGAGGCTCAAACTTCGTCAGTCCGCCTGCGTAGACGCGGCCTCCGTCCAAAGTCGCCGTATTGCGTAAGTGCGTGGCAAGCGCTTCGATGACGGGTTGAGAGAGGTCTTCACGCGGGTAAATGCCGTGGGCGATGTTGATATGACGTGCGTCCACATCGTTAAGGACAAAAGATGGCGGGCGTCGTGCCATATAAGTGGCGAGAATAGGGGCGGGCTTGCGAAGATCCACGGACCACCAAGCGCGGCGGTTTTGCGCCACATAGCCCGACTTTGCCGCCGCGACAGACTTTCTTCGGAGAAACCGCCTTACGGCGGTCCGGTCTTCTTCAGACAGTACAGAGAGGTCCTTGGGTAGATCGACGACGCGTCGAAGCGCGTCGGCGTCCTGGAGGCGGGCTCCCGCGTTGATGAGATCGCGGGCCTTCGTGACCGTCGGATAAAAAACATGGTTCGGCAACCCATGCGTATGTTCGCCCTCGATCCAGACGGCATTGGCTCCGGTAACCTGGCCGCGATGAACACGGCAAAGCTCGCCCAGCTCGACATGGTCGCTCGGCATAGTCTTACGGGTTCGAGTGAAGTGTGACCAACGCGGTTCAGTGAGAAGCCGTTCGCGGGAGACTGGCTTGCCACCTTCGAGACAACCCAGTTCTTCCACAGTCTTGACCCGTGAAAATGTCGGTGCCTTGACCGTTTGGCCGAACTGGAAGGTCGTAACAGCCCCGGTGGTTGCCGTGCCAGGAAAGGGCTGCGCTGTGGCTTCCAGCGTCAGAACGCTTCGTCCTCCGAGCTGTTTAGTGAAAAGCTCGCGGACCAGCTTTCCGTAATTGACGTCCAGCCATTCAGCCGATGTAATCTGCACTCCAAAATCTCCAACCTTCGCCTTGTGAGCAATTGCCAGCAGGAAATAGACATGCAGACCGGCAAGCCCGCTGGACGGGAGGTCAAGCAGCCGCGCGTGCATTTTCAGCCAATCCTTGTCACGGGGCGTGATCTGATGATGGCGGACGTAGGGCGGATTCCCGATCCAGAGTGTCTCTCCATCGATCGAGCAGACTTCCGCGCGAAGAAAATCTTCCTGTCGAATTTCAGCGCGATTACCAAATCCGAGTACGCTAAGGTTTGCACGAGCGATGTCGCAGGCAAGGGGGTCTGTGTCGAACCCGATCAATTCTGCTTTCGGGAACGCCTTTGCTGCAGCCGAGAGAAATCGGCCACTTCCACAGCCGGCGTCCACAATGCGAGACGGTTGAGTCGTCGCAGCCGCCCATGCCACCATGGCGTCTACGATCGCTGGAGGGGTGTAGACGGCCCCATCGTCACGCCGTGTCTTTGCATCGCGGATCGAGCAGAAGATATCGCCTAGAGGATCATATCCTGCACTCACAGCTTGGGTGATAGCCTGCCGAAGGCCGTCGCTCTCTGAAACTGAGAGGAGACCTTGCGCAACATTGCGAAGCTCGTCTTCTGTCGCAGGCGTGTCGTCGGGGACCGTTATGAATGCCGGGAAGAACATTTGAGCAACGTCATTGTCGTGTTTGTCAAAAAAAACAAGGGTCCCACGGTCCTGGATCGTGCATGGTCATCTAACTGGAAAGTGTTTTACACGCACTCATGTACGCAATATCGGAGGCTTGACCTAACTGCCTGTTACGATGAAGGCCTCCTTTGCGAGCGGCAAGGACGACACAACGGCCTGCAGAGTGAGCCCAGCGTCTTCCACGGATTGCATCGCATTTGTCGTCCAGACAAAGTCACCATTGTTCGTGAAGTCTTCTCGTAAACCACGTAGCGTTTCGATCGCCGTGTCGGACCAGGCAAGGAAATCCCGTTTCGTCCAAAGTAGGGTGTCTCCAAGATGAACCGGTCCTCCGGTGTCGCAGTGAGCGGCGTCGGTCAAAGCAATCGCTGTTTTCTGCAATGAAGCCGTATGAGGCAGCTTCTCGGCTAGCCAAGTCGGGTGAGTGATAACCTGGCGGACTTTAGTCGTTCCGAACACCCTATCCGAAGTAGCCTCGGAATAGGCCTCGAAAACGACGAGTTGGGTTGCACCTATCCACCATGGATCAGGCGCGGCATCGGCATCGCTGTTTCCGCTTTCCCAGCCCAACAATCCGCCAAGCACCTCGACGCCTCTTTCAAAGGTGCTGCCATCATCTGAGCGAAGGTTGCGTCGGATCTCTGCCACCGCGTTTTCGAACTTTTGGCCAGTCGAACCCAGAGCTTCCAAGTTGGAAGCAATATTTTCCACCTGACTTGCTAGGTCGAGATCGTCCTTCGTCGTCTCGTCAGCTTTGCCAGCCAGATTGCTTCGATAGGCTAGATCGGTCAGCCAGCTCACACTGGGCGCGGCGTTCTTGGCTTGCAGGAACATCGGTTTGGCTTCGTCTGCAACAAGATCACCGTCTTCTGCCTTCAGCCGGTCTACCGCCGATCCCTCCAGATAGTGCCATAAGGACCTATAGCCGCGTAATTCTGGATGCTTCAAAAGCGAATGTACCTTCGCTGCGGCGACCGCCGCTTTCCTTTCGTCACCGTTCCAAACCGCCTTCAGATACTTGACCTCCTCGGAAACGGATGCACTCAGATCGGCAAAGTATTGGGGCGTTTCCTGATCGGCTTCCCCGCGAATCTCCTGAATC
>JBATXP010000028.1:0-1927 GCA_049673465.1 Litorimonas sp.
GGTTCGCACAGGCCGGTCCGGGCGGAAAACTCGAACGCCATGTCCATGCCCGCGCTGACGGCCTCGCCGTGCAGCAAGGCCCCGCCATAGCCCGCCTGCAGTTCCAGGGCATGAGCGAAGGTGTGGCCGAGATTCAGCAGCGCGCGCACCCCGCCCTCGCGCTCGTCCTGGCCCACCACCGCGGCCTTGGCGGAGCACGATTCGGAGATGGCCTCGCGCAGCGCGTCCGGCTCGAGGTTCAGCACGGCACGGCCCAGCCCGGCGTCGAGCCGCTCGAAGAAGTCCGGTCGGTCGATCAGCCCGTATTTGACGATTTCCGCATAGCCCGCCTTGACCTGCCGCTCCGGCAGGGTGGCGAGCAGGTCGGTGTCGATCAGGACCAGGCGCGGCTGGTGGAACGCGCCGACCAGGTTCTTGCCATAGGCGGTGTTGATGGCCGTCTTGCCACCGACGGAGCTGTCCACCTGGGCCAGTACCGTCGTGGGGACTTGCACGAAGGTCGCCCCGCGCTTGAACACGCTGGCGGCGAACCCGGCGAGGTCCCCGATCACCCCGCCGCCGAACGCCAGCACCGTGTCGCCCCGGTCGAAGCCGGCGCGAAACAGCGAATCCAGCACCGCGTCCAGCCCGTCCCAACTCTTCTGGTCCTCGCCTTCGGGCCGCACGATCATGTGGGTGCGAAAATCGGACAGCGCTTCGGCGAGCGATGCGCCGTGCAGGGCGTTGACGGTCTCGTCCGTGACCACGGCGACGCGCTCGGAGCGGGTCACGCTCCGCAACCGTTCGCCCAGCCGCGCCAGCTCTCCCGGCCCGATGACGATGTCGTAGCCGCGCTCGCCAAGCTCCACGCGGACGGTCTCGGAAGGTTCGCTCATGGGTTGGCTTCCAGAAAGGCGGACAGGGCCTGCTGCACCCGGCCGACCGTGCGGGCATGGGTGCCGCGCCCGACATCGACCGTCACGTGGGCTCGGCCATAGACGGGATGGCGGGCCTCCATCAGGGCGCGCATGGTGGCGCGCGGGTCCTCGACCTGCAGCAGCGGCCGCGTATTCTTGCGCGATACGCGCTCCATCACGGTCTCGAAATCGCCCTTAAGCCAGACCACCAGGGCGCGCTCCTTCAGCAGGGCATGGGTCGGCGGATGCACGAAGGCCCCGCCGCCGGTCGCCAGCACCAGATCGTCCCGGCCCAGCAAGCGGTCGATCACGCGGCGTTCGCCGTCGCGGAAAGCCGCCTCGCCATGGTCGCGGAAATAGCCCGCGACCGTACGGCCCGAAGCGAGCTCGATTTCCTCGTCGGAGTCGGCGAAGTCGCGGCCCAGCTTGCGCGCCAGCCGCCGCCCCACGGTCGTTTTGCCGACGCCCATCAGCCCGACCAGAGCGACGGGACGCGCGCGGAAGGGCAGGGGCTCAGGGGCGGAGGGCGGTCTCTCCCGGTCTTTCGGCGTCCTCGCGCTCGCGTCGTTCACATTGTCTCTCTTGCGCGAATGCGCCGGGGGTGCGCAAATGCGCGGGGGTCTCTCTTGCGCGGGTCGGCGTTCCCGCGCGGCGGCTTGTGTCGCGGCGAAGGAATTTCGCACCCGGCCGGGGTTGCTCTTGTGGCGGATATGCTATGGCCATACCATCTGCCGTTCAACCACCAAACGCGACGAGGCCGTTCCCGCATGAAGAAAACACTCATTGCCGTCGGCGTCGTGCTGCTCCTGCTGATTGCGGTCCTGGTCTGGCTGGCCGGATCGGTCGGGCCGGACACCGCACCCACGGAAGTCCGAACCATCGAGCTCGACGTGCCGTCATGAGGCCCCTCGCCCGCTTTGCCGCCCTGTTGCTCGGCTGCGCCGTCGCGGCCCTTGCGCCACCCGCCCAAGCCCAGACCATCGAGATGGAAACGCTGGACGAGGCGCGAGCCTTCGCGCCGGGCATCGAGG
>JBATXP010000029.1:0-1653 GCA_049673465.1 Litorimonas sp.
GAAATAGTCCACGTCGCAATCGTCTCGCTCCGAGGGGCTCAGCATGGCGACCTTGGTGGTGACCGCGTTGCCGCCGCCGATCCCGTCGATGTTGAGCGGGTGGCCCGCGCCCACGGCTGCGATGAGCACGTCCGACAGGGTTTCGAGATCCTCCGGCAGGTCAGCACGGCGCATGTAGGGTCCGCGCGACGAGCCGCCGCGCATGAAGAGGAAGGGGATGGCGGTCTGCGTCATGGGATGCCTCAGGTAAAGGGCCAGGGCAGGTCCACGACCTCCTGCAGGAGACCCGGGGGGAAGTCGCGCCCGAGCATGGCGGCGAGGAAGAGGATGAAGCCCACCCCCGCCGCAGCCGCCAGCACCGTGCGCGGCCAGCCGAAGTCCGCGCGGGTGCGGAAGAAGGCGACCAGGAAGATCACGGCCGCGATGACGAAGCCGAACAGGCCGGAGAGAACCAGGAGCGACAGGAACCACGCCAGCGTCGACCACAGGCCATGCGACGCCTCGGCATCCTCGCCGCCCGATTCCAGATCCACGAAGACCTCGTCGGTCGCGGGGCGGGCCATCATCCGCCACAGCACCCCGAGCGCGCCCGCGCAGGTCACGAGACCGATCGTCAGCGGGAAGATGCGGTCCTGCAGGCGCGACACCATCCACGCGTCCACGGTCGTGACCAGCGCATAGAAGCCGAGGAGGCCCAGAAAGACCATCGGCGCCGTCTTGGTGCCGGTGGGCGCATTCTGGTTCTCGCGGATGCCCTTGGCCGCGCGGATGCCGAGGACGATCGAGACGACCGTGAGGATCAGCAGGACGATGGTGATGGGCGACAGGATGTAGTCCCAGCCCGCCTCGGCGTTGCGCCGGAAGCGGGCGCCGGCAATCTGGAACGCCTGATTGACGAAGATCTCCGACTGCTCCGACAGCACGAAACCGATGAGGAAGGCCGGGCGCGAATAGTCGAAACGGCGCAGCAGGATGCCGATCAGCCCGATGAACATCAGCGCCGCAAGATCCGCGATGGACATGCGCGACTGGAAGGCCGCAAAGGCGATGATCATGAAGAGGTAGGGCGCGAAGGTGGTGAAGCGGATCGTCGTGAGCTTGGCGATCCACTTGGACAGCAGGATGCACAGCCCCGCGCCGAAGACATTGGCGAGTGCCAGCGACCAGACGATCGGGTAGGTCATGTCGAGGTCGTTGCGCACCATCTGCGGCCCCGGCGTCATGTTTAGGAGTGCCAGGCCGCCGAGGAAGATGGCCATGGAGCCGGAGCCCGGGATGCCGAAGATGAGGGTGGGCACCAACCCGCCCCCCTCCTTGGCATTGTTGGAGCTTTCCGGTGCGATCACGCCGCGGATGTCGCCCGAGCCGAAGTTCGACTTGTCCTTCGCCGTCTGCACCGCCGCGCCATAGGCCAACCAGTCCACCACTGACCCGCCGAGGCCCGGGATCATGCCCACGATCGTACCAAGCACCGCCGAGCGCAGCGACAGCCACCGCCAGCGGAACCAGTCCTTTACGCCGTCTATCCAGCCCGAGCCGAGATCGCCGCCAGAGGAGATCGAGCGATCCTGCCGCAGCAGCGAGACGATCTCGGGAATCGCGAAGATCCCGAGGCCTACGATGACGAGCTGGAAGCCGTCGACGAGGTAGGGG
>JBATXP010000030.1:0-5164 GCA_049673465.1 Litorimonas sp.
ACTTTCAACGAAAAGGACTTCGTCAATCGATTCCCCGGATTGGAAGTCGTCGTGCCAGCCTCCTGAACTGGCCACGCCCCAGGAAAGTACGGCAGGGAGCAAATTTCGCTACAGGGCTGCCTACAGATTACATCGGGACCAGATGTTACACTTTGTATGGTCGTGTGATGCCGGTGATCCATTCCGCAAAGGTCGGTTTCACCTTCGCTCAGCGATGACACCCAGCTGAAACGTCCGCGAACGCGTTCTGGATGCGCAGCCGGACGGCACGGGGCGACACCGGACATGGGTTGGCCGTCCGGCCGCGGCTGAACTTGCTGAAAGCGATCTCAGGCAGGATGCACCTCAGCGAGTCGCCTGCGTGCATAGTCGTCTTCCCAGCAGACGGCGGCCTCCCAGGCTGCGGATGCCTGTGAGGCGATCTCCAACTCCCGTCCGCTCAAGCCGCCGACATCGTGCGGAAGCACGAGATCGAGGTCGGGGACATCGACACGCGCCTCGTCCCAGTCGATGAGCGCGACCCCACCCGCCGTTATCCTCACGTTCCCGGGGTTGGGGTCGCCGTGCACTACACAGGTCTTACGCCCAACCAACCTCGCCCACGCGGCCCGACATCGAGCGACGCCGTCCGGCGGCATCATGGATAGGTCGATCTTCGTTCCGGCATCCTCGTGCAGCAGATCGAGCGAAGACCGCCAGCCCGGCCGCTGCGGCCAGTCGCGCGTCACCCCGTGAACCCGGTGCAGCGCGTCGGCCACCCGTCGCCAGTCCGCGCACGTCATTGGAGGCTCGCCCTCGAGAAACGGCATTACCGTCAGCCCACAGACAAACGATCGGCCGTCGAGAGCCGGAATCGGAACCGGCACCGCGATACCGTTCCGGTCGAGGTGGCATAGGAGATCCGCTTCCCATTGCAGGTCGGCGTCGCTGCGGGTGCCGAGGCGGGCAACGGCCCGTCGTCCATCGACCCGCACGGTCCAAACGTCGTTAGCGACGCCGTCGGCAAGCGGTTCGAGACGGATCGTGTCTTCGCCCCAGTCCTGCAGCGCTTCCCAACCCATGCGGCGATCCTCCCTGTGGCTCGGGCCGAGCATCATGCGAGTTTCAATGCTGGTGTCGCGCGAGTATACAGGCGAAACGCCCATGCAGAAACGTTTCCGCCTCCGGGCAGGTCATCGTCACGATCCCGCCCGCACCTACCCCAGCCGTTAAGCCTCCGGTTCGTAAAACGCTGGTCCGACAGAGTGCGAGGTGCAGTACGAGCCGCGGCGGGCCATCGATCCTCGTCGACCGGGCGTTCTCAATATCGGTCGACATCCTTGGCCATCCATGGACCACGCGCGTTAGCCCCGATAACACGACGCCGATCCATCGTTCGATTCAAAAGGGGCGCAAACCCTCAAATGCCCCGTTTCGCCAAATTCAGACGACCCTCGCGAAGCCCACGGAACGGCACGTCAATGGTTATCAGTCTGCCGTCATCTCTGGTCCCGTCCGAAGCACCGATGCTGGTTATGTACAGCGTGCCGAGATCCGGTCCGCCGAAACAGGGCTTGCTCGGACGCATGACTGGCACCTCGATACGCAGGTCGACATCGCCGCACGGCGAAAGCCGCAAGATCTCGCCGCCACCGACGCCGGCCATCCAGTAGAAGCCATCGGCATCGATGCAGGCCCCGTCGGGGCGTCCGGCGGTGATCGCGGTGTCAAAATACGGGCGTTTACGAGTGAGATTGCCCGTCGCCGGATTGTGATCGTAGGCCCAGATTTTACGAATCTCCGGCCAGCTATCGGACAGATAGGCGGTCCGGTCGTCCGGCGAGAAGACCAACCCGTTGGAGACGTGGATCCCGCCGAACAGGCGGCGAACCCCGCGGTGTGGATCAAAGACGTAAAGGACGCCGTCCGGTTTGCTGCGATCAACAAGCGCGACGGTTCCGACATAGAACCGGCCGCTACGCGAGACGGCACCGTCGTTTGGGCGGTGCCCCAGGGGCATGTCCGGAAACGACGTTAGTAGGCGCAGGTCGCTGCTGGCCGGGTCCAGAAGGTGCAAGCCGTCCGCTAGGGCCACCACGACCTCGTCGCCCTCGGTCAACGCAAGACAGCCCGGCTTGTCCGGCATGTCCCAATGCGCCGTCGCGCCAGTCGCGGGGGCATGGCTGTGGACGCGGGATGCGCCGATGTCGACCCACCACAGCATCTGGCGCCGATCGCACCAGACGATGCCCTCGCCGACTTCGCACGGCGGCAGGTCGAGCAGGCATACCTCAGCCTTCGTCATGCCCGAACGCCGTCGCGCGCTGCCAGCGGGGCTGGACATAGACGAACTCTTCCTGAGTGCCGTCCGCGTAGGATACCGTGTTCGGCACGGATGCGTTGCGTCCACCGGGATGACGCGCGATCTCGTCGAGGTTAAGATCGACGCCGATCCCCGGCGTTTCGGGGACGATCACGCGCCCGTCGCGCATCTGTGGTTCTTGGGTGACGACCTTGTACCGCCCCTCCCAGTCCACGGCGAAGCGTTCCAAGATCATTGCATTGGGGATCGCGGCCATGGAATGCAGCGCCGCGAATTCGGCCACCGGGCCCAGCGTCCCCGCATGGGGCGCCATCTGGACGAAATGGCTTTCGGCCAAGGCCGCGATCTTACGAAAATGGGTAATGCCGCCGCATCGGCCCGTATCGGGCTGAGCCACATCGATCAGCCCGCGCTGGATCAGGGGCGCGGCGGACCACAGATTGCCGGTGTGACGTTCTCCTGCCGCCAGCGGCAAGGCCACTGCGTCGCGGACGCGGGCGTAGCCCTCCAGGTTCTCGGGTGGCAGCGGTTCCTCGAGAAATAAGAGGTTATAGGGTTCCAGCGCCCGGCCCATGGCGATCGCATCCGGGACGTTCAGCCATGGCGGCCCGTGCAGGTCGACCATCAGGTCCGCCTCGGGGCCGAGTTCTGCGCGCAGGGCCGCGACCTTCTCGACGGTGCCTTTGACGTTACCGGACTTGAACGCACGGTACCCCATGTCCCAGGCGCGGCGCGCCTTTTCGGGAGTGGAGGCGTGGGCGTAGGCCGGCAGGCTGTCGCGGATCTTACCGCCCAGCAATTCGTGGACCGGTACGCCCAGTGCCTTGCCCTTCAGGTCCCACAGCGCGGTGTCGATCGCGCCGATGGCCCCGCCGCCCACGGTGCCGACCTGCCCATGGCTCATGGTGGCGAGGTGCATCTTGCCCCACAGTTTTTCGATTCGGCGTGCATCTTCGCCGATGAGCAGGGGGGCGAGATCCTGCACGGCGGTCTCCACCACCCGGGGCCAGCCGGACCCCTCGCCGATCCCGTAAAGCCCGCCTTCGACCGTCACGCGCACGAACAGCCAGTGTCGCGTCGTGCCCATCGACATGCCGCCCCGGCCCGTACCAGTGTCGCCGGACCAGGCCGTCTCGCCCGGGGGGCCGGCATGGACGAGGAACGTCTCGATGGCTTCGATCTTCATGCGGGCACCTCGTCGGTCAGATGTACTACGGCCTCGGCGATGCGGGCGGTGAGGGCCGGATCGGGTATCGAGTGCATCGGCGCGATCGCCCCCATATCCGCGATTCCGGACGCCGTGACCGCGGCGTGGATCACCGGGATGGGGCCGTGGAACTGGCGCAGATCCTCCAACGGGCGAAGCGGTGCGCATTCTTCCGTCGCGCCGACCTCGTCGCCCGCCTGCAACGCCGCCAGCACCCGCATGGACCGGCGCGGGTCGATGCAGACGGTCCCGGCAGTGAACCCACACAAGTCGTAGGTCGTCATGTGCGGGATGGCTGCCAACTCTCCGATGCCCGAAACAACCTTGGATGCGGGCACCTCGGCCAGCAGGGCGTCGAGGTCAGGATCGGCGCGGGGGTCGTCCGGCTCGAGTGCATACTTCACGCCGATCGCGATCCCGTCGTCCAGCATCCGGGCCAGCTGATCAGGCCGCAGGTAGCCGGACCGGCGCAGATAGGGGATGACCGGCATCTCTGCGGCGTCGACGAATTGCCGCAGCGCGGCCTCGACGCCGTCCGGGTCGCACGCCCCACCGAACGGAAGGGCGAGCACTGTCGGGAACCCCGTCCCGCGCAGGATGCGCGCATGGTCTCGTAGGCGCCCGTGATCCGGCCCCGCTGCGGGCACCGCCCAGGTGTCGGTGGCGACCCAGTCCGGGATGCGGGCGATCAGGTCGGCAGATTCGTCCAGCGTCTGCTTATAGACGTTGGCATTGCCGCCCCACAGGATCGTGGACACGCCACCCGCCTCGATATGGCGCGTCAGCTTGCGGTTCTGAAGTTCATCCGTCCGCTCGCCGTGTCGTGCCAGCGGCGGCACGGCCCAGACGGATCGAGCAAGGTCGGGGGCGGAGACGGGATCGGTCTTCATGGGCGCAGGTCCTCGGGCAGCAGGGTGTCGGGCATGTTCTGGTAGCTGACGGGCCGCAGCCAGCGCCGGATCGCCATCGTGCCCACGGACGTCGCCCCGAAGTTGGTCGAAGCGGGATAGGGGCCGCCATGGACCATGGCGTCCGCGACCTCGACCCCGGTGGGGAAGCCGTTGGCCAGGATGCGTCCCGCCTTGCGTTCCAGCACCGGCATCAGCTGGCAGGCTGCGTCGATGTCAGCATTGTCCAGATGCAGCGTGCAGGTCAGCTGGCCCTGCAACGCACGAGCGACAGCCAGCCGTTCGTAGCCGTCGCGTGCAACGACGATGATGCCCAGCGGCCCGAAAACTTCGTGCGCCAGCGTCCCATCTGCCAGCCATGCCGATGCGTCGACGTGAAGCAGGACGGGACCGGCCTCGCGCCCTCGTCCAGCATCCGAGGTCAGGACTTCTACCCCCTTTCGACTCGATGCCAGTGCCGCACCGTCGCGGTAGGAGACGGCCATGGCGGGCGTAAGCATCACCTGCGGCGCAACCTGCGAAAGCGCGGCGCGCGCCGCCTCGACCAGCGCATCCACTCCGTCGCCCATGGTCACGACTGCGATGCCGGGATTGGTGCAGAACTGCCCGCAGCCCATGGTCAGAGATCCTGCCCAGGCGGTGCCGATCTCGGCCCCCCGCGCGACCTGCGCGGCGGGCAGGACGAACATCGGATTCACTGATCCAAGCTCTCCGAAGAAGGGAATTGGTTCTGGACGCGCCGCGCAC
>JBATXP010000031.1:0-3245 GCA_049673465.1 Litorimonas sp.
GGTGAAGACGGTCGCGGTCTCCGTGTCGAACAGCAGGGTCGCATAGGGTTGCTCGGCACCCTCCACATCCATCCCCGGAGCGCTGGCCGGCATGCCTGGGACGGACAGGCCGATCGCGTCGGGGCGCTCAGAGAGGAGACGGAGAATGTCGCTCGCGGGCACATGGCCTTCGAGCGCGTAGCCCTCCACTTCCGCAGAATGGCAGGATGCCAATTGTTCCGGGATCCCGAGACGTTTTCGGATCGGCGTCAGGTCCGCATGGTCATGTACCGTTACCGAGAATCCCTCGGCCACGACATGCTCGACCCATTGCGCGCAGCAGCCGCAGGTCGGCGTCTTGTGGACCGTGATATGCGCAACGGTCGGAGCCGCCGCGGACGCGGCTTGGGTCTCAGACGTGTTCCGGTCAGCCGAACAGGCAACAAGCCCGATGGCGACAACACAAGCGATGACCAGCCGGCGCATCATGACGTCGGTCCGCAGCAGCATCCCCCGCCGGATTTGGGCTTGGAGTCGGCCTTGTCTTTGGGCGTCGCGGGCGCTTCGGTCGAGACAGTCGTCGACTCCGGCTCACTATCCGTTTCGCGCGGGTCGGACTTTGGCGCGCAGCAACTTTTCTTATTGTCGGTCATGAGAATGTCCTTTCATTGGAGGCGACGCTGTGCGGGGCGTCAGGGGAAGAGAGATTTGCCGAGGGGCGGGATTTGGGCTTGAGACGTAGCGCCGCTTTTTCGACCAGATGCCAACTCGCAGCCGAGAGGCTGAGCCAGATCGGCGTGGAGAGCAGCCCCAGCATTAGGGGACCGGTGTCAGGCCGCAGGAACATGACGGCCTGCATTACCGGATAGTGCCAGATGTAGATGCCGTAGGAATAGTCGGGGATGGCCACGACCGGAGCATGTGCCGCATCCGACAGGCCGAACCGCAACATCAGGCCGGTCAGCGCCAGCGTTGCAAGAAATTCGCCGCCAAAGCCGCTGCCGAGCCAGAGAAAGGCGCCAATGGCCAGAGCGACAAGTCCCCAATGCGGGCGGCGGGCGCGGGGCCAGTGCCAGAGTACCATACCAAGAAGGAAGCAGGACGACAGCCGGAGGAGCGGGACGAAGCCGGTCGGAAGAATCGACACGTCCATCACGTATGGCAGGACCAGATAGGCCGTCTGGACGGCGATGAACGCACAGAGCGTCAGGACAGGTCGTTTCAGAACGCCTACCGCGAAACCGAGCGCCGCCAGGATATAGGCCGCGATCTCGTAGCGGATGGTCCAAAGCGGCCCGTTGAAGTCGGCCTCAAGATTGCCAGCGAAGATACCGCCCGGGGCGTTTTGCGGATCTCCCAACAGAAGGACGCGCATGACATAGGTCCACGTCTCCAGTGACAAGACGTTCTCGATGCCGCCGGGTCGCGAGAAAATAGGCGAGAACACGAAGGC
Organism: Litorimonas sp.; assembly: GCA_049673465.1. Classification (GTDB taxonomy): domain Bacteria; phylum Pseudomonadota; class Alphaproteobacteria; order Caulobacterales; family Maricaulaceae; genus Litorimonas. The sequence goes on from JBATXP010000031.1 coordinate 1,433, forward strand.
GAACGCCAGGAGAAGGACGATGAGTGCCGGATAGATGCGCAAGGCCCGCGAAACCGCATAGGCCTTGAGATCGCCCCGGAACGACAGGCTCTTGGCGATCAACATGCCGCTGAGAACGAAGAATCCGTTCACGGCCATATATCCGCCCGTCCATTGATGGATCCGCACAGGCTCGTAAGCGGTCGTGAGAAGGTAGAGATGACCCAGCGCCACGAGGCTGGCTAGCAGCCACCGAATAGCGGTAAGGTGATTGGCTCCGAGCAGGGGATCGCGGGGAACCGAATAGGGTGTAACAGCAACCATCAGTCGGACCCTTCCGTCGCCGCGTCGGGTTCGACATGCTCGTGATCGTCGTGGCTATGGCTCGCGTCGCTGGGTTGAGGGGCTGCGCCGCTCGACCAATGAACGTGGGCGATCCGCCAGCCCGCATCGGTCTTCTGGAGTGTCAGCGTCTCCATGAGCTGATTTCGAACGTCTGTCTCCCGAAAGCGTCCCGTGATGAGGGACTCCGTGACCACCACGGCCAGCCCATTCTGATCGATGACGTCCCGTTTCACAGTCTGCGCGGTCGTCGCGCCGACATAGGCCATGTCGGAGATCATGTGATGGGAGGCATATTCCTCGAAGGAACGCTCGGCTGCGCCCCCTTCGGCGATGATGACGGACGGCAGGAAAAGAGCTTCGAGTGCCGCCGCGTTTTCAGTCCTGAGCGCATCGCCAACCATGTCCGCAATTTGCGAGGGGCCGGCTGCCGACATGTCTTCCAAGGGGAGGTCTTCAGACGATCCATCATGACGTGCTTGAGCATCTGGATCGGCTTTCGTCGCGATTTCCGGCCCGTGATCATGATCGTGACCATCGTCATGACCCTCTCCGGCGACGACGGGGAGTTGCTGGACGCCTAATCCATAGTGGTAGACGAGCTTGCCGCCCAGCCAGGCCGTTGCCGTCAGGGACGCGCAGACGAGCCCGAATGTTACGAGAAAGCCCAGTGTCGGTGGCGCGACACGCTGCGTCCACCGCCATGCTCCGATGAACAGAACTGCGCCAGCCGTCGGGAGAGCCCAATTGCGGTGGAGCGTCATGGCCGCATGGGAGGGACCGTCATGGGCGACCGTGTAATAGGCCCAAAGGCCCGATGCGGCCGTCGCGATGATGGCGAGGACACCGAATGCGAGCATCCAGTCTCCCGCCGTCGTCAAGGTCTCGCTGCGGGGTGTGACCGGACGACGAAACCCCAGCAGATAGGCCAGCAGGGCGGCGACAATGAGCGCAAAGCCGAAGTGAACGATGACCGGGTGGATATTGGGCTCGATGAAACCTCCCATGGCGACCTCCTAGAACCAGGTCCGCAAGCCGACGACGCCGACGATCTTGTCGGAATCCTCGTCAGAGGCGCGCGTGAAATCTGCCGTGTCACCAAACTGCTTCTGCCACTCGACGCCGATGTAGGGCGCGAAGGTGCGTCGGATTTCATATTGGAGACGCACGCCCGGCTCGATCCCGGTCAAGCCCGAGCCGATGCCGAGCTCTGGGATGTCTCGCGCCGACAGGTTGGCTTCGATGCGAGGTTGCAGGACGAGGCGTTGGGAGAAACGCAGCTCATATTCGGCTTCGATGCGGGCCGACAGGTCGCCATCCGTGGAGAGGAAAGCGGCTGCATCCACCTCGAACCAGTAAGGTGCAAGACCCTGAAGGCCGAGAACCGCATGGGTGCGGCCTTTGGGCTCCAGATCGTATCGAAGACCGGCCTGTACGTCCCAGAAGGGAGCGACGGCGCGTGACCAGAGAGCCTGCACCTCGGCATCTTCGA
>JBATXP010000032.1:0-3418 GCA_049673465.1 Litorimonas sp.
GCCCTGGCCCTCGCCGCCGTGCTGCGCCGAACCCGCGTATCCGAGCGCGACATGCTTTTCATCGTGGCGGCCGTGACGGCGCTGTCGACACTGGCGATGGTGATCTACCCGATCCTGTTCGCCGCGCTCGATCATGCGCCCGCCCAGGCGGGCTTCCTGATCGGGGCCACCATCCACGACGTCGCCCGAGTGGTCGGAGCGAGTTACTCCATGTCCGAAGAGACCGGCGACGTCGCCACCTTCGTCAAGTTGCAGCGCGTCGCCCTGTTGCCCCTCGCGGTCCTCGTGGCCGCGCTAGTGTTTCGGGAAGGCAAGGCGGGGATCGCGCCGCCGTGGTTCCTGACGATGTTCGTGATCCTCGTGCTGTTGAACAACATCGCGCCCCTACCCGAGATCCTGACGGACGCCGTGCGCGTCCTCTCGGGCTGGCTTCTGCTCGTGGCGATCGCCGCCCTTGGCGTCCGCACCTCGCTGGCCGAAATGGCCCACGTCGGCCCGCAGGCCGCGGTAGTGGGTCAGTTTGAAATAGAGAAGTTATGGCTGCCTCGCGTGAGGGTTTGCGTCGGCCTATGTCGCACCTTACCTTGGCGGCATGACCGATAGACCAAAGCGCCCCCGAAACGCCAACCAGTTGGCCAAGCTGATTGTCGATGTTGCCACGGGTGACATTGAGAATGAGGCACCACCCGCAAAGTCCGCGCCGCAACAGCGCGGAGGCAAGGTGGGCGGCGCCAAGCGCGCTAAGTCTTTGGACAACGCAACCCGCAGCCGGATCGCGCGCAAGGCGGCCCAGGCCCGGTGGGGGAATAAGGGGAACGATTGATCTACGAAGACTAAGTTGCGATTGCGCTCGACGCAGACTTGCAAGGGGTTCATAGCCGACCTAGCAAGGAGCGAGTCATGGTTACCCTTCGAGAATTCATCTCAAACCGCCAAGCGGAAATCCAGTCGCAGATGTCGGCGCTTCGCAGCGAGCAATCCGAGCTAAAGGTTGCTCTTGCGGCCCTGGAAGGCGACGCGGCGCAGGGTGGGGCCAGGCGTCAGCCTAACCTGTCCAACCGTCTAACGATCAAAGACATGATTGTTGACGTACTTGGCAAGCGCCGGGACGGCGGAACCTCGGACGATATCATCGAGTGGGTGAAGGAAGTGCATGGGGCCGAAGTCCCTCGCAGTTCGATGTCTCCCCAGCTCTCGCGCCTGAAGAGCGAAGGCGCGATCACCCTAGACAACTCCAACAAGATTTGGCGTCTGGCCTCCCAAGAGGATCATTCGCCCTCCGAGAACTCGAGCGCCACAGAGCCCGAGGAAGCGAAGGCCGAACATGTTCGCACCATGCCCGGCCTTCTTAGCATCAACTCTACGCCTCCAGGGCAATGAAAGGAGCTGATATGTATAAGTGTCAATCCGCCTTGTTGGCCTGAAGCCGTTGACCGAAAGGCGCGGCTAAAGCCGAAAGGCGGTGGCGTGCGGTCCTGTGGGGCCGCACGTCGTTCATTAGCGCATGTGGTCGGCCATGTGAATCTCTATCTTCAAACTGACCAACATGCTTGATTGAGTCTTCTGCAAGCGGTAGGTTGTTTGCATAAACAAGCTCACACTAAAACCCGCGCCCTTATCCTTCGCTGCCTCGTTGAGGGTAACAGCATCCGCGCGACGGCTCGCCTTGCCGACGTGTCCAAGAATACCGTCAATAAGCTGCTTGTGGATGCCGGTCGCGCTCGTGCGTCATACCATGACGGCGCCGTCCAAGATATCGAAGCCAAGCACGTCCAGGCTGACAAAATATGGGCCTTCTGCTACGCCAAGGAACGCAACGTCAAAGAGGCAAAGGCCGCTCCTGCCGATGCTGGCGACATTTGGACGTGGACCGCGATGGACCGCGATAGCAAGCTGATGATCTCGTACACCGTGGGTGACCGCTCGCAGTCGACGGCGCGCGAGTTCATGTTCGACCTAGCCTCGCGCGTCGCCGGGCGCATCCAGCTAACCACGGACGGCCATGGCGCCTATCTCAAGGCCGTGACCGACGCCTTTTCTGGTGATGTCGATTACGCGATGCTCATCAAGCAGTATGGCGACCCCACGGGCCAGAAGGGCCACGAGCGCAAGTACTCCCCCGCCGAATGCACCGGCGCCCACAAGGAAGCTATCTTCGGCAAGCCCAACATGGACGAGGTCGGCACGTCGCACGTCGAGCGCCAGAACCTCACCATGCGGATGGGGATGCGCCGGTTCACCCGCCTGACGAACGCCTTCTCGAAGAAGGCCGAGAACCACGCCTACGCCGTCGCCCTGCACTTCATGCACTACAACTTCTGTCGCATCCACAAGACGCTCAAGGTCACGCCCGCGATGGCGGCTGGCGTTTCGGATCAGCTGTGGAGCGTGGACGATTTGGTGGCGCTGGTGGAAGCGGCTGAGCCGGCGCCCAAGAAGCGCGGGCCGTACAAGGAGCGTCAGCCCAATATTTCAAACTGACCCACTACCCAGGCCGCAACGGTCGTTGCCGGCGGCACCGTCCTGTTGCTATGCAGCGCCCTTGCCCTCGAACGCCTCATCTTCTGATCCCGGAGGGTCCGCGACCACCATCTGCCATCTCGGCACCGGCCGTAGAGGCGGATCCTCGCACACTGCGACACGGTACATGTTTGCGGCCAGGTCGGCATCCACGACGAGAGCGTCGCACGGCAGACGAACTAGGCCCTTGGTAAGGTCGAAGCCCTGCTCGATGAGGTCGGGTCCTGGAAGAATTAGAGTCTACGAGCAATTGTCTGTCTGTCAGGCAGGTCGGACCCCACGGAAATCAATATGTCTTTGGTAGGAACGGCGAAGCGCATTCTAACCTGGGACGAGACCTCCGCAGCGTCGTGGCGACAGAAGTGATCCTCGTCGATTTACGAAACAGTTTCACCAAGTATTTGATGGGACGTTCCAGCGCGCAGCCTTGGCCGAGGGAGGGCGATCTTGGTAGGCAAGGAGCCGCGGTATTGCGGAGGGGGGCAGGCGCTCCTCGCCGCATGGGTCCTGCCGTTTGCTGCTTCGACCTCTGACCCCGCCTCAAGCGCCGCCCGTATCGCGTTCGCTCAGGTTGAGGTGGGCGACGCCGCTCTCGCCCAGGGGAATGGCCGCGAAGGGGCCGCCATGGCACGCGTTGCCGCGATCGCGCGGGTCGAGCGGGTCCGAGGCGGCGTAGATCTCGGCGGCGAACGCCTCGGCGTTGTCACGGGGGCGGTAGCCCAGATGCGCGGCGCCCGAATTGTCGACCGGGCAGCGGTCGTTGGCGGACACGCCGTAGACCACCGAGAAGCCGGTGACGGGGGTGTCGATGGCGCGCTGCACCAGACGGACGAGGTCGGGATAACTTAGCCAGGTGCCGACGGCGCGCGGGTTCGTCGGCTCGGCGCAGGACAGGATG
>JBATXP010000033.1:0-6921 GCA_049673465.1 Litorimonas sp.
TGGCCCCATCTGAAGTTTGTCAGGCCCGGTCCAGTGCCATACATGAATGGCGTGCGACCGCGCAGGTCGGGCAGGCCGAAGCTCGTGCGCCCGTCGCCACCGAACGTCGTGCCGAGGAGCGAGAACAGGGCAGAGTTGCTGCTGATCGCAAGGAGTTGGCCTTCCGTCGAGGCGAAGTTGCGTGCGGCGAAGTTCCAGCCAGTCAGAATGACCTGGCCGATATAGACGTCTGACATGATTGCCCCCAATTGCCTGTTTCGGAAACACTGCATCGCCAAGCCGGGCTTGGCAAGTGCGGATGCAATTTTTACGTCGGGCCGACCAACCCTATAATGAGGGCGATCCTGCGGCGACCGCTTCCATCACGCCGTCGAGGTCGTGGGTGCGGACCGTCCCGAGCATGCTTTCGGAAAGCTGCGCCACGGTTTCGCGGACACGTGCAGCGGCCGTCGCGCCGAAACGGTCCGGATGGTTTTCCAGCCGCCGGATGACGCGGTTTGTCCAGTAGAGTTCGACATATTGCGAGACATAGCGGGACGGGTCGATCGCCTCGTCCTGGCGAGGATCGCCCGTCAGGTGCAAGATGGAAACAGTCTCGACCGGCAGGATGTCCAGCAGGACGTGAAGGTGCCGGTAGTTATACTCCTCCCCAAGCCATTGAAACCGCTCGTGCGCGCCCACCGCCGTCGCCAAGCCTGCCATGTTGGACCCGCAAACGGCGCGCGTGTCCATCGCCGTGCCTCGGAACCGGTCCGCGATGGCGACGATGTGGGCGCGCCACCTGTCCACGAATGCGCCATCGCGCGGCAGGAGAAGGACCCCGCCATTGATATAGGTCCGCGCGAAGCGGGTCGGTCGATCCCGCCCGTTCAGCCGGTTCGCCAGTTCCACGCCGCGCGCATCCCAGCCGTTCCGGTGCGTGGGGAGGCCCAGATCGCTCTCGATAATCCGCCACTGCTCGGCAGTCACCCTAGGGTGACCGGACGGGACTCCGGCCACGACATCGGGATCGACGGCGGCCAGATCGTTCAGGTCGCCCATCAGGTAGAGGTCATTATCGACCAGCAGGATGCGCTCTCCGGTTTCGCTCGGCATGCCGCCCAGCAGGGTGTTTCCCGTCGGCACGAAGGCCAGGCCTGGGTCGGGCTCGGCGATCCGCCAGTGCGCGCCCACCGCCTCGAGGAAGGCCAGCAGCGGACGGGGCGGCGTTCCCGTGATGACGACCTCTAGCCCGTGATGCGGGCGAACCCTGTCCGCCCAGGAGGCGGCCAGCAACAACAGGCTGCAATAGAATTTGCCGAGGCTAGGTCGGCAGTCCAGCACGGTACGGATCAGCACGGCGGTCGTCCCGCTCGGCTCACAGCCCGAACACCGCATTCAGGTAGGCGATGTCGGTTGCGTCCAGGTCTTCCGCGTGCCCGCCTATCGTGCCGCGGCGGACCTTTGGCGAGCCGTTCTTGGGCTTCAGCCAGTTTTTCGGAAAGGTGCGCGACTGTTCGATGCGCTTCATCTCTTCGAAGGCGGCCGCCTCTGCCGCGCGCTGGATCGCCGACTCCTCCAGCCCGAGGTCGAACGCGTCGGAGACGCGGCGGAGCACGCCGGGAAAATCCGCATGGGCCGCTTCGTAGCTGATCCTGGTCGCCCGGCCGCGCGCGCATATCTCGTCCCAGATCGCACGGAAGCCCCGAAGGTTCTCCGCACCGAAATATGGGTCCCGGATAAACTCGGATAGCGTGCCTCGATACTGGAAGACCGGGCCATACCGGCCCGTGATCTGGTGGAAGAGGCTGACCATGATGTCGCGCGGGTCGCGGGTCAGGTAGACGATCCGCGCGTCCGGGCCATAGGCTTCTAGCCGCCGCTCGAGCGAAAAGTCGTGGGGCGGCCGGGTACGGTCGTTGAACTCGAATCCGTCATGGTGAAACCGGATCCGGTCCGCCACGTCCAGTGTCGTCAATGCGTAGCGCACCCAGGACCGGCCCGATTTCGGATATGAAACGAACTGCATCATCCGCCGACGACTATCAGTGCTTCCACGCCCAAAAAAGGGAAAAGGCCGAGAGAGCGCGCTCCTGCATACAGCAACGCCGTCTGCGGTCTCGACAGGAGGCGGGGGCTGGGCCACATCGGGTGGCGTTCCACTCCCGCCAGCGAGACCCGCCATGACCGCCACGCTTCGCGACCGCTCCGCCGGTGCCGTCCCCCGACCGTCGTCCCTGCCGGACTTCGACTGGGCGGACCCGCTCGGGCTAGACGCGCAGCTCTCCGAGGAGGAGCGGCTGATCCGGGACACGGCGCGCGCCTACTGCCAGGGCGAGCTGATGCCGCGCGTCAAGGAGAACTTCCGGCACGAGACCTTCGACCGGGCGATCTTCCGGGAGATGGGGGCGCTGGGCCTGCTGGGCGCAAACCTGTCCGGCCATGGCTGCCCGGGCGTGAGCGAGGTCTGCTACGGGCTGATCGCGCGCGAAGTGGAACGCGTCGACAGCGGCTACCGCTCCGCCATGAGCGTGCAGAGCTCGCTGGTCATGTATCCGATCCATGCGTTCGGGACGGAGGCGCAGAAGGAGCGCTACCTGCCCGGTCTCGCGCGCGGAGAACTGGTCGGCTGTTTCGGGCTGACGGAACCGGATGCGGGGTCCGATCCAGCCGGGATGCGCACGCGCGCCCGCTCCGTTCAAGGCGGATACCGCCTGTCCGGCACCAAGACCTGGATCACCAATTCGCCCATCGCGGACGTGTTCGTCGTGTGGGCCAAGACCGATGACGGGACGATCCGGGGCTTCGTGCTGGACCGTGGGATGGACGGCCTGTCCGCACCGAAGATCGATGGCAAGTTCTCGTTGCGCGCCTCTGTGACGGGGCAGATCGTGATGGAGGATGTGTTCGTGCCGGACGAAAACCAGCTGCCGGGCGTGTCCGGCCTGAAGGGGCCGTTTTCCTGCCTGAACTCCGCGCGCTACGGGATCGCCTGGGGCGCGCTGGGCGCGGCGGAGTTTTGCTGGCATGCGGCGCGGGACTATGTGCTGGAACGCGAGCAGTTCGGCCGCCCTCTCGCCGCCACGCAGCTGATCCAGAAGAAGCTCGCCGACATGCAGACCGAAATCGCCATTGGCCTGTCCGCCTGCCTGCAGGCCGGACGGATGAAGGATGCGAGCCGACTGCATCCGACCGCGATTTCGCTGATCAAGCGCAACAGTTGCGGCAAGGCGCTGGAGATCGCGCGTGCCGCCCGCGACATGCATGGCGGCAACGGCATTTCGGACGACTACCACGTCATCCGCCACGTGCTGAACCTGGAGGCCGTCAATACCTATGAAGGCACGCACGACGTCCACGCGCTGATCCTCGGGCGGGCGCAGACCGGAATACAGGCGTTCTCGTAAGGCCCCGCCGGGCGCGGGGCGACGGCTCTTCGCACCGGGCTGAGCCGTCTTGCCCCATAGTGTGGCGGTCTGGAAAAAGCGCCTTCTAGTTGCCCATCGCCCGCTTGCGAGCCCGCTGGTCGCGAAGGGCTTGCTCCACCACCGGGTCGCCCTCCGGCCAGGTCACTTCGAACTGCTGCTGCGGATTGAACAGCTCGCCCTGGTCGGCGCGGCGGGCGGCGGCGATCTCTGCCTCGCTCAGATGCTCGCTCGGGGCGAGCTCGAACACGTCGAGGCCCCGCGCGATTTCGGTGCCGTAGATCCGGCCGTCATACCAGTAGGTCGACCAGTAACCGCCCAGGATCAGCTTGTCCTCATGGAGGGGGCCGCGGTCGAAATAGGCGATCTCGACCGGGTTGGCGCTGTCGGTGAAGTCCATCAGCGACAGTCCGCCCTGGTACCAGGCCTGGGCGAAGATGTCCCGTCCCGGCACGGGCACGATGGAGCCGTTATGAGCGACGCAATTCTCCGCCTCGCTCTGCGGGGCGGGAATCTTGTAGTAGGAGCGGAACTCCAGCTTGCCGTCCACGATGTCGTAGAGGGCATTGGCACCCCAGTCCTGCGGGTCGGAGGGCCGGCAGCGCGGGCGCGAGCCGCCGCCCCACTCATCCGTGAACACGACCTTGGTGCCGTCATTGTTGAAGGTGGCGGAGTGCCAGTAGGCGAACTTCTGGTCCACCACAGCGTCGATGCGCTTCGGGTTGTAGGGGTCGGAAATGTCGAAGATCACCCCATTGCCCGAGCACGCCCCGGCCGCCAGGTTCTTGGACGGAAACACGGTGATGTCGTGACAGTGATCCGTGCGGCGACTGTCCTGCGTGCCCTCTCCGTGATCGCCGCCCTGCCAGAGGCCGGACAGGTTTCCGGTCTCGGCATCGGCGAAGACGGTCGGGCTGCTGGTGATGCGCGCACGCGACGGATCCGCGACCGGGATTTCGATCACGTCGATGCGGAACAGCGCCGTGCGGTTGTCGCCCGCAACCGCGCCGACGCAGCCTTCCAGCTCCTCGCCGTCGCGGATGGACGCCGTGCCGGAATTATACACCACGATGCGACCGTTCTCGTTGGACACGACCGAATGGGTGTGGGAGCCGCGGCAGGTCTGCACCTGCCCGACCTGGCGCACCATGGCGGGATCGGAGATGTCGAAGATGCGCAGGCCGCGGAAGCGCTCCGCGCTGACGTCGTCGGAGACGCCCTCGCGTCCGCAATCGACCCGGCCGCGCGTCTGCTCCACGCTCATGATCAGGAGGTCGCCGACGATGGACACGTCCCCCTGCCCGCCCGGACAGACGACCGAGCCGACGAGCTTCGGCTCCGCGCCGCCGGACAGGTCGTAGATGTTGAAGCCGTGATAGTTGCCGACCACCAGCCGGTCGCCGGAAAACGCCATGTCCGTATTGGCGAAGCTGAGCTGCGGGGAGCGCTCGCCCCATTCGGTCTCGTCGTTGGACTGCTCGTCCTCTTCGCGCTCCGGGTCGGCGGCGGGCATTGACTCCATCGCGCCCATGTCGTGGGATTCCATGTCGTGAGATTCCATGTCGTGGCCGGCATGGTCGTGGGTCACGGCTGTGTCGTCCGCCTCGTCATCTTCGTCCGGTTCCACGATCGGCGGCAGGCCGGACGGGTTGGCGGGGTCGAAGAAGCCCGCCGGCTTTGGCAGGGACGCCACGAGGACGAGGTTGGAGACCGCCTCGCCCGCATCCCGGAAGCCCGCCTTCAGCGCGGCGCGCGGATCGGGCGACAGGTCTTCGAGCAGCGCGTTCATGCGCTTGATCTCGGCCGTCTGGTCGTTGGTGATGTCGTTGACGAATTCGAAGAGCACCGGATCGTAGGCGGAGCCGGGCTGCTCCAGCAGGGCTTCCACCATGTCCACCGCACCCTCGTGATGGCGGATCATCAGGGTGAGGAACATCTCGTCGAAGGCCACGCCGTCCAGCGTCGCCAGCTCCGCCATCTGGGCGGGCGTGGCCATGCCCATGTCTTCGTGGGACATGTGGGTGCCGTGATGGCCTCCGTGATGGGCGTGCGCGCCTGGAAGCGCCTCTCCGCGATCGCGCAGCCAGCTGCGCATGAACTCGATTTCGTCGGCCTGGGCAGCGTCGATGCGTCCGCCAATGTCGATCACATCGGGATTGTTGCTGCGCCCTTCGATCAGCGCGGTCATCTCCACGGCCTGGGCGTGGTGCGGGATCATGTCCTGCATGAAGCGCACATCGTCGCGCGAATAGCTGTTGGCCGCGATGGTCGCGGCTTCGGACGCGCTGAGCACCCGGATCGGATCGCCCGGCGCGCCGGGCTGCACGATGGTGACGTCCTGGGCGTAGGCGGCTGCGCCCAACCCCAAGGAGACCAAGCCGAGCGCGGTGGAGGAAAGAAGGCGGAATGACGATGAGGGAGACGTGCGGGTCAAGGGGGTCACCTTATGTAGCGGTTGTGACCAACCCTACGTCCCGCCTCGCGACAGCGTCAAGGCAATGCGCGTCGATGTGATCGCGCCACGCCATGCGGAACCGACGCGCCCCCAGCGTCTTTAGTGTATGACTTAGAAGGAGACCCCATGCCGCATCGCGCCCTCGCCCTCATCGCCCTGGCCCTGGCTTCGCCCATCGCCCTGTCGGGCTGCGCCACCGCCGCCTACGAAATCCAGGAAAGATTCGGGATCGAAAAGCGCGACATCCTCGTGGACCGCGTGGAAGGCGTGGCGGCGTCGCAGGCCGAGGCCAAGGAGGAGTTCGAGGACGCGCTTGAAGCGTTCCGCGCCGTGGTGGCGGTCGATGCGGGCGAGTTGGAACGCACCTATGACGATCTCAAGCGCGCCTATGACCGCGCGGACGGACAGGCGGGCGAGGTGCGCGACCGGGTGCGCTCGGTCAAGCGGGTCGCGGACGATCTGTTCCGGGAATGGGAAACCGAGCTGGGCCAATATTCCGACGCCGGCCTGCGCCGCGCCTCCCAGCGGCAGCTGGACGAGACGCGGGTCCGCTACGCCGAACTGACCGACAAGATGGATGCGGCCACCGCCTCGATGGACCCGGTCCTGACCGTGTTCAACGATCGGGTGCTCTATCTGAAGCATAATCTGAACGCCCGCGCCATCGCCGCGCTGGACGCGGAAACGGCGGCCCTGGAAGGCGACGTGGCGCGACTGATCGCGGAAATGGAGCAATCCATCGCCGCCGCCGACGCCTTCATCCGGGACATGGGCAGCGTGTAGGTCGCATACTCACATCTGGGACGGCTTTTGATCGTGCCCCCGTATCTGGGGCCGCCAAACAATAGCTAAAGAAAAAGCTCCGCCGTCCGGCCCGGGCGCTCCGGACGGAGCGCGCGCAAAAGCCTGACGGGCGGAGCTAGGCTCAGGACTCAGTGGTTGATCCAGAAGGTGACGATTGTGGCGAGCGTTATGACTGCCATGAAGATGTCGGCGCAGCGCTCATACCGCATGGCGATGCGTCTCCAGTCCTTGAGCCTTCCGAACATGCGCTCGACCTTG
>JBATXP010000034.1:0-3016 GCA_049673465.1 Litorimonas sp.
CCCATCCGGGGTTGGTCGGGGGGCGGCGCACGGTCGGGTCGGACCGCTCCAGCTCCAGCTCCGACAGGTCGAACTGTATCCTTTGACCGATGTGCGGGTTCGGATCGGGCGAACGGGCCTCCGCCTCCGCGATCACGAGGCCGCCCGCGAGCAGCCCAACCGCCGCCGTGCCGGAGAGAAGAAGCTTTGCCGTCCAGTTCATGCCCGCGCCTTCCACGAAAGGGATGTGGCCGGAATGAGGCGGCACCTGCGAAAGGTGCGTTAACGATCGAGGTTAAGCGGTACCCAAGCTGTGCCCAACCCCGTTGACCCGTGCGCGAAGCCCGTTAAGAGCGCCGCACCGCGCGCCGGTGTGGTGGAATTGGTAGACACGCGGGATTCAAAATCCCGTGCTCCTGGAGCGTGTCGGTTCGAGCCCGACCACCGGTACCAGCGATTTGGAAGCCTCCCGACGAGGCTCCCATCTGTTTGCGGCATTCGTCGAGCGCGGACATACCCGCTGAAGGGTTCAGATCAGAACGTCCGAGGTATCGCTCCGCTCCGGCCGGATCGGGCTTTCGAATCCCTTGGGTTTCAGTGCCAGCACCGAACAGCGGATGGAGCCGAGAATGGTCTCCGCCGTATTGCCGATCAACAGGCCCGGAACGCCGACCCGGCCGAGCGTTCCCATGACCACGAGATCGGACCCAAGTCGCTCCGCCAGTGCCGGGATCTCGCTACGGGCGCGTCCCTTGACCAGATGGGTCTCGACCCGGTCCGTCCCGAAGATCGGCAAGTTCGTCCGGTCGCGGCTTTCGCCGACCGTCTGGGTCAGTCTGTCTTCTGCGGCCGTTTCGCAGCTCTTGGCATAGTCGGAGAGATTTTCCGGTGCCATCGGTATCCAGCCGGCCACCATTGCGCCTTCTCCGGGGACCGTGAAGATATTCACGACATCGAGATGGCTTTCGTCCCGATCGGCGATGCTGGCCGCCAGGTCGAGCAAGTCCGCGTTCAGGGCCGATGGGGTGCGCGTGCCGGTCTCGTCCACCTCATGGTCGAAATCGACCGTCGCCATGATACGGTTGAAGGACCGGTCTTCGGAAGGGCGAAGCAGCAGGACCGGGCAGGGGCACTTGCGCAGCAGCTGCATCTCTTCACTGACGAAGATACGACCCAAAGCGCCGCTTCCGTCTTGGGACGCCTGCGTCACAATCAGGTCGTGGTCGTAGAGCTGCACGCGACGAATCGCTTCGATATAGGTCTTGCCTTCCACGACCTCGCAGACGGTGGCGATGCCGTCCGGAACCGCATCGGCCAAGGTCTTGAGGGCGTCGAGCCGCTTGGACCGCAAGGCATCGAACGCTTCGGCCAGCTCATCGTGGAAGCGCCCCGACGAGGCGGCGCTGACCAGCGTCTCGATTGACGAGACGAGCGTGAGGGTCGCGCCGTCCTGTCGGGTCAATCCGATGGCCTGTTGCAGGGCTGCCATGGGATCGCCGTCCTCCGCGACGACGAACAGGACGTTGGAAAACTGGCGCATGGGGGTCTCCGGTAAGTGTCGGACGTGTGCGACATTCTGTTGGCAATGGCCGGGAAAGGACAATTCCAGGGATATATTTGTGGTATAGTTTAAGGCTATAGGTTTCACCTAAACGTCACATTTGTCCTAACGTTCTGCCCGGGCTTGAAAGCCGGGCGGTCCATCGTTATTGAACCGGTACGCCCCGATCGACTGCTGTGCCGCAATGGACCGGCTCTCGGAATGCGAAAAGCGACGAGGTCTGTTTTGGACGTCTTCCGCCTCGCCACGCCGCGCGACGCCGCCAATATCATCCGTTTCACCCGCAATGCAGAGCCCGGCCTGACGACCGTGCCGCGCACGCGCGATCGGGTGGACACCTATATCGACGCGACGCAGCGCTTCCTTGCGGGCGAGCGGGAAGCCAACCGCCTGCTCTTCGTGGCGGAGCGCGACGGGGCGGTGCAGGGGATTTCCGGCATCATTCCGGAGCTGGGGCTGGAGCGACCCTTCTATTCGTTCAAGCGCTCGCGCCATTCGCGTCGCTCCTCCCAGCTGGACCTGCGCACGAGTTACGAGACGTTGCAGCTCACCACCGACTTCGACGGCTGGAGCGAACTGGCGTCGATCTATCTGGCACCCGAGGCGCGCGGTCAGGGCGTGGCCCGGCTGCTGTCGCTCGGGCGGCTATGCTTCGTGGAAAGCCACCGCGAGCTGTTCCACGACCGCATGATGGCGGACATTCGCGGCTGGACGGACGAGACCGGGACGAGCCCCTTCTGGGAACATGTCACGCGCAAGTTCATCGATACGGATTTCGGCGTGGCCGACCGGCTGTCGGCCAGCGACGGGCGCTTCATCATGGAGTTGATGCCCAGCCTGCCGATCCTGACCAATCTCCTGCCGGACGCGGCGCGCATCTGCGCGGGCCGCCCGCACGACATATCGCGCGGAGCGATGAACCTGCTGATCGGGGCGGGATTCGAGGAAACGGATCTGTGCGACATCTTCGATGGCGGCCCCGCGATCCAGTGTCGGGTGGACGCCACGCTTATCGCGCGCACCGTGCGCAACGTGTCCTTCCACGGCAGCGGGTCGCAGCGCGTGCTGGCCTTTGGCGGCACCGGCGCGGATTTCCGCGCCACGCTGAGCGTGGGCGACATCTCCACCGGAACGCTGGACGAGAGCGCGCGGCCGCTGAGGGCCGAACAGATCGCGCTGGCCGAGGAAAGACGCCGATGACCGTGCGGGAAATGAACTTCGATGGGCTGGTCGGCCCGACCCACAACTATGCGGGTCTCAGCCGGGGCAACATCGCCTCGGCCACCCACAAGGGGCGCGTGTCCAACCCGCGGGCCGCCGCGCTGCAGGGTCTTGCCAAGATGGAGCGGATGCTGGCGCTCGGCCTGCCGCAGGGCGTCCTGCCGCCGCAGGACGGGCCGCGCATCGGCTTCCTGCGCGATCTGGGCTTCTCTGGTCCCGACGCGGACCTGCCGGGCCAGGCCTACAAGGCCAGCC
>JBATXP010000035.1:0-2279 GCA_049673465.1 Litorimonas sp.
GTCACCACCCGCGCCGTGGCCGAGGCCGCCCGCGTGCCGGTCGGGTCGGTCTACCGCTATTTCGCGAATGCGGACGACCTCTTGAGCGCGCTGTTCGACCGCATGAATGCGGGCACGGTCGGCTTGCTGCGCGATACGCTGGCCCGTGCGCCGGAAAGCTGGCGCGACCGGGTCGACCGGACGTTCGCGCATCTGGGCGAGATGCATGCCGGCCATCCGGCCTACGGCGCATTGCAGGTGCATCTGGACGGAGGCGAAGGCGACGCGGAGATCGCGCGCCTGCTGGAAGATCTGGTGCGCCGCGACGCGCCTCGTCTCGATTCCGATCTGATCCAGGAGGTCGTGCGCACCGTCATGGCGATCCTCGACGGGGTGGAGCGGCGACTGCACCGGCTGGACGAGGACCGTCGCCCGGGCGCGTTGGAGCAGGCCCGTCTCGCCGTCACCGCCTATCTGGCGCACCACCTGGACCGGACAGAATGATGGAGGACGCGCTGGAACCCGCCAAAGTTGAGTTGGGCGAAGGGGAGTCGGACCGCCAGGCCGGTCGGGGGTTGGCCCGCGCGATGCTGGGCGGATGTGCCCTGTTCCTCGGAATTCACCTTTGGGGTCTCTCGCACGTGGTGGTTCCGGTTTCCGGGACGTTGAACATGATGCTGCGCCCGGACGGCACGGAGTTGCGGCGCGACTGGGTTCCGCTGGAGCGCATCTCCCCGCACCTCGTCCATGCCGTGATCGCGGCCGAGGACTCGCGCTTCTGCCACCATGGCGGTCTCGACCTGGAGGCCATCGAAGAGGCGTTGGAGGACAATCGCGAGGGCGGACGGCGGCGCGGCGGCTCCACCATCACGCAGCAGACCGCCAAGAACGTGTTCCTGTGGAACGGCGGCGGTTATGCTCGCAAGGCGGTGGAGGCTTGGTTCACCCTCTATATCGACAGCGTCTGGTCGAAACGACGCACGCTGGAAGTGTATCTCAATATCGCGGAATGGGGCGACGGAATCTTCGGAGCGGAGGCGGCGGCGCAGGCCCGGTTCGGCAAACCCGCCTCGGACCTGACCCGGCGCGAGGCCGCCCTGCTCGCATCGGTATTGCCCAACCCCGACGCGTGGCGGGTCGACCCGCCGGGCCCTTATGTGTCGGGCCGCGCCGGGACGGTCGCGGGGCGCGCGCGGACCGTGGAAGCGCAGGGTCTCGCCAAATGTGTGACGGATTCGCCACAGGCTGCGAAATAGGGCCAGCAGGGGTTGAAACCCGTGAATTTATGATGAAAAGTCAATCAAACGGGTTAAGGGACCCGTCCGGTTCGCACGAATAGGTTTTTTGGGGGCAGCGGACACCTCGCTTCAAAATCAAGAGAGTTTTCAAATGAGAAAGCACGAACTTCTGACGAGCACGCTCGTCTTCGCGGCGCTGGCCTTCGCCACACCCGCCTATGCGGACGCGACGCCGGAATGTAACGATGCAGCCAACCCGAACACGACGGAATGCGGAACGAACTCCGATGCGTCCGGCGCAAACGCAACGGCACTTGGCGCGGGATCTACGGCTAGCGGTGACTTCTCCACGGCTGTCGGTGTTTCAGCGACAGCCAGCGGCTTGGGCTCAAGCGCGACGGGCCTCGGCGCGCAAGCGGTCGGATTCCTTTCGTCGGCCTACGGTGCTCAGGCATTTGCCGGAGAACAGGCAAACGCCTTCGGCGTCAATAGTTCGGCGACCGGCTTCAGTTCCATCGCGATCGGCGGCGAGTCTGCTGCGAGCGGTGCTTTTTCCCATTCCATCGGTCTTTTCTCGACGGCTACCGGTGAGAACAGCATGGCCATGGGCGGCATTCGCACTAACGCGACCGCCTTTAATGCCATGGCGTTCGGCGCGGAGGCCAACGCCACCGCTGAGAATGCCATAAGTTTCGGTGCTTTCTCTCGGGCATCCGGCGTCGGCGCGTCCGCTTTCGGGACAAGCGCCCTCGCGCTCGGCGCAAACTCCGTTTCCATCGGCATCAACTCCGTTGCCGCCGCCGATCTCTCCACCGCCATGGGCGCGAACGCTCTGGCGCTCGGTACGAGCTCGACCGCCACGGGGGCCAACTCCGTCGCATCGGGTAACTTCTCCAGCACTTACGGTGCGGACTCCGCCGCGACCGGCACCTTCTCCAGCGCCTACGGCCAGGCGGCCGAAAGCACAGGCGCCCGCTCCACCGCGATCGGCGCGGAATCCCGCGCCTCCGGACAGCAGTCCACGGCACTCGGCAACCGCTCCTCGGCCTCCAACGTCAACGG
>JBATXP010000036.1:0-2958 GCA_049673465.1 Litorimonas sp.
GGTGCCGAAGGTCGCCGCACGACCCGGTTGGGCCGGGCTGGCGGGCTGGGCCGGGCGGGGCTGCGTGACACCGGGCGTGCAGCTTCGACCCGTTACCGGGCCGGGCTGCATCCCGCAGACCTGCGGAAAGGTTTCGACCCAATCGGCCGGCACGTCGAGCCAGTCCTGATTGCGCTGGGACAGGCCGACATTGACATATTGACCGAAGGGCACGACCGCGATGCGGACCTTGTCGTCCGCCTCAACGCTCTCGATGGTGTTCAGGAACGTGTTGGCCGCCCGCTTCAGGTCGACCATCCGATTTTCGCGGCTCATAGAGTGCGTCGTATCGAGGACGAGCACGATCTCCACATTCTCCGTGATCTCGATGATGGTTTCGGCAAAGCCCGTCACCGCGACGTCGTCGCGACCGAACATGTGCATGAAATGGTTGGAGTAGGAGCCCTCGACCGTGACCTGGAGGTATTTCTGGTCCGTCGACAGCGTGGTGGTCACGGTGGGGTTCGTGCCGCTCGTGTCCAGCGTCGCCACCGTGGAGTCCGCGATCGCGCTCATGGCGAGCTGGTTGGGTTCGCGCGAGCGCGCCGCGGCGAGAACGGCCGCATCCGCCATGTCCTGATAGGAAGAGCGCAGGTTGGACGCGCCGCTCACGTCGATCGCCGCGCCCGTTCCCGCCATTAGCAGCATCAGGACGACGGCGGTGATGCCGGCCACGTTGCCGCCCGTATGGTCGAAAAATCTGCGGATCATGAACGCCCCCTGCTGTCACGGCGGTGCGGCGAAAGGCCTGCACCCGGTCGGGCGTCCGTTTATGGCACGGTTCTTGCGATGGCGTTGTCCGTCATGGTTGACGGATCGCTAATGCAGGTGCGCGTCAGCTTCCCATGCCGGGTACGATCAGACGCTGCAGCGTTTCGGGCAAGCGGGCGAGATCCCCGCGCACTTCCATTTCCAGCTTCACGGTCGTGACGTGCCAGCCGAGCGATCCGAGCCTGTCGAGATCGACCGCCTCCAGACGCTCCCGCACGGCCTCGGTCAAATCCGAGAACGCCAACCCATCCGGCCCCGCCGCGATCACCGCTTCCGAGATGGCCGCCGAGATCAGGTCGTATTTCCAACTCGGGATTCGGGTCGACCCGCTCTTGTCCTCGGAAGGCGTCCGGCATTCGGTCTTCGCATCGTCCGTCATCGCTCTCTCCTGTCATGGGTCTCTTCTATCGGGCGGTGTCCATTGTCCGGGCGACATGCCGTGCCAGCGGCGGAAGGCCCGGTTGAAGGCGGCCTGATCGTTATAGCCCAAGGCCCCGGCGATGGAGGCGAAACTCTCCCCGCGCTCCATCAGCTCTACGGTGAGCGACTGCCTGACGCCGTCCAGCTCCCCCCGATAGGTCAGCCCCGCCTCGCGCAGGCGGGCGCGGAGGGTTTTCTCGCTCATTTCCATGCGCTCCGCCAGCATGGGCAGGGTCAGCCGCCCGGCCTCCAACCCACCACGCATGGCCCCGCGCACGGCCCGGTGAAAGGACTGGCGCGCATCCGACGCGCCCATCATGGCGTCCAGCTGGGCGATGGTGCGCGCGCGCTTCTCGGCATCGGACAGGGGAAGCGGCTCCGCCATGGCTTCGTGCGACAGCACCAGCCTTCCGGTCCGCGCTCCGAACCGTGCCGGGCAGCGCAACAGCTTGCGCGCCAGCGCCCCGCCATCGGCGGGTTCCGGATAGGGCATGTCGACCCGGACCAGTTCCTGCCCCGAACTCCAGCTCAGCCAGCGAAAGGCCGTCACATAGGCCCCCATCAGCATGGCGCTGAGGTGACGATAGGCCATGCGGTCCGAATAGTAGGGATCGAAGCAGACGGCCTGCCCATCCTCCGCCACCTCCAGGCCGATCCGGCCCATATCCACGGCGAGGCGCTGATAGCGCGCGTTCAGCGCCACCACGTCGGCGAGGTCGTCGGCATAGGCATAGATCGACCCCGTCTTGCCATAGCCCGCAATGCGGAACCGGTGTCCCGCGCGCAGGCCGATCTGCGGATCGCCGAGACGGTCTTGCGCCGCGCCGAACATGCGACACACGCAGTCCAGGCCGATCCGGGCCGACGGGTCCTGCTCGACCGCTCGCCGGGTCGTGCCGCAGATCGACAGGCTATCCTCCCGTGGGAACCCGAACTCGTCGAGCACCTCCGCCAGGGCGGCGACGTAATGGGCCGACGCGCTCATGCGAAGCGTGTCCGGCAGGGGCATGTCCGCGACGGTCATCCCGCCATTTATCGCGCTCCCATCCGTCAAAGACAAGTCATCCGCAACAAAGATGACAAGGACCCTGGCAAAAAGACAACCAACCCTGCCTGCAAGTGACAAGACTCGCGTTTCCGCGACCTGCATAGGCGCGGTCGTGGGGTAACATTGGCCGGGCCCTGGGGCGCGAAAAGGCCCGGCCAGATGCCTTGCTCTTCCGACCGACACTCACTTTTCATGCCGACGACCGAGATCCGGGCCACTGGTCACGGCGTTCCGTGCGGGCTAGGCCTCGGACATGAAGGTCTATCGAACGCTCGTCCTGCCGCGGCTGCTCGACGCCGCCTGCGGTGTGAAGCCGATCGGACATCAGCGTCGGAAGATCGTGCCACAGGCGCGCGGCGAGGTCGTGGAGATCGGCATCGGCTCGGGCCTCAACCTGCCCTATTACGACCCGTCGCGCGTCACGCGGGTGACGGGCGTGGACCCGGACGACGATCTCTGGGCGCGGGGGCGCGAGCGTGCCGCCGCCTGTCCCTTCCCGGTCGAACGGATCGGCCTGTCGGGCGAACGGCTCCCTCTGGAGGATGCCAGCGCCGACACGGTGGTCGTGACCTATGCGCTCTGCACCATTCCCGACCCCGTCGCGGCCCTGCGCGAGATGGGGCGCGTGCTGCGACCGGGCGGGGAGATCCTGTTCACGGAACATGGCCGCGCGCCCGA
This sequence comes from Litorimonas sp., assembly GCA_049673465.1. GTDB lineage: Bacteria > Pseudomonadota > Alphaproteobacteria > Caulobacterales > Maricaulaceae > Litorimonas. The sequence goes on from JBATXP010000036.1 coordinate 2,957, forward strand.
TC
>JBATXP010000037.1:0-3791 GCA_049673465.1 Litorimonas sp.
GCGCCGAACAGCGCGAACCCGGCGGCCGCCGCACCGCCGGTGACGGCGCAAACGCTTCCCGCCGCGATGAGCGCGAGCGGCTCGCAGAAGTCCCGGTCGAACAGCGGCTGGCTCCCCATGCAGGAGACGTATCAAGCAAGCGGAGGTTTTACAACACGGGGCGGCCCTGCCCCGGGCCAAGGGTCCGTTCCAAGCCCCGCATGGCTTCCTGGTGGCCTAGCTGAAATCGTAGAAGCAGAGCTTGTTGCCGTCCGGGTCGCGGACGTAGGCGCCGTAGAACTGGCCCGGAATGCGGGAGCCGGGTTCGCCGTCGCAGGTCGCGCCCAGTTCGATGGCCTTGTCGTACATGGCGTCGCAGCCCGCCTTGTCGCCGCCGCGCAGGGCGATCATGGTGCCGTTGCCGGGGTGCGGGTCGTTTTCGTCGTAGGGCAGGCAGACCGCGATCATCGGGCCGCCCAGGCTCTTGCCGATCATGGCGATGCGTCCGCCGTCGAACAGGACCTTCTGCCCCGTCAGCTCCGTGTAGAATTTTTTCGCCGCGCCGATGTCGCGCACTCCGATGGTGACGTAGCCGATCATGCTGGTTTCCTCTCGTTCCGCCCGCCCCTGCAGGCCATTCGTTTCGATAGGCCGTGGCAGCCACGGGGCCGTCCGACAATGGCGAAGCGCGACCATCATCCATGTATTCGCTCAAGGGTCCGGGACGCTTGCGCGGACCGTGGCAGGGTCTAAAGTCCGGGCATGGCATGGATCGACAGATTGACGAGTGCGACGCTCCGCCGGCTCGGAATGGCGCTAGTGTTGGGCAGCTGGCTTGCGGCCTGCGGGACGGCCCAGCCGACGGCGCCCGACGCGGCGGGCGACTTCGAGTTCCGCTCCGGTCGGACCACCCTGTCCGGCGTCTACGACCCGCCCTCCACGGACGAGCCGGCGCGCGGCCTGGTGCTGTTCATCCACGGCTACGGTCCCAGCGACGTGCGCGGCTGGAACATGTATGCGGAGTTGCGCGAGCGCTTCAACGATCTCGGCTTCGCCACCGCCGTCTGGGACAAGCCCGGACAGGGGCGCAGCGGCGGGGAGTTCGACATCAACCAGCCAGTGCGCAGCAGCGCGGACGAAGTGGTCGCCGCCGCCCGCCACTTGCGCGAGCTGGACGTGCCGGGCGCGCACAATATCGGGCTCTGGGGGATCAGCCGCGCGGGCTGGATCGCGCCTCTCGCCCTGTCGCGCGACGAGGCGCTGACGTTCTGGATATCCGTCGCGGGAACGACCGCCGAGGACAATTTCCCGCACCTGCTGCTGTCCAACCTCCCCCATGAGGGCGGCACGGAAGAGGAGGCGACCCGGCTGCGCGGGGAGTGGCAGGCGGGCTGCGAAGCGCTTCGCACCGGAGCGCCCTATGAGCGCTACCTCGCCGCGACCGAGACGCTGCGCGCCAACGAGTATATCCTGGGCATGCGAGGGGCCTGGCCCTCCCGCCTGCAGTATGGGTTGCAGCAAGCGCGCTGCAAGGACGGAAGCTGCCCGGAAACGGACGACGCACTCTGCGCCTATGTCTTCGTGGAGGCATTCGACCGGATGCTGGCCGAGCTGGACGTGGACGTGCTCGCCCTGTTCGGGGAGCGGGACCTGAACATAGACTGGCGCAGGACGCGCACGCTCTACGAAGACACGATCGGCCGTAACCCGGAGGCGTCCCTATCCATCGTCACCTTCCCGGAGGCCGACCACAATATCGACCGCTCGGAGACGGGCAGCCTGCGGGAGATGCAGTCCCGCGACGGCGCGGTGAAGGCGGACGGCTATTACGACGTGCAGGCGGAGTGGCTGGCCCGGCAGGGGCGCACCCCCTAATATCGCGGCACGGCCGAGCTGATCAGGTTGAGCGGCAGGGCCGTCGTGTCCTTGGCCTGACGCAGCACGATGCGCGACTGCACGTCGCTGATCAGATCGATGGAGAGCAGGGTTTCGCGCAGGAACGTCTCGTAGGCGTGCATGTCGGTGGTGACGATGCGCAGCATGAAGTCCACCGCGCCCGTGACCACGGCGCACTGGACGACTTCGGGCATCCGGCCGACCTCGCGCTCGAACTTCTCCATATTGGTGCGGTTGGGCAGGGACAGCTTGACGGCGACGAAGACCTCGAAGTCGAGGCCGAGCTGCTCCCGGTCGAGCAGGGTCACGCGCTGGTCGATGATGCCCAGCTCCTCCATGCGCTTGATGCGCCGCCAGCAGGGCGAGGAGGACAGGCCGACCTGCTCGCTGATCTCGGCGACGGAGAGACCCGCATTGCCCTGAAGCAGGTGCAGGATCTTGGCGTCGATATTGTCGATCAGGCTTCCCGTGTCGGATTTGCGCTTCATTTCGCTCTCCCGTGAGCCGTTTCGCTGCGGGCGCACGGCCCATATGATCGGAATTTTTCGCCTGCCTAGCCCGATCCGGGCAATTTTGCCAGCCATTTGCTCAATGCCGCCAAGCATGTGATAGGGCCTTCGCCTATCCGGGCACCGATTGGGCGTTTGGAACGCCGCACTGGCTTGAGGGCTTATCGTTCATATGGCGACATCGACATCCAGCGCGTCGGCCCCGTCTCGGGCGACATCCAACACGTCCCGGCTCCACGTGCCGGAACCGCCCTTCCGTCCCGGCGATCAGCCCGACTACGCCCACATCTCGGTCCCGACCGACCATACCCCGCCGCGCCCCGACCCGATGTGCGACGATCACGAAACGGCGGAGCACGCGCTGAAGCTGATCCGCGTGATGCGCTTCAACGGAGAGACGGCCGGGGAATGGGTGCCGGGGCTAGAGCCGGAGCTGAAGCGCAAGATGCTGCGCGACATGATGCTGACCCGCGCCATGGACGACCGCATGTTCGCCATGCAGCGCCAGGGCAAGATGAGCTTCTACATGAAGTCGCGCGGCGAAGAGGCCGTCTCGGTCGGCCATGCCGAAGCACTGAGCGATCAGGACATGGTCTTCCCGACCTACCGCCAGCAGGGCATCCTGATTTCGCGCGGGGCCTCCATGCTGGAGATGATGAACCAGTGCCTGAGCAATTCCGGCGATCCGCTCCAGGGCAAGAACATTCCCGTGCTCTATTCCTTCCGCAAGCACGGCTTCTTTTCCATCTCGGGCAATCTGGGCACGCAGCTGATCCAGGCGGTCGGCTGGGGCATGGCGGAGGCCTACAAGAACGAGGACGGGATCGCGTCGGCCTTCACCGGCGAAGGCGCGACGGCCGAAGGCGACTTCCACTACGCGCTGAACTTCGCATCCACCTACCGCGCGCCCTGCATCATCAACGTCGTCAACAATCAGTGGGCCATTTCGTCGTTCCAGGGCATCGCCATGGGCGAGGGCGAGAGCTTCGCGGCCCGCGGCACGGGCTACGGCCTGGCGACCCTGCGGGTGGACGGCAATGATGTGCTGGCCGTCTATGCGGCGACGCAGTGGGCGGCGGAGCGCGCGCGCCGGGGCGGCGGGGCCACCGTGATCGAGCATTTCACCTACCGCGCGGAAGGCCACTCGACCTCCGACGATCCGTCCAAATACAGACCCACGAACGACGCCGAGGTCTGGCCCTTCGGCGATCCGGTCGAGCGGCTCAAGACCCATCTGGTGCATATCGGCGAATGGGATCACGACCGGCACGAGGCCTACGAAAAGGAGGCCAAGCTGTTCGTGCGCGAGACCTACAAGCAGGCCGAAGCGCTAGGGACCGTGGAGACCGGCCCGCAAGTGGACGACTTCACCATGTTCGAGCAGGTCTATGCCGACCCGCCCAAGAT
>JBATXP010000038.1:0-6496 GCA_049673465.1 Litorimonas sp.
TCAGCTTGGAAGGCTGCTGCACTACCATTGTGCTATATCCGCGTTGCTCCGCAAGGGAGCGTGGTGGAGGGGGTTGGATTCGAACCAACGTACACATAGTGACCAGATTTACAGTCTGGCGCCTTTAACCACTCGGCCACCCCTCCAAAGGGTCTGGGTTGGCGCGGAAGCGTCCCGGCCGAGGGAACACACCGCGAAACGACTGTTTTCCAACAAAAAACGCTCTGTCGCCCTCGCGACCTTCGTGATAGCCGCGCCGACAACAGAGACATGATGTTGATCGAGGCGGGCATATAACGATGGACGATCGTCCGCGCAAGAACGAAAACGCAGGCCGGGGCCGCGCCAAGCGCGGCCGCAAGAGCCCGGCGACCGAGGGCGCGGAGCTGCGCTCCAAGGGCATGATCGGACGCGGGGCCAAGGATGGCCAGCGCCGGTCCAAGGGCGCGCGACAGCATGGCGCCGTGTCCGCCCCGCGCCGTCCGTCCCACACAAAACGGTCCAACAAGGGTGCAGGCCCGAATCCCTGGATCTGGGGCTGGCATGCCGTGCAGGCCGTGCTCGCCAATCCCCGTCGGACCATCCACCAGATCATGGTGACGGATCAGGCGGCGGAACGGCTCGGCCTGAGCGAGGGTCGTGCCGAGCTCAAGATCGTCGCCATGAACTATATCGACAAGGCCCTGCCGCGCGGCGCTGCCCACCAAGGCGTCGCGGTCAAGGCCGCACCGCTGGAATGGCCGGACCTGTCGCAATTGGCCGATGACGCGGATGAGGATGCGTTGATTCTCGTACTCGACCAGATCACCGACCCGCACAATGTCGGGGCCATGCTGCGTCTGTGCAGCGCGTTCGGCGTCTCCGCCCTGGTCATGCAGAGCCGAAAGGCCCCGCCTCTGGCCGGGGCGACGGCCAAGGTCGCCGTGGGCTGTCTGGAAAGCGTTCCGATCTGCCTGGAAGTCAACATCTCGCAATCCATCAAGACGTTGCAAGGCTTTGGCTACACTGTGATCGGGCTGGCGGGCGAGACGGAAACCACGGTCGCCGAGGCGCTGACCATGGGCCGTGGCCGCTACGCGCTCGTCATGGGTGCGGAAGGACCGGGCCTGCGAGACCTGGTCGCCAAAAGCTGCGACGTGCTGGCGAAAATCCCGATGCGGAGCCACGCGGTCGCGGGGCAGGCGGAAAGCCTGAACGTGGCGACGGCGGCGGGAATCGCGCTCTATGAGGCGCGACGCGGTTAGAATGGGCGTGCTGCGCGCGAACCTTTCATGACCCGCGTCGCCGACAGCCGCCGGACCCACTGGGTCAACCGATCCCCCGAAGCGCTCCGCCCCTACCTCCAGCTCTCGCGCCTCGACCGGCCCGTCGGCTATTGGCTCCTCGCCTTGCCCGGTTGGATCGGCCTTCTGGTGCCCAGCTGGCTCTGCCGCCCGGACTGGCAAGCCTGGTCCGCCCTCCTCTGGGGCGCGCTAATTCTCCTCGGTGCCGTCGCTATGCGCGGAGCGGGCTGCACCTATAACGACATCGTCGACCGGGATTTGGACGCGAAGGTCGAGCGGACCCGGTCCCGCCCCCTACCCTCGGGCCTCATTTCGGTTCGCCAAGCTTGGATGTGGCTAGCGCTGCAACTTTCCGTGGGCTTCGCCGTCTGGCTCGCCTTGCCAATGGGTGCAAAGATCGTCGCGCTCCTCTCGATCCCGCTTGTCGCCGCCTACCCGTTCATGAAGCGCATCACCTGGTGGCCGCAAATCTGGCTGGGCCTCACCTTCAACTGGGCGGTCCTCGTCGCCTATGCCATCAAGACGGGCGGACTCGATGTCACGATCGGTCTCGTCTATCTGGGCCTCGCCGCCTGGACGGTCGGCTACGATACGATCTATGCGCTGCAGGATTTGGAGGATGACGCTTCCGTCGGCATCCACAGTACGGCTCGGCGGTTCGGAACGCGGGTCAGGATCGGCGTGGCGACGTGTTACGCTTTGAGCGCGGGTCTGATTGCCGTCGGGCTTCTGACGTCGCAAGCGCCTATCTGCGCGCTGGCCGTCCTACCTTTTGCCCTCCACCTCGGCTGGCAGGTCTTCCGGCTGGACCCGGAAGACCGTATTGGCGCGCTCGCGCTGTTCAAATCGAATGGCTGCGCGGCGGCATTGCTGATCACCGCGCTCGCTCTCCTCTCGTTTGCGTGACGGAAACCTGATTGGACTCCGGCGCGTTGGGCCTCCAGATGCATGGCATGACGAACATTTCCAAGCTCGACCGCCGCAGCTTCGCCCTCGGAGGCTCCGCTCTCGTTCTCGCCGCCTGCAGCGGGGCGACGCGAGCCGCCGAGCCGATCACCGCAACCAGAAAGACAGACGTTATGAGCGCAATCGAATCCGATATCGACTGGAAAGCCCTTACCAAGGGCGATTGGCAAAACCGTCTGACGGAGGAAGAGTTCTACGTCCTTCGCCGTGACGGCACGGAGCGCGCCTTCACCAGCCCGCTCAACGACGAGAAGCGCCCCGGTACCTTCGTTTGTGCGGGCTGCGCCCTGCCGCTGTTCCGCTCGGACACCAAGTATGACTCCGGCACGGGTTGGCCCAGCTTCTTCGACCACATTGACGGCGCGATCGACACCAAGCGGGACTTCAAGCTGGTCGTCCCCCGCACCGAATATCACTGTTCGCGCTGCGGCGGCCATCAGGGTCACGTCTTCAAGGACGGCCCGCGCCCGACTGGCCTGCGCTATTGCAATAACGGCGTTGCGCTGAATTTCGTGCCTGATGAAGCCTAGGCCGCACGACGCTCTGGACAGCTCTACCGCGCCGATCCAAAAGAGATCATGACGTTCCGCTTTCTCGCTTGCCTCCTCATGCCGTTGGTGTTGGCGCAGAGTGCTTATGGTCAGGACAGCCTCTACGGGTCGTCCGAGCCGGTCTGGAAACTCAGCACCATAAATTTCTCGTCCACGGGCTTGGGCGTGAAGAGCGAATATCGCGATCAGGTTCGACAGGCGCACATCGTCTATTCGGACCGCGTCGGCGAAGCCGGAAACGTCGCCTTCGTCTGTGTCGATGGCGACGTGTCCGCCCGGGTGTCGATGGTGCCCGGAGACATTCCCTCCTTCATCGTCGACAATATCGAAAACGCCTACGAGCCCAACGCCAATAGCCGACGCACCTTCCGACCGAATATCAGCATCGCGGGAGAGCCCATCAAGCGAAGCAAGTGGATCGAGGGACGCCGCGATCGGGTGGTCATGCCGATGGAGCGGTCGGAAGCGGGCCGCCTCTACAATGCCGCCGTCCGCAACGAACCCGTTCGCTTCACGCGCAAGAAATGGCTCGATGCGGACCTGAACATGCCTCCCGTGGATTCGGCCTTCCGAGAGTTCGCCGCGCGCTGTCGCGGGTGACGCGCATGTTGCATGCCGGATGGGCATTTAACCGCAGATGCATTTTCCCACCATTTCGTGCTTGCTCCCGGAGCGGAGTCGCACCAGTTACGTCTTATCGCTAGCCGTCCCATGGTGGGGCCGCGTTGAGAAAGGAGGTGTGATTTGTCTATCTTTTTTGAGGGGTCTGCCCAGAGCTGTTAGCTCAGCCTTTCGTAAACGCGAAACTGGGTAGGATCGCCGCGCCGGATGCGTCCATAGCGGCAATCGTAACGAAGCGGGCATGACGTCCCGTGAGACCCAAACTTCAAAACGAGGCCCGCTGGCATTGCCGGCGGGCCTTTGTCTTTTCCGGCGGTCAGGTGCTGCGAATCGCCCGACTTTCCAAAATCGCGATCTGTGCGCTTTCCCACCGTCTTCCCGCCTCATTCCCCCTAGATGACAGCATAAGAACAAGCTGCGCGGGAACTCCGGGACAAGACCGGAGTTTTCCGCCGTGCTAGACTGAAAGGCATTGGAGGGCGCAACCTCATGATACGGACCGGACTTATCGCCACGCTCGCGGCCAGTATGGCCGCCCTGCTGTTTGCCGTTTCGCCGGTCGGCGAGGCCGAGGCGCAGACCCCTGCGCCCGCGCCGCTGACCGACGCGGCGGCGCTGGGCGACCGCGCTCCGGCCCGAAACATCGACACCCCCTTCGAGGACCGACGTCTGACCAATGCCTGCATCGAGGCCGGGCTGTCCAAGGCGGACTGCCTCTGCGTCACCAAGGTGCTAAAATACGAGCTTACCCTGAGCGAGTATCGCGACGCGGTGCGCCGTCACACGACCGGCCCCGTCCTGATCAATGCCTCGACGCGCGGGCGCGCCCGGACACAGCCCGATCCGGCCCTGCAGACCCTGATCGGCGGAGCCGACTTCGACCAACGCTGCGTTGCCGCCGACCGCCACTTCGCTCGAAGCCAGCCTTTCTGATCGGCCGCTCGCCCGATTGCCAGACGAAGCCTGCGCGTCTAGGCCTCTCGCCATGCCCGATTTCATGATCCTCACCCGGGACGTCGCCGACGGCCCCGCCATTCGCAAACGCATCCGCCAGGACCATCTCGACTGGCTGTCCAAGCCGTCGGACTGCACCGTCCTGTCGGCAGGCCCGTGGCTCGACGACACGGATGTGATGAGAGGGTCTCTCCTTGTTGTCAAAGCGCCGTCGCGCGGGGCATTGGACGCATGGATGGCGGACGACCCCTATGCGAAAGCCGGGTTGCCCGCCGAGACGGATGTGCGCCCGTTCAAACTGGTGATCGGCCGCCCCGACGGAACCTGACAGGAGACGCATATGGGCTTGCAGCTTGTGACGGAGACCGTCCAACCGGACCGGGGACCCCGCGATCCCGTCCATCCCCCCGTCTTCAACCTGAAGCCCCCGATCGATCTCGCCCACCCCATGACCTTCGCGGGCGAGCAGCCCTTCGAGCATTTCAAGACCATGCGCGAGGCCGCGCCCGTCATGTGGCACTCCATGTCCGACAAGGACCTGGAAGGCTTCTGGTCGCTGACCCGCTACGACGATATCCGCGCCGTCAGCCTCGACACGAAGAACTGGTCCTCGCAAATGGGCGGCATCATGATGGCCTACGCCAACGATCAGCGACAGCACCCCAAGCTGCACTCCGCCTCGCTCAACACCATGATCTGCCTCGACCCCCCGCATCACATGCAGCTGCGCCGCGAACACATGCAGTTCGTCAAGCCGAGCTACGTCGCCGACCTGCGCAGGAAGGTCGACGCGGAAGTCGCCCGCCTGCTGGACGGCGTGGCGACGGCGGGGCCGCGCCTGAACTGGGTGGAGCATTTCTCCTCCCGCCTACCGCTCTTCACCCTGTGCGAGATGCTCGGCGTGCCGGAGGCAGACCGGCCCAAGATCCGCGAGTGGATGGATATGCTGGAAATGGCGCAATACATCCTCAGCCAACAGGACCTCAGCGCGGTGGACCCGCAGCAGGTCATGACCTTCCTCGCCGAGGTCGAGGCCATGTTCGCCTATGGCCGCGACATCCTGCTCCAACGCCGCGAAAACCCGACCGACGACCTCCTGTCCGCCATCGCCAATGTTGAGATCGACGGCGAGCGCCTGCCCGACGAATTCCTCGACGGCTCCTGGTTGCTGATCATCGTGGCGGGAAATGATACGACGCGCAATTCCCTGTCCGGCGGCCTGCGCCTGCTCACGCGCAACCCGGACCAGAAAGCCAAGGTCATGGCCGACCGCTCGCTGATCCCGAACATGTGCCACGAAATCGTGCGCATGGTCAGCCCGGTCATGTATATGCGCCGCACCGCGCTCAACGAGGTGAAGCTGCGCGGCCAGACCATCGCGGCGGGCGAAAAGGCCGTGATGTGGTACGGTGCCGCCAACCGCGATCCCGAAGTCTTCGAGGGCCCGGACCGCTTCGACGTGACCCGCACTAACGCCGACAAGCACATCGCCTTCGGCACCGGCGCCCATGTCTGCATGGGACAACGCATCGCCAACATGCAGCTGAACGCCGCCTACAGCCAGATATTTGAGCGCTTCCCGAACCTGGAATGGACCGGCAAGCAGACCGTGCTGCCGAACAACTTCACCCATTCGATCTCCGAACTGGAGGTGGAATTGAACGCGCCCTAGCTGCGGACCCGACGCTGTGGTCTACGGCCTGTAAAACCCAGCCCTGCAAAATTTTCTGCCCCCCGGATGTGGTCCGGGGGTGAGCCCATCTTTCATCGGGCGCGGCGGAGAGGGACGGCTCATGCATATCTACCTCCACGTCCCGCTTCGCCAGCCGAGAAGGGTGGGAGATGGGCAGGCCGTCGCAGCGTCCGCGAGCCGCGATGCGGATCGCAGCGGAGGGTTGGCCTGAGTGGGATAAGAGAGGAATGTTTTCACTCAGGCACGACCTCAGGTGCGACCGGAGGGCTGTTTCCGGCAAGTCGTTGCGTTTGTGCCGGGTGTGGCACGAAGCGCGGGCCCTGCCCCGCGATGGGGAAGGGAGAAACAAAACCATTTACGCAAGGACAGAGCCCGCGCGTTCGGTGTGCGCAGCTGGCGTCAGCGCTTCGGTCCGGACGGCCTGCAAT
>JBATXP010000039.1:0-3786 GCA_049673465.1 Litorimonas sp.
GCGCAGCAGTAGACAGCGAACGCAGATCAGCCGCGAGAGCAGATCAGAATGGGAAAGAAACAGCGCTTACGGTGCAGTGCGAGGGCGAGAGTGCCGGACCACCTGGCCAGGCTCTGCGCCGAACGACGCCCATCGAGGCGCGGACGGCGAGAAGGGCCGACTACACACACTCCGTTCGCTGTCTTCGAAGCAGCTTCCGCGAGATCGGGGAGCCGCGTGTCGAATTCCGGTGGGATCGTCGCTCGGAGATGCGCAGAGTAGGCGTTGACACGCATCGGCTCGTCCACGGCGAGCCGATCGCCCCGCGCCTAGTTATGGCGCGTCATCAGCCGTTCCCGACGCCTACTCGTAGGCCGATCGGATCGCCCGACGGCCCGTTCGGCGGACCGACGACGAGAACCAATGCCATGGGCCTCTCTGCGGTAGGTGCGGACGTAGGCCCTACACCGTGCGCCCGCGCGCGTTGCGCCCACCAATGCTCTGCGAGCCGCTCGTGCACATACACATACGGTCGGGCTATCGCCGCTACGCTGCGGGATCGAGAGCAGTGACGATCCTCGCCCGGCCGACCACTTGGCCGGCGGGGCCACGACGTCCAGAATGACGTGATTCGCCCTTCGCTTCGGAAAGGAGCGAGGGGGTCATTCCGTTCGAATGAGCGACGGCACCGTTCGGCCTCCGCCAAGCCGACCCCCTTGCAGCGGCCTACGACCCCGCCTCGTTCAGGGGTCGCATCCGGAATGCCGCTAGTATCGACGTATGGGCCGTGTGCCATGCCTCGAACGCTACGACGTGGCGGAGTCGGCCCTCCGGGTTGCGGGAGTGTGGCAAGGCCGGCGGAGGGCCGCTCGCACAAGCATCCTTGGGCGATGTTATACTTCGCGTACCCGGCCCATCAACTGGTACGCCCCATCGCGTGACGGGCGTTGCTAGCTGTCGTCTGTCGTGGCTTTGTCGCCGTCCTCGGGATCGGGCTTCTTAGACAGGTCCAGCCTTCCGAAGATACGATCTAAGGCGTCGGGGGAGGTGTCTGCCTCGGCCGCTTCTGCGGCCTCACGAAACCGCGCCTCTTGTGAGCTGTCGTTCGAATTTTTCGATGGCTTCATCATGCCCTCCGGACCAATCTGCAATCTGAACCAGATCCCCATTCATTGCGCGTCTTGTTGCCCTTGCTGAGATACGAGCATTCGAGAAATCCTCGAACACAAGGATTGGTATAGTTTTGGTGTCGGGACTAGAGCCGAATACCTCCTCAGCTAGCAAAGCTTCAAGAACATTTACATCCTGCGTTGCGGCGTAGATAGCTGCCTGGATTTGCGCGCCCCTAATGACCACGTCCGCTATGTCATCTTTGCGGTCGGGATATACTGGCTCTCGGACTGAAACTACGTACTCCGCAGAAAATGATCCGTCAGCGCTACGGTAAGTTCTTCCCTGAAACTTGAGACAACCCGATCCCGAGATAGAAGAGCGAGATCTTGCAAGCGGTTCAAGAAAGACATGAACCGAATAGCAGCCTCCCCCAACATCGACTCTTCAACCCAACCACCCGTGAAAAGGGCTTGCTCTTCATCGAAAAGAACGCCGTGAGACGTCGCAAGTTCGTATATTGCCTCAACCTTTGTGTCTGTCGTGAGATCGCCAGCCAAGTCTTCCAAGATAAGAAGGCTGTCCCCTGAATCCCGCATCCGAACCAAGCCATCTTTAGCCTCTCCGAAAATCACCAAAGGTTCTCCGTGAACCCACATGAAGGGAGTACGGATCGCATACCCTAGCGGCACTTTGCGGATGGAAAGGCCCTCACAAAAAGCGCCACAAATTTCCTTCTGAATGTTCATACTGACATCTCCGCCTGATCTGGGAGAGCGAACCGCTAAAGCTCTGCCGCTATCGTCAGCGCTCTAACAGGATCGACTTCAAATTCGACCTTACACTTTCCGCTGTAACTAGGCCACCTTTGAAGTGAGTCTTTATCCCTCCAAGCCCCGACAAATATATCCTCAATTTCGGTAGTGGCTGCATGGCAGTTCCAGTTTCCATGAGATGTGTGCAGCCTATGACTGCATATCACAGCAATACCGTCCCCGCGCAAGACGCCGAGTATCGCATAGAACTTCTCTATGCTTGCATTTAGCTTAAGGAGCACACGATATTCCTTCGCCGCGCCGCCAAACGATACTACTCGCCATGACCAATCTTTAGATTGGCGAAGCTTTTTCTTCCTCATTGGCCATGACGCGCGATCAATAGAGCCGGCTTGCCAACACCCGTAGTCAGTTACTTCCTTCGTTGCCCTAAGTGCTTCAACGGGCTTCATAAGAGAGCCCGCAGTCAGCTCGCCGATAGGTGAGGCGTTTACCGATGGCGCCATGAAGTGCACGATCCGCGCGCTCCATGTCGTCCACCCCGGTTGCTACGCGGTTGCTATAGCGAAAGTCGAACTCGGCAAGATAGCGGTGAAGGTGGCGCTTGCTTGCGTGCTGGTACACGCCCTTCATGCCGCGCTTAAAGATGCTGAAATAACCCTCGACCGTGTTCGTCGTTACGTCGCCGCGAGCGTATTCCTTGCGGCCGTGATCGACGGACTGGTGATCGGCGAACGTCTGGGCGAGCGGGCGGTACCAGTAGGCCTCGTCCGTCATCATGCGCGTCTCGCGGTCCACATTTTCGTTCACGATAGGCAGGATGGTGGATCGGTTGACGCGGTCCACGACGAAAGAGCGGGCGCGGCCCGTCTCACGATCCACGAGGGACAGTACCTTCATCTTGTGATGACCGCCTTGGCGGCCCTTCGCCATGCCCGGCTCGCGACCGATATACGTTTCGTCCGCCTCTACCACGCCGCCCATTCCGCCCATCGGATCAAGCGCGCCGTCGCGCATCGCTTCACGGATGCGGTGAGACATGAACCACGCCGTTTTCAGCGTAACGCCGAGCGTGCGGTGAAGTTGGTTGCTGCTAATGCCCTTCTCGCTGGCACACATCAGGTAGATCGCCTGCAGCCACAGGTTCATCTTCACATGGCTGCTCTCGAAGATCGTCCCGACCTTCACCGTGAACGGCTTGCGGCACTTGTAGCACTTGTGTGCGCCGATGCGGGTGGACTTGCCGCCCATCTTGGACACGCGGTCGCGCTCGCCACACTTGGGGCATGTCGCGCCGTTCGGCCACAGCCGCGCCTCTACATAGGCGTAGGCGGCTTCTTCGTTGTGGAACTCGGGGCGGGACAGAATGGACATGGGCTTAACTCCTTGCCCACATACCTATATCATGCGTCTGGGTACGGAAAGTATAATATCGCCCATCCTTGACTACGTGGCCGAAGACGGCGCCGCCGTCGCGGGAACGTGGCAGCGGACGCGGCACGTCTTCTATGGACGCCATGTGTCCGCTCCCGTTCGAGACGATGGGTCGTTCGAATTGCGGCGCCCGTCCTCGAAGCCGGGTAAGCCGTGAACCTCGGCGTGACGCTGATCTCGGGGTTGAGGGGCGTCGCGCGACGGGAAGGTGTGCGGCGCGGCTCGCGGCGGACGGCGGTCCATCGTTGGGGCCTCCGGCGCGAGATGGTCCCATCGTCCTGTGAGCGAACGGGATCGGATGGCCCGATCGACCGTCGGGACGCAGGGGATTCCGACTGCGCTCCGATCCATCGCCGTATCGCCGTGTCGGGCGAACGCGGCCGATCGCCGGCATCGAGCGATAGGGACCTAGTGCGACGTTGCCTCCCGCCGCTCGGCCACGGACCGCGACGGAGCGGCGCCCCGGCCGCCGGTCCTGTCCCCGCAC
>JBATXP010000040.1:0-6420 GCA_049673465.1 Litorimonas sp.
GCGCACGGATATGGCGGCCGCGCGGCCATAGAGGGCGAGCGCGTCCGCCGCGTCCGCTCCGGCCGCCCGGGCATAGTCGATCAGGGCCGAAAGCGGACCGTCGAGCCGCTCCAGCAGGCTGTCCTCAGGTCGCGACACCTAGACCGGACCATGCCTGAAAATCAGCACGAAGAGGTAGATCGCCTGCCCCAGGAACATGAGCAGGGTCATGACCGTTCCGATGAGGCGGCCTTGCGCGAACGTTCCGCTCATGCCGAGCGCGTGCAGGATGCGCCCAACCACGAGCAGCCCGCCGAAGATGTGCAGGAAGATCGGCGATCCGCCCATCATGGCGATGGCGATCAGGCCGATCAGACCCAGCGGCACGACTTCGGTGAAGTTGCCGTGGGTCCGGACACGGGCCAGCATGTCCGCATCGCCCCCGTCGCCCAGATTGATCTTCTTGGAGATGCGCATCCGGCCGATGCGCAGCATCAGCACCGGGTTCATGAGGAGGCATATCGCGACATAGAGCGCGACGATCTGGAAAGTGGTCATGGTTGTCCTTGCAAGCAGTTATCTGGGGGCAGGCGGTTATCCGGTAGCCGGGGTCTTCAAGGCTTCCTTGAAGGCGCGGCGGTGCTTGTCCGGCTCCTGCGCGCCCTGCACGGCGAACTGGCCGTTATAGATGAAGGTCGGCACGCCCGAAACGCCTAGCCCCTTGAAGAACATGGCTTCCTGCTGGATCTCCAGTTTGTCGTCGTCGCGGGCCAAGAGCTCGCGCACCAGGTCGCCGTCCAGCCCGTTGCTCTCGGCGATGTCCACCAGAACGTCTGCATCGCCAATGTCGCGGCCCTGTTCGTGATAGGCGCGGAACAGGCTTTCGGCGACGCTGTGCCCCGCATCCTGACCCTCTCCTTGACCTTGGGCCCATTTCAGCAGGCGGTGCGCCGCGAGGCTGTTGGGGCGGCGGGTGATGGCGGAAAAGTCGAACGCGATGCCGAGTTTTTCGCCTTCGCGCTCCAGATGGGCGCGGCTGTCCCTGAAACGGTCGCCTGAGTCCTCGCCGAACTTTGCGCGCATATAGTTCTTATAGTCCCGACCGTCGTCCGGGACCGTCGGGTCCAGCATGTAGGGGCGGAAGGTCAGCTCCGGCGCGGGCCGCGCGCCCTTGGCGGCGACCTGGAACTGGCGGAAGCCGAGCCAGCACCACGGGCAGACGAAATCGGAAACCAGATCGACCTGGATGGGGGCGGCGCTCATGGCGCGCCCTTAGCGAGCGGTCGGGCGAAAGTCTATTCGCCCAGCCTGTAGGCGCGGGTGATGAGGACGGGTTCTGTCAGGTACTGGTCGTCCGTGACCGGCTGCGGGCTGTCGCCGCTCGCGTCGCGCGCCTGGATGGCTTCCACCACCTCCATGCCGCGCACGACCGTGCCGAAACTCGCATAGCCTTCGCCGTCCGGATTGCGCGCCCCGCCCGTGTCGAGGAAGTTATTGTCGCCGATATTGATGAAGAAATAGGCCGCGCTGCCCGTGCCGGGCGCGTCTCGCGCAATGCTGACCGTGCCGCGCACATTGGACAGCCCCGTATCGGTCGTGCGCTCGTGGGCGATAGGCGGAGTTACCGGTTCCTGGCTCAGCAGGCCGCCCTGGATCAGGCTCATCCCCATGCCGCGCGGATCGTTGTCGGCCCGCACCACGCGGTAGAAGCCCTCGCCGTCATACAGGCCCCGATCGACATGGAGGAGAAAGTCTCCGGCCGAGACGGGCGCGCGCTCCGGATAGACTTCGATCTCGATCTCGCCGAGCGATGTCTCCAGCATGACATTGGGCGACGGGTCCGGCCCAGCGCAGGCAGCCAATAGGGGAAGAGCGAGGAGGAGGCGTTTCATGGCCTTAGGCTTAGGCGACTGCGGCGAACCGCGCCACTCCCTTGCGGATGGTCGCCCGCGCGCTATCCCTACAGCGTCGTGATGCATCTGCAGAAACTCTCCGTCGGGTCGGCCTCGATCCAGACATTGGCCGACTGGCAGCGGCGTGTGGTCGCCCGCCGCACGGCGCAGGGGCTCACACCGCACCATCAGCACGTCACCCGCATGTTCCCCAAACAGGCGGACGCGCTCACCCAGGGCGGGTCGATCTACTGGGTCATCAAGGGGATGATCCTGTGCCGCAACCCCATCGTCGCGCTGGAGGAAACGCAGAAGGGCGGGCGCAAGGCCTGCTCCATCCTCATGGAGCCGACCCTGATCCCGGTCGTGCCTACGCCCCGCCGCGCCTTCCAAGGCTGGCGCTACCTCCAGCCGGGGGATGCTCCGGAGGATTTGGGCGAAGGGTTCGGTGACGGGGATGCGCTGCCGCCGAAGTTGATGAAGAAGCTGGTGGAGTTGGGGGCCTGGTAGGGAGGAAAGTCCGCCTGCGTACGGGCTTGTGCGTGCGGGCTCATGCTGGTCCCCCTTCCGACCTCTGCTTCGCTCCGGCCCATGCGCGTCACGCGCCGCCAGCCCGTTTTGGCGCAAATCCCCTTGCGGGGGAGGAACCGACCATCGTTCTTTTCCGCTCATCCTCGCGCACGCGGGGATCCAGTCCTTGCCACGGCCTCGACGTGGGTGAAGGGGCCGGGCCAGCCGGGAGGTCGGCGAGCTATTGGTTTTCCGCGTGCGCGGGAATGAGCGGAGAATGGGGATTGCGGTGCGGCTTCACGCACCCTCATCCTCACTAACCCACCTTCATCTTCCTGGTGTTTTCAACGACTTATATCTAAAGCACACAAAATGATCCCCACTCTCCAGATCCGGGGTATTTTACCCCTGCGCTCTTCGTCAGGCGGGGACGGGTTGGGACGCCAACCGGCCCGGCGCGAAGAGCCGGTGTTCGCGGACGTTACGCCCGGCAGGCGCGATGTCCGCCCGGACGCGAAGGAGCGGATCGGACGGGATTTACACCCCGAACGGCCAACCCCCGCCCCGGACACCGCCGCGATCGGGCAACCCTCACGGAAGGCCCCGGCCTTCTCAATACATGTCCACATGTCCATGACGTGTCGACCCGATCGCGGGCCTCCCCGCCACCCTTTATCTTCGCGAAAACGATCGCGAGGCGCAGCAAGGCCGTGCGCGAATGACAGACCACGCAACAAAAAGGCCCGGTCGCTCGACCGGGCCTTCTGTCTTCGCGTTGGGGTCGCCCCCTAGAAGTTGATCCGAAGCTTGGTGTAGTACATCCCGCCATTGAAGCCGGTCGGGGCCGCTTCGGGGTAGAGCTGGCCGAGATCGGCGGCATCCGGGTTTTCGTCCGGGTAGTTGTCGAACAGATTGTTCGCGCCGACGATCAGCTCGATCCCTTCCGCGACCTCGTAGCCGAGCTCCGCGTCGATCAGGATCTCGGATCCCTTCTCGAAGGCGGGGTCGATCACGCCGGCATCCGAGTCGAAGCCGTTGCCCACATCGTCCCACGAACCGTAATAGTTGGCGCGCAACAGGCCGCGCCAGGCGTCCTGCGTGTGCGACCATTGGATGAAGCCCTTGATATTGGGCAGCTGGTCTTCGAGGTTGGCGACCCGCGTGGCGTTGATCGGGTTGACCGTGCCGACGCTGGTCACGTCCGTCTCGTTATAGTTGCCCGCCAGGGTCAGCTCGGAGAAGCCTCCCGCCAGATCGAACGGCCAGCGACCGACCACGTCCACGCCCTTGGTGCGCGTGTCGAACGAGTTGGTGAAGAAGCGGAACTGCGACAGATCCTCCAGTCCCGTGAAGTCGGACCGCGTGATGGTGCCATTGCCGCTCAGCTCCGTGATCGCCGAAGACACGTCGGTCGCCGTCGCGCCTGCATTCTGCAGCGCGTCGAGGAAGTTGACGTTCGCGCCCAGAGCGATCCGGTCGTCCACGTCGATGTGGTAGAAGTCGATCGTCCAGTTGGTCGGACCCGCATCGAAGGCGGTGCCGGCCGTGAAGATGACGGCGTCTTCCGGGCCGAGCGTCGGACGTTCGCCGAACTGCGCTTCGACGAAGTCCGCCGCGATCTGGCCAGCCGCCGAGGCCAGCGGAATGGTGCCCTGGTCGACCAGCACGCCGGCGATGTTCTGCGTCGTGACGTTGGTGATGTTGGCCTGACCGGCCGTCGGGGCGTGGAAGGCGGTGGAGTGCGACGCACGGAAGCGAAGCCCTTCATTGACCTTGAACAGGGCCGCGATCTTGTAGTCGAACGTGTCGCCAAAGGCCGAGAAGTCCTCGTAGCGCACCGCACCCTGGAGGGTCAGCGCGTCGGTCACGTCCGTTTCCAGTTCGGTGTAGAGCGCGTAGCTGTCCTGCGTCGCCGAGTTGCTGGACGCGAACCCGCCGAAACCGTTGGAGCTGGACGAGAAGCCCTGATCCGCGAGCGGGCCGAGCGCGAAGGAGGCCGCGTCGCCCTGGAACAGGTCGAACGTCTCTTCCCGGTATTCCGCGCCGAAGGCGATGGACAGGTCGGAGGCGAAGCCCGTCGGGACCAGATAGGCGAAGTCCGCATTCAGCACGGTTTCGGTCTGCTGCTGCCCGCCCGGATCGAAGTCGCGCGGCGTGTTCGGGCCGAGCGACGCGTTGATCGTGTTGCGGATGAAGAAATCCGTCTTGTTGCGACCGTGGGTCAGGGACAGGTCGTAGCTCACCCCGCCGCCCAGCGCCCAGTCGCCGCGCACGCCGAAGGCGATGCCGTAATCCGTGTTCTCCCCGCCGAAGCGCGGGACGAAACCGCCGGGAATCGTTTCGGTAAAGGCGAAGCAGTTCGGGTCCGCCGCAACTTGCGCGAACACGCTCGGGTCCTGGATCAGGCCGCCGCCCTGGCTGAGTGGGATGCCGGCCGGGCAGTCCCCGCCTATGCCCAGGCCGTCCAGGTCGCCGACGCGCACGGAATCGATCGGGCTGGCCACGACCGCACCTGTCACGCTGTCCGTGAAGAAGTCGTCGGCGTCATTGTTGGGTGTGCCGTTATCGTTGTTGACGACCGCATTGTTCGTCGCAGGATTGAGCTGGGGACCGCGATACACACCGCCCCGATTGGTCGGGTTGCGGAAGAAGAAGCCGCCTTCGACCTGGCGCGAGGCATAGTTGCCGAACAGGTAGAACTCGGTGCTGTCCGACACGGCAAGGGCGGAGTTGAGGAAGAACTTGAAGTCGTCCGTGACGTCCGGCTGGCCCCAATATTGCGGAACCTCGTCCGTGTAGCTGTTGATGGTGCGGAAGTCGGCGACGTCCGTATTGCCGGCCGCGATCAGGCCGAGCACGTCGCCCCGGACCACGGAGCGGACCGTGCCGTCCGTTTCGCCATATTCGGCGGACAGGTTGACGAAGCCCTGGTCGCCCAGTGGCAGGCCGACATTGCCGGAGAAGCGGTAATTGTCGCCGTCCCCTTCATAGGTGGAGCCATATTGCGCCTCGACCGTGCCGCCTTCGGGAGCGTCCTTGAGCACGAAGTTCAACACGCCGGCGATGGCGTCGGAGCCATATTGCGAGGACGCGCCGTCGCGCAGCACTTCGACCTGCTTGAGCGCGATCGACGGAATGGCGGAGATGTCCACGCCTTGCGCGCCGTCGGAGATACCGCCGCCGAGGAAGGAGATGACGGAGCCGCGGTGACGGCGCTTGCCGTTGACCAGGACCAGCGTCTGATCGGGCGACAGGCCGCGCAGGTTGGCCGGGCGCACGATGGAGGCGGCGTCGGAAATGGGCTGGGTGTTGATGTTGAAGCTTGGCACGGACGTGCGCAGCAGGTCTTGGACATCGTTGGAGGCGTTGCGGGTGAACTCGATGCCGCTGATCACGTCGATCGGGGCGGGCGTGTCCACGGCGGAGCGCGCGGTCCGGCGCGTGCCGATAGTGACGATCTCGTCCTCGATCAGCGTGTCGGCGCTCGTATCCTGGGCGTAGGCCGCGCCCGCGCTCATCATCGTGGCGAGAAGGGCCGTGGACGTGCTCGCGGCGAGCCAGCCCTTGAAGGTTTGATTGTTCATCGTTTTCCTCTGCGTTCGGGGCCAGCCCCCGGGTCCGGTTGCACTTGATCAAGCGGCAAACCTTGCCTGCGCTATGCAAATCTCTACACCTTCGCAATGCGGCTATTGCGTCCGAATTGATTTAGGGAAAGGATTGTGTCTTTTAGGCAACATGACGATTTTACGACGAAACCGCTCGGAGACGCTCGCGATCCGGCTCGCCGGGGCCGACGACATTCCCGCCATTCACGACGTTCAGGGCCGCGCCATCGCGGAGCTGCAGCGTGGCTATCTGACCGAGGCGCAGATAGAGGCATCCCGTGCCTCCATGGGGCTGGATACGCAACTGATCGAGGACGGAACCTATTTCTGCGTTGTGGATGGATCGGAGATGGCGGGGTGCGGCGGCTGGTCGTTCCGCGCCACGCTCTACGGCAATGACGCCTCCGCCGGGCGCAGCGCGCGCAAGCTGGACC
>JBATXP010000041.1:0-3876 GCA_049673465.1 Litorimonas sp.
GTGCGCCAGCTCCGGGTCCTGCGTGACGATCTCCATGAAGCGCGCCGGACGAAGCCTGCGCAGCGTCGTGCGGTCTAGCGCCACGGCGATCACGGAGCGCGCCCGCCCGTCAATGGCCGCCAGTTCCCCGAACAGCGTGCCCTCCGACGCCTCGCCGAAGATCGTTTCCCGGCCCGATTCCGAATGCAGCGTGAAGCGGATCGTGCCGCGTTCCACCAAGTAGACGTCGCGGTCCAGATCGCCCGCCATGATGATCGTCTCCCCCGGCCGGGCCTCCACTCGCACGCCGCCGCCGAAGTGCGCGCGCAAGGTCGCCGGCGCGACGGGATCGAAGGGCGGCAGGCCGCCGGGATCGGACTCGGTTGAGGACATGAGCGCGTCCTGACACTCCCATCTTTCCTTGTCGACCGCGCGGTCCGCTTCTGGCGAAAATTCATCGCTTTTCGTAAAACACCGGCGTGGCTGTGGGATTTGCCACAGACCCCGATGCCCTCGCCTGCCATCCCGCTTGCATCAGCGGCGGTCCGACGTGGGCGCAGACGACCCCCCGCTGTCGACGGGTCGGACGATCGAGTTCCGACCCGTCTGGGCGTAGCGGCCACGGACGACACCCTTGCGTTCGTGGCCGCGAACCGCCCCTTGCGCCGCGCCCCGTGCGTATCAGCATCATGACCTGTTCCACCCTCAAGAGCGTGACCGGCCCGCTGTCGGCGTTGACGGATGGCTCCAAGGTGCTGCCGCCTTCCGACGGGGCGGAGTTGCAGGCCGTGTATGATGCGGAAAGCCGTCTGATGAGGCGACTGCGCGCAGGCACGGCGGCACCGCTCTGGTACGATTGGGTGCCGCATCTGTCCCTGTCCGTATCGGGACGGGAGGCCGCGCGGCTGGGCGATCTGTCCGCCTTCGAATCGGAGCCCGTCGCCGTCCGCGGCACGGGCGGCACCGCCGTTCCGCAAGGCCCCGGCACGATCAACATCTCGGTCCTGAGCCGCCATCCGCGTCATCCCGGCATCCGCGAAACCTACGAGGCGCTGTGCGGCGCGCTGATCCGGGGGTTCGCGGCGATGGGCCTGGACACGCGAACCGGCGCGCGGCCCGGCAGCTTCTGCGACGGCGACCACAACCTCCTACTGGAGGGACGCAAGCTGGTCGGTACGGCGCAGCGCTGGGCGCTGGCCGCGGACGGGTCCGCCGTCTGCCTGCACCATTGCGTGGTGCTGTCGGGTGGTGATCCGGACGGGCTCTGTTCGCGCACCGAAGCTCTCTACGCCCATGCAGGACTGGCGGCGTGCTACGACCGCGACGCTCATTCCGGGCTTTCGCTCGACCGAGCGGAGCTGGCGCGGGCAATGAAAACGCCACTGGCCGATTACCTGGAGCGCTCGGAAGCGGGAAAGATTTAGGGTCATGACCCTGACGCATTTCGGACCTAGAGCGTCACTATGTTCCGATCCTTCACCTTAGCCACCTTGCTTTTCGCAATTCCGTGTTCAGCCCTAGCCGATGACTGGACCTTCGATAAAGACGCCGCCGCACTGCGCCCGCTTTCCTGCATCGGCGATACGGCCTCTCCGGACCGGATTACCGTCCAAGTGGAGGACGTCGCACTTGGAGAAACCGAATATTTGCCAGAGCGCGTGAGCTTCTTGAGAGGATGGGCGTTGTCGAGCGAAGATTGGCGGTTTGGTGGATTGTCCGGCCTCGCCGTGACCGATGACGGCTCGCTATTGACCGTCTCGGATATGGGCCGGGCTTTGCGTTTCAATATTCCGGAAGACGGCGCAATCAGCGCACTCGTTTGGGATCTGCGTCGCGCCAACGGACGGTCTCTCACGGGCAAGCTGACCGGAGATGCGGAAGGTTTGACGCTGGAAGACGGTCTCGCTTTCGTCAGCTTCGAGCGCGATTTTCGCGTTCTCGCCTATGACATGAAGGGTTGTGGCGCGGCGGCCCGTGGCATTCCGATTGCGGAGTTTCCAGCACGCTATGGCAAGACCCGTATCCGCGCCAATGCTGGACCGGAGTCGCTTGAACTCACCAAAAATGGCAAGCTTCGCATCGGCTTTGAGCAACCTCTTGAGAGCGCTATTCTGACGGGACTTGTCGAAAGATCTGGCGCAATTCGCTTCGAAACGGTTCACGAAGAAGGCAAGCTGCTTCAGTTTTTTCGGCATGTCGGCGCGGATACAGTGACACTTGAAGACGGCAGAATCGCGACCGCCCGCCTTTTGCGCGCCTATGATCGACGACTTGGCAATCGGTCTATTCTGGACATCCAAGTCGGCGAAGACCAAGACCGCATCTCCCTCGAACCGCCGCAGGCCGTTGATAATTTCGAGGGTATCGCCCTGACAGAAACGGACAGCGGCGTTCGCGCCTTCATCGTGTCGGACGACAATTTCTCCGATCGCCAGCGCACCTTGCTTTTCGCCTTCGACCTCCGATTGGACTAGCGCACCCATCCCCGCTACGCGGTCGTCAAAACGGGGAAAGCGCAATGACCACGGACCATTCGAGGGACCACCTGCCGCTGGACGGCATCCGCGTGGTGGAATTGTCCACCATGATCACCGCCAGCTTCGCCGCCATGATTCTGGCCGAACAGGGCGCGGACGTGATCAAGATCGAGCCGCAGGGCATGGGCGATCCGATGCGCTTCATCGGCAGCCAGAAGCCGGGCATGAGCGCGCTGTTCCACAACTGCAACCGGGGCAAACGTTCGGTCGCGCTGGACCTCAAGAACGAGGGCGACCTGCGGGTCGCGCGCCGCCTGTGCGAACGCGCCGACGTGGTCATCAGCAATTACCGCCCGAGCGTCATGGCGCGCATCGGGCTGAGTTTCGAGGCGCTGTCGGACGCCAACCCCGCGCTCGTCTTCTGCCGCATCACCGGCTTCGGCCCCGACGGCCCGCAGAGCGCCCTGCCTGCCTACGACCACGTCATGCAGGCGCAGCTGGGCCTGACCGCCATGCAGGGCGACGCGCAAGGGGGAACGCCCGTCCACGTGCAGAACGCCGTCTGCGACAAGGGCACGGCCGTGATGGCGGCGCAGGCCGTGTCCAGCGCGCTGTTCAAGCGCGAGCGTACCGGTCGCGGCGCGCGCATCGACCTGTCCATGCTGGATGCGGGCATGCATTTCCTGTTCCCCGACGGCATGATGCAACACACGCTCCTGGACGAGCGCGCCATCGAGCTGGACCCGTTGACGGCGACCTACGCCGTGATCGCGGCGCGTGACGGACACTTCGTCATCGCCGGCATCGGCGACGCGCAGGCCCGCGCCGTGTTCGATCTGGTCGGAAAGCCAAAGCTGATGGATGACCCCCGCTTCGCCACCCCGCCCGCACGGCTTATGAATATCGGGGCGATGATCGCGGAGATGACGGAGAACCCGGTCGACAAGACCATCGCCGAGGTGATGGCCTATCTGTCCGCACACGACGTTCCCGCCTCCCCCTGCCTGACGCCGATGGAAGCCTACGACCACCCGCAGCTCGCCGCGATGGAGACGGTGCGAACGGTCGATCATCCCTATCTCGGCGAGGTCCGCAGCGTGCGCGCCGCCGCGCGATTCGACGGCCGGGACGGCATCAGCCACGCGCCCGCGCCGATGCTGGACGAGCACGGGGCGGAGGTGCGGGCAGAGGTCGCGGGGAAATAGGGCACGCTTCGCGCGGCTCTCTTGTTTCGTCTCCCCCTCCGACCTCGCGCTTCGCGCTCCGGCCACCTCCCCCTATCTGGGGGAGGAACTATAAGGCGTTTTGCTTTCCTCTCAAGTTCCTCCCCCGGATAGGGGGAGGTGCCGAACGTAGTGAGGCGGAGGGGGAGACGAATAACATGTGCCGCGCTTCGCGCGTCCTCACTTCCCCGCTACCC
>JBATXP010000042.1:0-32277 GCA_049673465.1 Litorimonas sp.
GATGGACACGCGGTAGGCCGGGGCCTCTCCGCCAAGCTCGGTCAGAACGGCGAAGGCCTGTCCCGGGTCTTCGTCCACCAGCGCATTGCCGAACAGACCGCTGATGCGGTTCGACGCCGGCTTGGCAGGCAGGGACAGGACCTGGCCCGACCCGGAGACGTCGATCTCCCGCGCGCTCTGCGCCACGTCCCAGTCGGCCTTGTGGCCCTGCTGGAGCGTATCGAAAGCCGAGTGGCCGTCTTCCAGAAACTCTACGGGACCGGGGTAGGCCAGCAGAATGCCAAACAGCTCGGCCGGGTGGTAGTGCAGGTCTTCGGTCGACAGTCCGTAGGCGTTGTAGTTCACAAGTTCGCCTAGCTCGCGCAGGCGGCCCATCGGCAGGTCCAGACCGCGCTCGCTCGCGATACGTTCCGCCAAGCCCTGGAAGTTGTCGCCATAGGCTCCACAGACGGCCCAGGCCGCCCTTGCGCCGTCGAGATGGCGGTCGACCAGAAAGGCGGTGCAGGTTTCCTTGGCGTCGTCCGTAATGACGGTCAGCCGGTCGCTGTCCGGCACGTCGCCTGTCTGGTGGTGATCGACGTAGAAGACATCCGCCCCGGCGTCGAGCACCTGCCGGAGCGCAGCCGTGTTCTTGGCCATGGAGATGTCGAGCGCCGTGACGCGGTCGCCGGCGCCGGCCTTCCCGGCGATGGCCGGGAAGAGCTTGATGTCTCGCTTTACGCCCGTGACGCGCACGGCGTCGGGGCGCGGATCGACCTGCCGCAACTGCAGCAGCGAGAAGATGCCGTCGGCATCTCCATTGAAGAGATCGTAGTCGGCCATGGACCTAGAGATCCACGCTCAAAAAGCCGTGCTCTTCCAGATAGGCGACGATCCGGTCCGCTGCGTCCTGAGCGGACTCCTTCACCGTGTCGATCCGGATTTCGGGGTTCTCCGGTGCCTGGTATTCGGAGTCGATACCGGTAAAGTTGGCGATCTCGCCCGCCCGCGCCTTGGCATAGAGACCCTTGACATCGCGCTTCTCGGCCACGCTCAGCGGCGTGTCGACAAAGACCTCGATGAATTCGCCCTCATGCGCGCGGTCCCGGACCATTCGCCGCTCCGCCCGATACGGGCTGATGAAGCTGCACATCACGATCAGGCCCGCATTGGACATCAGTCGAGACACTTCGCCGATACGGCGAATATTCTCGATCCGGTCTTCCTTGGTGAAGCCGAGATCGCGGTTCAGGCCGTGGCGAATATTGTCGCCGTCCAGCGTGTAGGCATGGCGTCCCCGCTCGAACAGGGCCTTGTCGACCAGGTTGGCGATGGTGGACTTGCCGGAGCCGGACAGACCGGTGAACCAGAGGATGGCCGGTTTCTGTCCCTTCTGCTCCGCCCGGTCATTGCGCTCGACCGTCAGGTCCTGGCGCACGATATTGCGCGCGCGGCGCAGGGCGTAGTCGATCATGCCCGCGCCGACCGTGCGGTTGGTCATGCGGTCCACGACGACGAACGCGCCCGTGGTGCGGTTCTGCTTGTAGGGATCGAACGGGATCGCCTTTGTCAGGCTCAGCGTGACGACGCCGATCTGGTTGAGTTCCAGTGTCTTGGCAGCGGCCTCGCTCATGTCGGATACGTCCACGCGGTGCTTGAGCGCGGTGATGGAACCCGCGACCGAATTGTTGGCCGTGCGGATGATGTATTGGCGACCGGGGAAAAGCTCCTGGTCGTCCATCCAGATCATGTGCGCCTGAAACTGGTCGGCGACGCCGACCGGGTCCTTGGCCGCGCAAAGCATGTCGCCGCGTGAGGCGTCGATCTCGTCCTCCAGGACGATGGTGACGGCCTGGTCCTGGCGCGCATGCTTCAGATTATCCTTGTAGAGGACGATGTCGCTGACCTTGGAGCGCTTGCCCGATGGCATGGACATGATTTCGTCGCCGACCGAAACGGTGCCCGATGCGATGGTGCCGGAGAACCCCCGGAAATCCAGATTGGGACGGTTGACCCATTGGACCGGCATGCGGAATGGCGATTCGAGGCTCTGGCGGTCGACTTCGACCTCTTCCAGGAAGCCGAGCAGGCTCGGCCCCTTGTACCAGGGCGCGGCGTCGGAATGCGTGGTGACGTTGTCGCCGTCCAGCGCACTGACCGGAATGGTCATGATGTCCTCGAAGTCGAGTTCGGACGCAAAGGCGCGGAAGGCGACGTCGATCTCGTTGAACACGGTCTGGTCGAAATCCACCAGGTCCATCTTGTTGACGGCGACCACGACCTGCGGAATGCCTAGCAGGGATGCGATGTAGGCATGGCGACGCGTCTGTTCCATCACGCCGTGACGGGCGTCGATCAGCAGGATCGCGACGTCGGCGGTCGACGCCCCCGTCGCCATGTTGCGCGTGTACTGCACGTGGCCTGGCGTATCGGCGATGATGAACTTGCGCTTGTCGGTGGAGAAGAAGCGATAGGCGACATCGATGGTGATGCCCTGTTCGCGTTCCGCCGCCAGGCCGTCGACCAGCAGGGCGAGGTCGGGACGCTCGCCCGTCGTGCCGACGGATTTGGAGTCCTTCTCGATGGCGGCCATCTGGTCTTCGTAGATCAGCTTGGAATCGAACAGCAGACGACCGATCAGGGTGGATTTGCCGTCGTCGACGGACCCGCAGGTGAAGACACGCAGGAAGCTCTTGCGCTCCTGAACGTCGAGATAGGCCTTGATGTCCTTGGCAATGAGGGGATCGTGATGCGCCATTAGAAGTAGCCCTCTTCCTTTTTCTTTTCCATGGAGGCGCCGGCATCCGCGTCGATGACGCGGCCCTGACGCTCGGAGGTCGTTGCGAGCAGTGTTTCCTGGATCACCTGCTCCAGCGTGTCGGCTTCGGATTCGACCGCGCCGGTGAGAGGGTAGCAGCCCAGCGTACGGAAACGCACGGATCGCATTTCCGGCTCTTCGCCCGGCATGAGCGGCATGCGCTCATCATCGCGCATGAACCAGATGCCGTCGCGCTGCACGACGGGACGTTCTGCGGCGAGGTAGAGGTCCGGAATCTGGATGTTCTCGCGGTAGATATACTGCCAGATATCGAGTTCGGTCCAGTTGGAGATCGGGAAGACCCGCATGCTCTGGCCGGGTTTCACCCGTGCATTGTAGATGTCCCACAGCTCGGGGCGCTGGTTCTTGGCGTCCCAGCGGTGATGTTCGTTGCGGAACGAGAAGATGCGCTCCTTGGCGCGGCTCTTTTCCTCGTCGCGGCGCGCGCCGCCAAAGGCCGCATCGAACCCGCCCGCGTTCAGGGCCTGTTTCAGACCGACCGTCTTGGTGATGTGGGTGTGGTCGGCGGAGCCGTGTGTGAAGGGGCCGACATCGTCGCGGATGGCGTCGGGATTGATGTGGGCGATCAGCTCCATGCCGACTTCCTTGGCGCGGCGGTCGCGGAACTCGTACATTTCCTTGAACTTCCAGCGCGTATCGACGTGCAATAGCGGGAAGGGCGGAGGCGAGGGGTAGAACGCCTTGACCGCCAGCTCCAGCATGACGGAGCTGTCCTTGCCCACGGAGTAGAGCATCACGGGATTTTCGCACTGGGCGACGACCTCCCGGATGATGTGAATGCTCTCGGCTTCCAGCCGATCGAGGTGGGTCATTTCCAGACCGAGAGGTCCTGCCATTTCGCGCTCCAATTGTTCGAGCCGCGCCTGGGCCTTGTCCAGCGTGCGCGGTGTCAGCTGACCTCCAGCCCGGATGCGGGCGATCGTCTTGCCGTCATTGAACACCTTGCGCGACACGGTCGAGACGGATTGTCCCGAACGCGCGGCGAAGGCTTCGATGTCGGCGATGAGTCCGGTGGTCATGTGGGATGTTTCCCACGATTGATAACGGACGTCAAGTTCAGGTTTTACGATTTATCCGTTTCGGTTGTCGTATCGGCCGCTCTGACATAGGGGCGGGCGACGGAGACCGATCCATGAAGATCATCGTGACCGGGACGGCCGGTTTCATCGGCAATGCCCTGGCTCTCGTGCTCCTACGCGATGGGCACGACGTTTTCGGTGTCGATTCGCTGACGGATCACTACGACGTATCGCTGAAGCGCGACCGGCTGAAGCGGCTAGATCCGTTCGACCGCTCGATCTTCCTGGAAGCCTCCCTGCTGGACATGGAGGCGATGAGCGGCCTGTTTACGGATTGCGACCCGGACGTGGTCGTCCACCTCGCCGCCCAACCAGGGGTCCGCTACTCGCTAGAGCACCCCCGAGCCTTCGTGGACACCAATGTCACAGGCAGTTTCAATGTGATCGAGCTGTGCAAGCGCCATGAGGTGGATCACCTCGTCCTCGCCTCGACCAGTTCCGCCTACGGCGCCAATGAGACCTACCCGTTCGCGGAAACGGACCGTGCGGCCTACCCGCTGACCATCTACGCCGCCACCAAGCTAGCGTCGGAGATGATCGCCCATAGTCACAGCCATCTTTATGACTTGCCCACCACCGTGGTGCGATTCTTCACGGTCTATGGCCCGTGGGGCCGCCCGGACATGGCGCCGTTCCTGTTCACGAAGGCCATGTTCGAAGGGCGGGCGATCGACGTCTTCAACCATGGCCGAATGATGCGCGACTTCACCTATGTGGACGATATCGTCACCGCGATCCGCAAGCTGACGGATGTCCCGCCGGAGCGTGGAAAGCCCATCGACGGCGTAACCGACTCCTTGTCGCCCGCCGCGCCCTATCGGCTGGTCAATATCGGCAATGCCGACCCGGTGCCGCTGATGGAGTTCATCCGCGAGATCGAGCGCAATGTCGGCGTGAAGGCGAAAATGAACATGCTGTCCATGCAGCCCGGCGACGTGAAGAAGACCTATGCGGAAACCCATCTGCTCCACGCGCTTACCGGCTTCCGGCCCTCAGTCGGCATTGAAGAGGGTGTGAAGTCGTTCGTGGACTGGTACCGCGACTACTACCGGCTTTGACGCTGCCTCGGGCCGCGCCTATGCCGTAAGCCGCAACCGAGAGAGCGAAACAACCATGCAGGCCACAGCGGACGAGAAACGAGAGCGGATCCGCCAGCTGCTTCTCGAACACGGCCCCATGACGGGCGAGGCTTTGTCGAAGGCCATGCCGGGCGTCTCGCCCATCCAGCTCTGGCGGCTCTGCAATCTGGGCACCCATTTCCGCATCCAGAACTGCGCTCGCTACTATCTTCGCTACGATGTCCGCCGCGGCAACATGCTGCGCCTGTCGCCCTCTATTTTGCGAGACTTCCTGACCTTCAGTCTCGTCTACCTGCCGCAACAACAGGTCGACGTGGTCGAGGCGGGAACGCTGCTCGCCAACAAGTTCCGAATGATCAGCCTGCGCAAGCTCGGCCTGGGTCGTCAGGCGCTGTTACTATTGCCCAAGGACCTGCAGAAGATCGTCTACCGCCATTGCGTGATCTTCCTGTCGGGCGACATCGCCTACTATCTGGCCCACGACACGCCGCGCCGCCATCCCGAACTGGGAACGACCATAAGGGGCTCGGACATCGACATCGTCATCGTCCACAACCGCGAAGCCGACCCCGAAGACATGAGGCGGGTTGAGCGCGAGCTGCTGATTATCAAGAAGCAATATCTCATCACCCCCTCCATCCAGGAGGAGATCGACTTCATCGTGAAACCCGTGGAGCGTATGCTGGAGCAGTTCGAATACGGCACGATCCACGAGATGATCGCCTCCAAGATCCTCTATGAGAGCTACTTCCTGATGGGGCGCGTGGACATATATGAAAGCCTGCTCAAGAACATGCGGCTGCGTGGAACGCTAGCCAAGATCGAAAGCGACTTCGATCACGCGCTGAGCGAGCGCAAGCAGACCATATCCAAGATATTGTCCCTGCCACCGGAAGCGTCGGCGGACGACCCGGAGGTCGCCTCGCTCTTCTTCGCCAGCCAGGAGCGACTGGAGTTCCAGTAGCGCTATGCGCCCTGGCTGAGGCGCATATTCACCACGTCCAGCACGTCCGCGACCGCGTCGGGAATGTTCGTGCCCGGGGGGAAGACGGCTTTCGCGCCCATCTCCTTCAGCGTTTCGATGTCCTCGGGCGGGATGACGCCGCCGACGATGATGAGGATGTCGGAGCGGCCCTGTTCCTTCAGCGCGTCGCGCAGTCCCGGCACTAGGGTCAGGTGACCGGCGGCGAGCGACGATGCGGCGATCACGTCGACCTCTTCCGCAATTCCGAGCGTGGCGGCCTCGCCCGGTGTCTGGAAGAGCGGGCCGATCACCACGTCGAAGCCCAGATCGGCGAAGGCCGTCGCGACGACCTTCTGGCCCCGGTCGTGCCCGTCCTGACCCATCTTGGCGATCAGGATGCGCGGCTTGCGGCCTTCCAGTTCCGAGAACGCCTTCACCTTGTTCAGCGCGTCCACATAGTCTGGATTGCGCGGATCGAAGGCGGAGGAATAGACCCCCCGCACGCCTGCCGGCTTGGCCTCGAACCGGCCATAGACCTTTTCCAGCGCGTCGCTTATCTCGCCCACGGTGGCTTTCTTGTGCGCCGCGTCCACGGCAAGCGCCAGCAGGTTGCCCTCGCCCGTGTCGGCAGCCTTGGTCAGCGCGTCGAGCGCAGCATAGGTCGCGTCCGGATCGCGGTCGGCCCTGAGTTGGCGAAGCCGCGCGATCTGGCCCTGCCGGACTGCGTTATTGTCCACCTTAAGGATCGGGATGTCGTCGGGGTCGTCGGAAACGTATTTGTTGACGCCGACCACCGTCTGCGCGCCGCTGTCGATGCGTGCCTGGGTGCGCGCCGCGCTTTCCTCGATGCGCAGCTTGGGAATGCCTGCCTCGATGGCCTTGGCCATGCCTCCCAGCGCTTCGACTTCCCGGATATGTTCCAGCGCGCGGTCGGCAAGCTGGTGCGTCAGCGCTTCGACATAGTAGCTGCCGCCCCACGGATCGATCGTCTTGGCATGGCCGCCTTCCGTTTGAAGAAAGATCTGCGTGTTGCGTGCGATGCGGGCGGAGAAATCGGTCGGCAGGGCCAGCGCCTCGTCTAGCGAATTGGTGTGGAGCGACTGCGTATGGCCGTCGACGGCGGCCATGGCTTCGATGTGTGTGCGCCCGACATTGTTGAATACGTCCTGCGCGGTAAGGGACCAGCCCGATGTCTGGCAGTGGGTGCGCAGCATGGTCGATTTCGGGTTTTCGGGTCCGAACGGGCTGATCAGCTTGGCCCAGAGCAGCCGTGCCGCGCGCAGCTTCGCGACCTCCATGAAGTAGTTCATGCCGATGGCCCAGAAGAAGCTCAGTCTCGGCGCGAACCGGTCGATGTCCATCCCGGCGGCCAGGCCCGTTCGAACATATTCCAGCCCGTCCGCGATGGTATAGCCCAGCTCGATATCCGCCGACGCCCCGGCCTCCTGCATGTGGTAGCCGGAAATGCTGATACTGTTGAACTTCGGCATGTGCGCCGAGGTATGCGCGAAGATGTCCCCGATGATCCGCATGGAAGGCGCGGGCGGGTAGATATAGGTGTTGCGGACCATGAACTCCTTGAGGATGTCGTTCTGGATCGTCCCGGCCAGCTGTTCCTGCCCGACACCCTGTTCCTCGGCCGCCGCGATGTAGAGCGCCAGGATCGGCAGGACAGCCCCGTTCATGGTCATGCTCACGCTCATCTTGTCGAGCGGGATGCCGTCGAACAGCACCCGCATGTCGTAGAGCGAGTCGATGGCAACGCCCGCCATGCCCACATCGCCCGGCACGCGCGGATGGTCCGAATCGTAGCCCCGGTGCGTGGCTAGATCGAAGGCAACGGACAGCCCCTTCTGCCCGGCCGCAAGGTTGCGTCGGTAGAAGGCGTTGCTGTCCTCGGCCGTCGAGAAGCCCGCATATTGCCGGATGGTCCAGGGGCGCTGGACATACATGGTCGGGTAGGGACCGCGAATATAGGGGGCGATACCGGGATAGGTGTCGAGCAGCTCGAGACCCTCCACGTCTGCCGCATCGTAAGCGGGCTTGACCGCGATACCTTCCGGGCTCTGCCAGATCTTTCCGTCGCGAGTCGAAGCCGCTGGCGTGCCGAGCGACATCCGGGTGAAGTCTGGATGGCTCATGCCCGTGTCTCCGGCAGCTTGACGCCCTCTGCCGGATGCAACGTCACGCCGAGGATTGGATCGCCGCGCTCCGTTCGCGCGTGATCCGCCTCGCGGACCGAAGCGAGGAAATCGACCTCCGCGCGGCTTACCGCGATGCCGCCTTGCGCCTCGATGGATTGGAACGCTCTCCAGGCCGCCTGCGCGAGGTCTTCCGTCATGCGCTCATGCCAGTAGCTGCCATGGGCCGCGTCCGCGACCTGACCAAGATGGCTTTCCTCCATCATCATCAGCTGCATGTTGCGCGAAACGCGGTAGGCAAACGGTGTCGCCGGTCCAAGCGGGTCCGTGAAGGGCCGGAGCGCAATCTGGCTCGCCCCGCCCACGACCGCGCCAAACCCCGCGCTCATCAGCCTAAGCAGATTGGTCCATGCATCCTCGCTCTGCATCATGCGGCGCGAACTGACGGCGTGGATCGGTATATCGGACCCGTCGGCGCCGAATGCTTCGGCGACCGAGAGAACGAGACGCCGCGCAGCGCGGAACTTCACGACGCTCAGGTGGGCGTCGCGGTCGCAGGCGACATCCACGACCGTTTGCGTTGCGGTGTCGGTTCCATGTCGGCGGAAGGCATCGGCAAAAGTTGCGGCGAGATAGGCCAGCTCCTGAACGTCCGTGCCGCCCTGCTCATGGATCGCGGCCGCGTTCAGTCCCATCAGTTTCCACGCTCGCGGAACCGTCGCGACGGACTCGCTAATGAACGCCTCGTCGATGCGAGGATGCAGCCCGGCGTCGAGCCGAGCCGAGCGAAACTCGTCGAGGTTCAACGCCCATTCGACGCGCTCGGCATTGGTGTCCGACGGGGCGAACTGTATCGGGATCAGATCGGTGTGGACGCCTTCGAAAAGGCGTTTCAGGTCGGATCGGCGCGTCAGCGGCAGGCAGTCGGAGAGTCGCGCCGCGCTCGCTCCACCCTTCAGGTCTTCCAGCAACTGCGCATTGGTGAAGGCCAAGTCCTGATCTTCGACTGGCGCGGCGATGTGCCAGGCCCGGCCGTCCAGAAGAGTCGTCTCCGAGCGGGGAAGCGCTTCCGCTTGCGCCGGGCGGTCCGCAAGATCGGCGAGAGGGCCGCGATTCAACCCGTCTTCCGTGTGGCTCTCCAGGGAATCGAAGGGTGCACCCTTTAGTCCCTTGGCGGCCAGCGCTTGCCAGTCGTCCCGCGTGACAGTGGGAAAATCATCTTTCAGCTGCAGATCGCTCATCGCCCTTCCATACGTGCCGCGCCCCCATTCGTCTTGATCCATCTCCGAAAAAAGCGGCGGCAGGACACTATCGAAAACGTGATCGAGACTCCGCCTGCGTGTTCTGTATAAAGAACGTTCGTTCGCTATATCGGTAGTGGACCGGACGATGCCGCCCCGCTAGAGGCCCGTCGCCCGGTTCAGAGCATGTCCGGCCGTGCTAGGTTTTCGTCCCATCAGAAGGCTCCATTTCATGTCAAACGCGCCCACGGAGGAAACGGTCCTCGGAGTGGAACATTTCACCGACCGTCTGTTCGCCTTCACCATCACCCGGCCGCAATCCTTTCGCTTCCGCACCGGCGAGTTCATCATGATCGGACTGCCCAAGACGGAAGACCAGAAGCGTCCCATCATGCGCGCCTATTCGGTCGCCAGCCCGGCCTGGGACGACAAGCTGGAATTCTATTCGATCAAGGTGGAAGACGGTCCGCTCACCTCTCGCCTGCAGAAGATCCATGCGGGCGATACCGTATTGCTGGGACGCAAGCCCGTCGGTACGCTGGTGCTCGACGCGTTATTGCCGGGCAAGCGGCTCTGGATGTTCAGCACGGGCACGGGTTTCGCCCCCTTCGCCTCGCTGGTCCGCGATCCCGAAACCTATGAGTGCTATGACGAGGTCATCGTCACTCACACCTGCCGCGAGGCGGGCGAGTTACAATACAGCCAGCGACTGGTCGCCGGTCTCATCAATGACCCGCTGGTCGGGGAGATGGTAGTCAGGGAAGACGGCTCGCCAAAGCTTAAACTCATCACATCTCTGACGCGCGAGGCCCATCCGCTCGAAGGGCGGATCACCACCCTGATCGAGACGGGGAAGTTGTTCAAGGTCGCGGGTACGCCGCCGCTCGACCCGGCACATGACCGCGTCATGATCTGCGGCTCCAAGGACATGATCGACGACACGGCGAAACTGGTCGAAGCTTTCGGATTGATAGAAGGGTCTAACTCCGAACCTGGGCACTTCGTGGTCGAAAAGGCCTTCGTCGGATGAGCGGTGCTGCCTAGCCCTAGCGGCTGCCGAAGCTGCCGAGGGTCTTGAGCGTTAGTCGAATGCCGACTGAGCTCGCGTTTCGGATGATATCGGTATTAAAGTCGCGATCTTGGTAGAAGACCTCGAAAACCGTGCAATCGTCTCGGTATCCGAAGGTGAACCTCTGGGATCGAGTTATGTCGCTATCAAGGTCTTGAATGATCCGGTAACCTAAGGACCACCCTCCAAATGGCCTGACTTGGAATGAACCCGATATCTCTTCCTGAGGCGCTCCCGTGATCGTCGCGAGCGAGCCAGGCGCGCTATTGATCGTAAAATAACGGCCCGAAACAGATACTCGTTCCGTACTTAGAGAGAGGGTCGTGTCGAGCCGCGAGAAGACACCGCGGTCGTCATCGTAACGAAGAAAGGTGTTAGAGGTAAGCGAACGCCCGATCTCGATGTCGAGTTCGCCCACATAATCCGACGAAGTGTCGGCTAGTCCAGAGCCGGGCGTGAACGGGTTTTCAACGCCGCCAGCAAAGCTCCGCCCACCGAACAGCGATACTTCGCTGTCTTGGCCAAACATGTCGAACTGCGCGGCGACGCGTGCGCCGATGTCGGCTCGGCGGCCTTCCTCGAAATAGTCGAACCCATCGGCTTTGTTCGCCTCGAATAGAAGTCCGCGGTCGAGTTCAGGTGAGGTTCCGTCTTCGAACGCGAAGTTTCCGGTCGCAGGATCGAAAAATTCGTCGAGTTGAGGATCGCCGAAGCTTTGTGTCAGTTGAATCCGTGGTTCCACGATCAGGTCCACGGACTCGCCCCGCCTTACCAGCGGATAGCGGATGCCGATCCCGGCCTGACCGATCCCGCGCGTGAAGCCCAGTTCCGTTTCCGCTTCAGTTTCGATATCGTACCGGTCAGCCCTTGTCCATGCGAAGGGTTTGACTTCGATCCCACCGGGCGCAATCCAGGTGCGGGAATATTCCGCGCCCACCGTCGCGCGGCCATAGTCGTTGCCGATCCCGCGCGTAAGATAGTTGACGTCGCCAAACAGTTTCAACCGTCCGTCGAATACCGGATCATCGACATAGTACTCGCCTTGGATACGAGGTGCAATGATGGGAAGGACATCGTTTTCGTCGCGTCGTACGAAGAAAAGTCCGCTATCCTGGTCCACTCGATAGGAGGTGAGCAGGGATTGAAATCCGACGGCCAGGGCGGAGACGCGGAAGTTGTCGCCCTGACCTGCGATAAAGGCTTGAGAGGTGTTGCGTCGGGACTCACCGGCGATGAGTCCTGTACCCTCGAAGCCTTGAGTCAGATTGTAGCGTTCCAGATAGAGGTCGTCGCTTTGAAGCATGACCGTATAGCCATAGTTCCAGGTCTGATTGGGACTGAACAGGCCGTCGAGAAAGAAGTGGCTGGACAGCTTGGGTCCATCTTCAGCGGCACCTGGATCGAAAAAGAGGCTGGGATCATCCAGTGAGTTGCCGTTTCGATCGAAGAAGGTGGCGCGAGTAAAGGACGTGACGAGGTTGACCTCCCCCGTGTGAAAACGGCGTCGAGCCTGAATATCGATCAGCGGGTTTACCTTCGAATAGATGCGCGGCGTTATGGTGGCTTCGGTATAGTCGTCGATCGCCCAGTAGTAAGGGGCGACCAATCCAAAGCCTCGGGAATCCGTGATTTCCGCCGTCGGCATGAGCAATCCCGATGCGCGGTCCTGGCTCGGATCCGGATGGGCGAGATAGGGCGTATAGAAGATTGGAATGCCCAGCACCTCGATGACGGCGTCGCGGTAGCGGATCGTGCGGGAGCCCTCGTCCTGGAGCACACGCCGCGCGCGCAGCCGCCAGGTCGGCGTCTTGGCTTCGCCTTCGCTGTTCCGGCAGAGCTCGCAGGCCGTATAGGTCGCGTTGAACAGCTCGACTTCGCCCTCGTCGGTTCGGTTCACGAAACGCGCCGCGGTGGTCGCCCCGGAGGCGAGCCTCGCCGTGAAGTTCGCCGCCGTGCCCTGTTGCAACTGGTCCGACAGCTCGATCTTGTCGGCATATTGCACGTCGCCCGTGGCGTCGATCAGCACCACATTGCCCGTCGCGAGGACCTGGCCCGTCGTCAGGTCGTAGTCGATGCGGTCCGCCCGCAGCGTGCGGTCCTGATACCGGCCCTCGACCTCGCCGATGGCCGTGAGGGTCTGCGCCCGTTCGTCATTGATCAGTTCGTCCGCTTCCAGATAGATCACGTCCGGGTCGCGGAATGGGCTGTCCGGTGCAAGCTGCAAGGCGCGGTTCGTCCCAGCCGCCGTCTGGTTGGGCGCGATCTGAGCCATCGCCGGCGTGCCGAGCGTGGACAGGAGCAGAACCGAGGCCAGAATGCGCATCAGGGGAGAGCGCAAGCGGGATCGATTTATGCGTGTAGAGGTCATGTCGCGCGTCGCGGGCATAGATGTCTTGCTGATTTCCCTGCCTGGACCGGTTCGCGGTCGTCCCCCCGGCACCCTCGACGAGTGCGCCGCCGACTCGGCCTTAGACCGAACTTCTGGAGGGGTCCACGTCCGGACGGCTGAAAATCGCACGGGGTGCATTAAATTTAGGGCAAGGCCCGGTAAGGCGACGCGCGTGGCGGATGCGATTGCGACTTTGCTTTGAGAGACGGCCCGTCCTACAAGGTGAAAACCACGGACGGGTCGTTCCCCAAGCGTCCGAGGCAGGGAGCGTTACAAGGCTGATCATGACGGCACGGCAGACGTCCGAACCTCGCCCGACAGGGATGCGCTCCGGTGCCGACGCGGCCGATCGGACAGGCCTTCGTTCGCCCGTCGGTCAGGTGCTCGATAGGGCAAGATCCGCTTTCATCGGGGTCGGCATCTTTTCGTTCTTCGTGAACCTCCTCATGCTGACGGGTCCGGTCTATATGTTGCAGGTCTATGACCGGGTACTGATGAGCCGGTCAATGTCGACGCTGATCTTCATCTCGGTCGCCATGCTGCTGCTCTACTTCTTCATGGGACTGTTCGATTTCTGGCGCTCGCGCGTGCTGGTACGGGTTGCCGACGAGTTCGAGGCCGCCATGACGGATCGGACGTTCCTGTCGTGGATTCGCCAGAGCCCGCGCGGCGGTGAAGCGGCGCGGTCCCAGCCCCTGTCCGATGTCAGCATGATCCGCCAATTCCTGAGCGGTCCCACGCCGGGCGCGTTCTTCGATCTACCTTGGGCACCGCTCTTCATCCTGTTGATCTTCTTCCTGCACTGGACGCTCGGCGTGCTGGCCGTGATCGGCTCGGCCATCATCTTCGTTTCGGCCTGGATCAGCAGCCGCCGGACGGAAAAGCCGCTGATGGAAAGCCTGAAGCTCCGCCGTGCGGAACAGGACTTCGCCGGCCTGACGCAGCGCAACGCGGAGGCCATCCAGGCCATGGGCATGGCCGGAAACGTCCGCGAGCGCTGGTCGCGCTACAATGTCGAGGGCGCGAAAGAGACGGTGTCGGCGGCCGATCGGTCCGGTGGGGCCGGAGCCTTCACCAAGGCGTTCCGCATGTTCCTGCAATCGGCCATGCTCGGGGCAGGTGGTGCGCTCGCCATCCAGCAGATCATCTCCCCCGGCGCCATGATCGCCGGATCGATCATCCTAGGCCGGGCGCTCGCGCCGGTGCAGACCTTGATCGGTCAATGGCGTCACGTCGGACAGGCCCGCGACGCCTATGAGCGACTGAATGCGTTCCTGGAAGACGACATGGACCGGCCGCGCCCGACCCAGCTGCCCGAACCGACCGGCACGATCAGTGTCGAGGCGTTGACCGCGGGACCTCCCGGCGCGACGCGGGCCGTTCTGAACGGCATCGATTTCTCGCTGCGGCCCGGACAGGCGCTGGGCGTGGTGGGGCCGAGCGCCTCCGGTAAATCCACCCTCGCGCGCCTTCTGGTCGGGGTCTGGATGCCCCAGCGCGGATCCGTGCGCCTGGACGGGGCGACGTACGATCAATGGGACCGGGACTTCGTTGGCCGTCACATCGGCTACCTGCCCCAGACGGTAGAACTGTTCGACGGCACCATATCCGACAACATCGCCCGATTCGACTCGGCCAAGACCGACGAGGCAGTTATCGCGGCGGCCCGCAAGGCGGGCGTGCACGACCTGATCCTGCGACTTCCCGACGGCTACGAGACCCAGGTCGGCGTGGGCCGCACGGTGCTGTCGGGCGGACAGACCCAGCGCATCGGCCTGGCGCGCGCGCTCTACGCCGACCCCGTGCTGATCGTGCTGGATGAACCCAATGCCAATCTCGACCATGAAGGCGATCAGGCCCTGACGCGGGCCATTGCAGGCGCTCGCAAACGCGGCGCCGTGGTCGTCGTCATGGCGCATAGGCCCTCCGCCATCGCCGCCGTGGACAAGTTGCTCAGCCTGCGGGACGGACGTCAGCACGCGTTCGGCCCCAAGGATGAGGTTCTGGCCAAGCTCCGCGAAGAGGCGCAGGCGAACCAAGGGGCGAAGCGCGCTCCCAAGCCATCGCCCGCAGACGTTCCGAGCAAGGCCACGACACCGGCTCGACCGGCTCCCAAGGCTCCAGCGAAGGCCCCGGCAAAGGCCCGCCCGATTTCCATCACCGGTGCGCCGCAGCAGGCGACCCTTCTCGGACAGCCCAAGCCGCGCAATCGTTCGGCAGGAGGCGAGACATGAACGCGCCCTTGCCGGAAGACTTCAGGGACAAGGCCCAAAGCCTCGCCGTGACGCCCGACGAGAGCGCGGCGGCAACGTCCTATCAACGCTACCTGCGGATCGGCTATATCGGCGTCGCCTGCCTGGTGTTCGGTTTGGTCGGCTGGGCCTCTATCGCCAAGATCAAGGGTGCGGTCATCGCGCCCGGTTTCGTGGCGGTCGAGGGCAAGCCCGCGACCATCCAGCACTTCGATGGCGGCATCGTCGGCGAAATCTATGTCCGCGACGGCGCCAAGGTCGAAGCCGGCGATCCGCTGATCCGCCTCGACCCGACGGAGATCGATGCCAGCCGCGAGATCGTGGAAGTCCAGCTCAACGAGACCCGCGCGCGGGTCGAGCGGTTGCGGACGGAGCGTGACGGTCTGGATCGTATCGTTTTCCCCGATGACCTGTTGGCCTCCGCCGCCGGCAACCCGCGAGTGTCGAACGCGGTGAACGGCCAACGCAGCCTGTTCGAAGCGCGCAAGGCCGCGCTGGAAGGACAGGTCGGACAGCTTCGCCAACAGCTGGGTCAGCTGGACAGCCAGATCGCCGGACTGGAAAGCCTGATCCGCTCCAACCGGCAGCAGATCGACAAGCTGGAGCAGGAGCGGGTCGCCAAGCAGAAGATCGTCGATCAGGGCTTTCTCGCCAACACCGCCGTATTCGCCATCGAACGCGAGCAGCTCCGTCTGGACGGCGACCTGAAGTCCCGCCAATCGGAAATCGAACGCTTGCGGGGGCAGATCGTGGAAACGCGCGGCCAGATCGCCCAGTTGCAGCGTGACCGCCACGCCGAAGTATTGTCCGAGCTGCGCCTCGCCGAGACCGAAGCGTCCGGTTTTCGGGAGCGCCTGACCGCCGCCGCCGCGCAGGCCGGGCGCATCGTCATCGCCGCCCCCGTTTCCGGTACGGTGCACAATCTGCTGATGACGACGACAGGCGGCGTCGTGCAGCCCGCAGCCGAGATCATGCAGATCATCCCATCAGACGCCCAGCTAATCATCCTGACACAGGTCCAGCCCGCCGATATCGACCAGGTCTATACTGGCCAGCCCGCAACCGTGCGTCTGTCGGCCTTCAACGCGCGAACCACGCCGGAGCTGAACGGATCGGTCGTGCGTATCGCGCCGGACCGTCTGGTCGATCCGGCGACCGGATTTCCCTATTACGACGTCCAGGTGGAGCTTCCGGCCAGCGAGTTGGACCTCTTGCCCGACACGCTCGAATTGAAGCCCGGAATGCCGGCGGAAGCCTTCATGCAGACGGAATCACGCACGGTTCTGATCTATCTGTTGCAACCCGCCATCGACGCCATGCGCCGCGCGGGCCGGGAGCAATAGTCAGCGGACCGCGCGCTCCCGCGCTAGCGCCAATACATCCTCGGGGCTTAGCCCGCTTTCGCGCAAACTGCGGATGGTCTGCGACCCCGACCGTTTGCTCATCTTATGATCGATCGTCTCCATGACGAGGCCGTGATGGTGGTAGCGCGGGACGGGCCAACCCATGAGCGTCTGCAACAGCACATGAACCCGCGTCTTTTCGAACAGGTCCTGTCCCCGGACGATGTCCGTCACGCCCTGCGCCCAATCGTCATGCGTCACGGCGAGATGGTAACTGGTGCCGATATCGCGACGCACGAGGGTCTTGTCCTCAAGCCCGCCCAGCTCCACCGTGATCCGTCGATC
The DNA here is from genome assembly GCA_049673465.1 of Litorimonas sp. Taxonomy (GTDB): domain Bacteria; phylum Pseudomonadota; class Alphaproteobacteria; order Caulobacterales; family Maricaulaceae; genus Litorimonas. Next base: position 16,721 of record JBATXP010000042.1, read on the forward strand.
GCCTTCCATGAAAGTCAGTCTGTCCGTCCCGATCGCCTCGATTGCATGCACGGTGGACAGCTTCACAACGGGAGGGAGGCTGCGATCCTCGCGGCCCGACCGGGTCGTGTAGTCGCGGTAGAGCAGACCCTTGGCGTCCAGTGTGTCGACAACGCCCGCATAGTCGGAGATGTGGCGGCTCTGAACGCGAACGGGCTCAGGCCAGTCGAAGCCAAGCCAACGCAGATCCTCGTAGATGGCTTCGGCGAACTCCGCCCGCGACCGGGTTGTGTCGATGTCCTCTATACGGAGCAGGCAAGGACCGTGCGAGAATGCGCGCTCGGCCGCATGGGCGTGGCCGAGATGAAGATATCCCGTCGGGGAGGGGGCGAAGCGGGTCAGCATGATCGTCCCGCCGGAATTTCTATCGTCGCATCATGCCGCCTAGCACGCCGCGCACCGCGTTGCGCATGGCACGCCGCATGATGAGGCGGCCTTCGCGTTTGAGTTCCCGCATGATGACGTTGTCTTTCTTGCGCGTCGTACGGCGGCGGGTCGTCGGTGTCTTCTTGGCCTTTTCGCGCTCAAGGCGCTTGGCTTCGGCGGCTTCCGCCTTGGCACGCTTCTCGGCTCTGGCTTCCAAGGTCTCGTAGGCACTGACGCGGTCGACCGCCTCGTCATATGTCTCGCCGACGGGACTAGCGGCCAGAATGGCCTTGCGCTCCTTGGACAAGGCTGGGCCGAGGCGTGACGATGGCGGGCGGATCAGCGTGCGTCCCACGACCGCGGGCGCGCCGCGTTCGTCCAGCAGGCTGACCAGCGCCTCGCCGACGCCCAGATCGGTGATGACGTCTTCCGTATCGAAGGTCGGGTTTTCGCGAAACGACGAGGCGGCAGCCCGGACGGCGCGCTGTTCCCTGGGCGTATAGGCGCGCAGGGCGTGCTGAATGCGGTTGCCGAGTTGGCCCAACACGCTGTCCGGAATGTCCATCGGGTTCTGGGTCACGAAATAGACGCCGACACCCTTTGACCGGATCAGCCGCGCGACCTGCTCGATCTTCTGCACAAGCGGTTTGGGCGCGTCCTCGAACAGAAGGTGCGCCTCGTCGAAGAAGAAGATCATCTTCGGCTTGTCGGGATTGCCGACTTCGGGCAGCTCCTCGAATAGCTCGCTCAGCAGCCAAAGCAGGAAAGTCGCGTAAAGGGCCGGGCTGTTGATCAGCTCGTCCGCGGCGAGGATGCTGACCATGCCGTCGCCGTTCTCGTTCCGGCGCATCAGGTCTTCCAGTTCCAGCGCGGGTTCGCCGAAGAAGTCCTCGGCGCCCGCTCTCTCCAGCGTCAGCAGGTCGCGCCGGATCGCGGCCACCGACTGGCTGGTGACGTTGCCATATTCGCGGCTGACCTCCTCGCGGTTTTCCGACAAATGGTTGAGCAGGCTGTTGAGGTCCTTCAGGTCCAGCAGCAGCATCCCATTATCGTCCGCATACTCGAACGCGATGGTCATGATGCCTTCCTGCGTCTCCGTCAGCCCCATCAACCTGGATAGCAGCACGGGACCCATTTCCGTGATGGTGGTGCGGACGGGGTGACCCTGCTCGCCGTAGAGATCCCAGAAGATCGTGGGAAAGCCACGATAGATATAGTTGCGCAGGCCGATCTTGTCCGCACGGGACTGGAGCTTGTCGTGCAACTTGTGAGCGTCCGAGCCGGACTGGCTAAGGCCCGATAGGTCACCCTTCACGTCGGCGGCGAACACCGGCACGCCGGCCGCGGAAAAACCTTCGGTCAGAATCTGGAGCGTGACGGTCTTGCCCGTGCCGGTCGCGCCCGCCACAAGCCCGTGCCGGTTGGCCTTGTCGTAGCGTAGCACCTGCCGCACGCCGTCCGTGTCCGTGCCGACGAAGATGCCGTGCGCATCCGTGCCGTCGCCGAGATAGTCCGAATAGTCGCTCATGGCGAAATCGAGTATGGGCCGCGCGCCGATAATGCAATAAGGTCGGAAGGCAAAGGGAACCCACCATCATGCCGTCAGATACGACCATCCGATCGTCGCTGCTTGTAATCGCAGCCATTGCCGTGTTCTGGACGCTCTACGTCACGCGCGATCTCGTCGCGCCGTTTGCGCTCGCCGTCTTCTTCTGGTTGACCATCGACGCGTTCGCGCGCTGGATCGACGATCTGTCGCCGCGCATCCCCTATGGTGCGGCGCTGACCGTGGCGATCATCGTCACCGTCGCCGCCCTTGTCGGCTTGATCGTGGTCGTGGCCGACACGGTCAGCGACGTAGTGGACGAGGCCCCGCGCTATGGTGCGCGCATCAACGAGTTGTTCTCCTGGGTCGGCGGGCTGACGGGACAGGATCTATCCTACACCGCGATCAATCAGCGCTTCGGTATTACGCAGAGCCTGCAAGGCGCGCTCGGCGGGTTCGCCCAGACCATTCAGGGCGTGCTTTCGGACTTTCTCTTGATCGCGATCTATGTGGTGTTCCTGTTCGTGGCACAGGCCACTTTTCCGGCCAAGATGGACAATCTGTTCCCGGACAAGACGCGGCGCGACCGGGCCACGCGGATCGGCTCCTCCATCCGCCACTCCATCGAACAATATATCGGCGTGCAGACCCTCATCTCCCTGATCCAGACCGTGATCAGCTACATCGCCATGACCGCGCTGGGCCTCGACAACGCCCTGTTCTGGGCGCTGGTCATCTTCATCCTGAACTACATTCCCATTGTCGGCGGTTTCGCGGCCGTGGCGTTGCCGGTCCTCTTCGGCCTCGTCCAATTCGACAGCCTGGCCCGCGTCGCGGTTCTGGGCGGCCTGCTGTTCGGCGCGCAGTTCATCGTGTCCAACACGATCCAGCCCAAGATGATGGGCGACAGCATGAATATGAGCGCCCTGGTCGTGGTGCTGAGCCTGACCGTGTGGGGCGCGCTCTGGGGCGGTGTGGGAGCGTTCCTGTCCGCGCCGATGACAGTGATCATGATGATCATTCTGGCGCAGTTTCCCACCACCCGCTGGATCGCCGTGCTGCTGTCTGCAGACGGCGACCCGGACATGGACGGAGACGGGAAGCCCGACAAGGCCCCCATGCCGTCCCTCTGACGGGAAGGCTTCACCGCAACGTGATGGAGGCGTTCATGGCGGGTCAAGTCTACCCTGGCTAGGAAGAGAGTATGAAAGCCGCCTTCCTATCCATCCTCGCGACCGGTTGCGCGGTCGGGACTGCCATGGCCGCGCCCGGTCTGTCGCAACCGACGTCCGTCGTCGAATTGTTCACGTCCCAGGGCTGTTCGTCCTGCCCCAAGGCGAACCGCTTCGTCGTCGACCTCGACACGGACTTTCCTGACGTGCTGACCCTTTCCTACGGCGTGACCTATTGGGACTATCTGGGCTGGAAGGACACATTCGGCCATGCCGACTTCACAGCCCGACAACGCCAATATGACCAGGTCATGGAGTCGGGCATGTACACGCCCATGATGGTGGTCGGCGGTCAGACACACGCGCCGCGCCTGAAACGCGGCCACGTTCTGGGCGCGTCCGTTCCGCCGACGATCGAACTGATGGCGCGCGACGGCGAGCTGTGTCTCGGCGGCGAGCTTCCGGACGGGGCGAAGTTGGCCCTCGTGAACTACGTTCCGGGCGTTCAGTCCGTGCCGGTCAAGAAGGGCGAAAATCGAGGACGCAAGCTGGAGCTTGCCAACGTGGTGACGGGGATCGGCTATGCGGTCTGGTCGGGCCAGCCCCAATGCGGCCTGCGTCCCGAACAGGGCCTGGCCGTGCTGGCACACCATCCGGCGTCCAGCGAGATCATCGGCTTGGCGCGCTTCGAGCCCTGAAAACGAATGAACCGACCGCGGGGCTGAACGCGGTCGGTTCTGTCTGGTCTTGCTGGATCAGGGATTTGCAAGACCCAACTGGGAGGGTGCCGAGAGGATGGATTCGTCCTCGTCCCGGGGGCTGGGGGGCTGAAAAATCCGGATCAAAGCCGCCTCCTCCCTCTCGACATCTCTCCTGTCGGTCCGAACCATGCCCACAGCGGGGCGCAAATGTGGCCATACGGTGTCAGGCGAACTTTTTTCAGCGGCACACGCTTGGCGGTCTCGCGGGGACGCCCCGCTTTGACCTTTGCGCGCGCCTGCCTATGTTGAGCGGATGAGCAATGTGGTCCGCATCGGGAACGGTCTGAAGGCCCCGACCCAGGTCAGCTTCGACCGCCAGGAGCTGTCCGTCGTTCTGAACGTCTACGGCCAGATGGTCGCCAAGGGGGACTGGAAGGACTACGCGATCGACTTCCTGCCGGACCGGTGCGTCTTTTCGGTCTTTCGCAAGGCATCGGAACACCCGCTCTACCGCATCGAAAAAGTGCCCAGCCTGCGCAATCGCCAAGGCCAGTTCAGCGTGGTCGCGCCTGGCGGCCTCATTCTGAAGCGAGGCCACGAGCTGTCGCAGGTCTTGCGCGTCTTCGACAAGGCGCGGTTTCGGCCAGTCTAGGACTCGACCTTAGAACAGGACCTGGCAGCTACTCGACCGTCACGGACTTGGCGAGATTGCGGGGCTGGTCCACATCCGTGCCAAGCTCCACGGCCGTGAAATAGGCGAGCAGTTGCTGTCCCACCACCTGGACGATGGGGGCGCAAAGCGGGCTGGCGTCAGGAAGGACGACCGTTTCCGCCGCCATGCCCTGCGTTTGCTTCGCTCCGGACTCGTCCGTGAACAGGATCAGGCGCGCCCCGCGCGCGGCGACTTCCTGCATGTTGGACACTGTCTTCTCGAACAGCGCGTCGTTGGGGGCGACCGTCACGACCGGCGTTCCGTCCTCGATCAGCGCGATGGGACCGTGCTTGAGCTCGCCCGCCGCATAGCCTTCCGCGTGGATGTAGGAGATTTCCTTGAGCTTGAGCGCACCTTCCAGCGCGATCGGCACCATGGCGCCGCGCCCCAGGAAGAAGGCCGAGCGTGTCGCCATGATGCGAGAGGCGACGCGCGCCACGTCTCCGCTGCGCTCCAGAGCGCGCGCAACCGTCTGCGGCAAGGCGACGAGATCGCGGCAATGGTCCGCGACCTGTTCTGCATCGATGCGTCCGCGTTGCGCGGCAGCTGCGACCGCCAGGGTCGACAGGGCGCAGACCTGCGAAGTGAACGCCTTGGTCGAGGCCACGCCGATCTCCGGCCCCGCCTTGATCGGCATCGCGATGTCGGCCTCGCGCGCCATGGAGGAGGACATGACGTTGACCAGTGCAGCTGTCTTCAACCCCGCTTCCTTGGCATAACGTAGCGCGGCCAGCGTGTCGGCCGTCTCGCCGGATTGTGACACGACGATCATCAGACCGTCCGGGTCCAGTACGGGATCGCGGTAACGAAATTCCGACGCGATATCGATGTCCACCGCCAGACCCGCGATCCGCTCGAACTGGTATTTGGCGACCATACCGGCATAGAAGGCCGTTCCGCAGGCGACGATGGCGATGCGGCTGACCTGGGCGAAATCCAGCTCCTCCGGCACGTCGACGCTCAGATTGGCGAGATCGAGATAATGGGCCAGGGTTGCCGCCAGCGTGTCGGGCTGCTCGTGGATCTCCTTGAGCATGAAGTGCGGGTAGGGGCCTTTTTCCGCGAACTCGTTGGTGCGCTCTACCGTGACGACCTCGCGTTCGACCGGTGCATTGTTGCGATCGAAGATGTCGACATGGTCGCGCCCGAGCGCGGCCCAGTCGCCGTCTTCCAGATAGACGATCCGGTCGGTCAGCGGGGCGAGGGCGAGGGCATCCGATCCGAGATAGCGCTCCCCGTCGCCCAGGCCGATGGCGAGCGGCGAGCCGTGGCGCGCGCAGTAGATCTCATCCAAGTGTCCCTCGATGACGATACCCAACGCGTAGGCCCCTCGGAAACGGCGCAAGGCTTGCGACACGGCTTCGCGCGGGGTTGCCCCGGCGGACAGGAACTCGTCGATCAGATGCGCGGCGACCTCCGTGTCCGTTTCCGACGTGAAGGTGCGGTGGGCGAGCTGCGCGCGGATCTCGGCATGGTTCTCGATGATGCCGTTATGGACCACCGCCACGCGGCCCGCCTTGTGGGGGTGGGCGTTGGCGACGCTGGGAACGCCGTGAGTCGCCCAGCGCGTATGCGCGATCCCGGTCGTGGAGTCCGTGGGATCCGCGTCCAGCACTGCCTTGAGGTTGACGATCTTGCCATTGGCCCGCCGCCGCTCGATCCCGTCCTCGGTCAGCACCGCCACCCCGGCACTGTCATAGCCCCGATACTCCAGCCGCGTCAGCCCCGCGATCAGCCGAGCCGAAACCGGCTTATCGCCGATGATACCAATGATACCGCACATAAAAAACCGCTCAGTCCGCAACACTCACGCAAGCCGCGCTTTGCGTCGCGGCAGGGCGGCGGTCAACATCTCTGCGAAAGGGGTCGGCAGTCGCACATACCGATGTAAGCCTGTAGCCGTCACGAAACAGCAGCTTGAACTGTGACAATTGCCAGAGACATGCTTATAGCGTTTCAATTGTTTCCGCAGTTTCGCAAAAGGCGGGCAGGGCTCGACACTCATGACAAAAGTGGCTTCAAAGTCGGCGTTCGTTAAGGAAGCTGCCAAAAGATTTGTGCAACTGATGTTTCGGAGCAATCTTTTCGATGCACCGATCCTGACCTCCATCAAGCATGTCGTGCTGAGACGCTTGTTCGATCTGGACAAGACCTCGGTCGTAATGGGGCATTTCTATTTCACCAGGCCGCATTCCCTTGTTCAGGGACGCCTCAAGTTGGGTGCGCGAACGCACCTGAACCACAACGTAGAAATTGACTATTCAGGCAATGTGACATTTGGAGACGATGTTTGGGTGAGCCAGAATGTTCTGATCGAGACACATTCGCACGAACTCTCGAAAGGCCCCAAATGCGATTGGCCCCTAACGGTCTCCCCCCTTGTCATCGAAGACGAGGTCTGGATCGGGGCGAACGCTCTCATACTGCCAACAGTGAGCAAGATCGGATTTGGTGCCGTGATCGGCGCTGGGGCCATCGTCACAAAGGATGTCGAGCCATGGGCGATCGTGGCAGGCATACCCGCCCAAAAAATAGGAGAACGTGAACGGTATAATTCTGAAAGCCTCGCGTGAGTTCCGCTCTCGCAAATAGGGTGGTCAAGCTTCTCGGGGCACTGCTGACGGTCGCAGCTATCGCCTTCGTTGTTCGAGAAATATGGCAGAGTGATTTTTCATCATGGATGCTTCTAAGTAGCTGGCAGGGCGGCAGCATATTGATAACGGTCGGTGTTCTCTATGGCATGGCCTTAATTGCAATCTTTTGGGCTTGGACATTGCTACTGGGGCAGGGTCGCCAAAATGCTTCTTTCGATAACCTTGTCGCTCTCTACGGCCGATTTCAAATCTATAAATATATCCCGTCGAACGTCATCCATCAGATTTCGCGCTATGCCGTACTTAGGAAGCTCGGTCTATCGCACAAGGACATTATCTGGTCATCCCTTGCTGAGACCGGACTAATCGTCTTAGCAGCCTTCCTGGTATCTCTAGCATTTGGAGGGCTCTCCTTGGCGAGCTCATTACCGATCTCATATTTAAATGCGTTATTTTATCTTGCCATTTGCGTCGCAGTGCTTGCCGCCCTGTCAGGAGTTTTTATACCTTTCGTTAGAGCCAAGCTTCGATCGGGATTTCACTTCCTATATCGTAGAATCCGAGGCATTGGCTTTGCCAGCTTTCTTTACCTGTCGTTTTTCATCGCAACGGGCTTACTTCTCTACTGGATTGTTGCCGAGACGGTTTTAGCAGATGCTACGGTTATACCCCCAGTTGGCATCGTAATCGCGGCGAATGCTCTCGCCTGGGTGGCCGGGACGATTACGCCTGGCGCGCCCGGGGGCGTTGGTGTTCGGGAACTGGTTCTCATAGCGTCGCTCACACCGTTTGGCCTTGAGGGCTCAGCGGTTGCGATTGCAGCACAGTATAGATTGGCGACAATGGTCGGAGATCTGGTGTTCTTCTTGGGAACCTTCTCTGCTGCGCGTCTGGTGAAAGCCAGATAAAAACGATTTTCGAAGAACTGGCTTCAGAAGCCAGAGCCTGCGCTTAGCTCTCTTACATCTCCGATGATCCGCGCAGGATTCCCACCGACGATCGCATAATCAGGCACGCTCTTGGTCACGATCGCGCCGGCTCCGACGATGACCCATTGCCCAACCGATACGCCTGGAAGAATGCTTGCGCCAGCGCCGATAAAAGAGTTCGATCCGATGGACACTGGCTTCTGATAGGCTGGGAGATAAACCTGCTGCATCGTGTCTGGCGGGTCCATATGCGCGAAAATTTTGACTCCGAACGAGATGGTCACGTTTTCCCCGATATGAATGAGTTTCGGAAAACTCGTGTCGATATGGCAGTTGACGCCAAGCCATAAGGACTTGGTATCGGTGATCCTGACCCCCCGCCATTTATGAACGTATTTGTTGAGGGGAGGTGGAACATAGTAGGCGAGAACGCCAGCGATCTTCGAAATCACGGAAACAATACCTCCCAAAATGATACTTTCGAGGGTGTTATATGTCGGCCGACGAAGAAGCCATTTCCGAGGCAATACGAATGATTTCGTCGCTTAGTCCGCGGATATAGTCGGCTGGCAGTCCGGGATAAGTCGGCAGGATGATCATGTCTCTGGCGTAGGCATCAATATTCGGCAGTTCTACGTGAAACTCATCGAAACATTCGAGTTCCGCGCAGTTCCGATAGAAATAAGTCGACGCGTCATAACCAGATGTCATGAGTTGCTTAAGTACCTCCACCGAACCATCGACATTGACGGGGTAGTTTAAATAGCAATCAGCCTTTCTGTCGACCATCGATGCGTTGCGGATGACGTTCGAGCCTGTGAAGCGCGTGGCATATAGAGTGGCATTGTCCAGGCGTGCCTGCCTGGCGTTTTCGACTTGGGTAAGTTGGCGAACCCATTCGCTTGTCTGAAAGCTGGACGGTCGTCGCTTGTAGCTCTCGGGCAGCTCTGACTTACGGTGGGGATCTGGATCATTAACCGCATTCTTCTTTATGAAGTCGACGTCGTTTACATAACCGAAACGGAAGAGCGGAAAGGTTAGTAGATTGAAGACTGGGCGGCTGGTAAGCGTCGAGAACTTCAAGCCTTTCTTCACGTAAGGCCAGAGATCTTTCGCGTTCATGCGTGGCCATCCCGATATTTCAGTCGCGATGGCCTCTCGTTCGGTTTCATCCCTGACCAGTGCGCCGCCCCCGAAATAAGTCGAAATGAATTTGAAGAGGCCAAAGCTGAACAGAGCGTAGTCACCGAAGCTGCCAACGTGCTTTCCGTTGACGCGGCCTCCGAGAGAGATCGCGCAGTCCTCGAACAAGGCAATTCCCCTGGAGCGCAGATAGGAAGCAATCTTCTCGATTTCTGGATTGACCGTGTGGTAATGCGTAATTACGACCATGGCCGTGTTTTCGTCCACCTGCTGCCGGATCGTTTCAAGCGATACGTGAGGGGTTCCAGGGTCGCTGTCGATGAATTTCGGCCGTCCACCTCCACACAGGATCATATTGATCATGTCGAAGATGGTGAATGGACACATAACGACGTCACGGCGATTTCCGGACACTCGATTGCGAGTCGCGAAATAGAGAGAAAGCCTTCCCCGGCTCAAGGGTAGGACTGGATAGGACGCATCAACGAATTTGCTGAACGCTTCGGCGAAGCTAGCATCTTTGCCACTGTTGATGGATCGTGACACAAAAGCGTTGAAGTAGCCGGAGTGATTGATGTCGTAGAGGCGCTGTCTGGGATAGACCATGTCACTTACCTTTCAATTCATCCATTCTGAAGAAGCACGCATAGGGTTTTGGAACTGTCTATCGTCTTCGCGCCTCGACCCCATAGCGCTCTAGGTCCTTTCCGACTTGAGTTTTACCGAACTCTTCGGGGCTGTGTGCATCTCCGCTGCAAAGACGGGAGCACGATCATTATCCAGATCCGATCTCAACAGCCTATAACGGATCTCTTCGAGTAGACGACGCTGCATCGCGAGCAGATCGGCAACGATCGCGATGGCGAAACAGATCAGTCCTGCCATAGCCAGGATGCTCGTAAGAACGAGAGACTGGATACGTTGCGTGTCAGCATCGATTGCCAGTTCGTAAAGATACCGGCCGCCCAGCAACAGGGCCATGATCCAAAAAACGGATCCCATAAGAAAAAACGCTCTCATCGGCTTGTACAGGAGGAAGATGCGTATGATCGTCATCATCGACCTTCGAACGTAGGACCCGATGCTTTTTACGAGTCGGGATGGGCGCAAGTCCTCATTGGTGCGGATAGGAACCGACATGACCCGGATGTTCGAGCGACCAGCCTGAATAATCGTCTCCAATGTGTAGGTGTATTCAGAGAATACATATAAGCGCATGGCCGCATCTCGGGAGATGGCTCGGAAGCCCGAAGGCGCGTCCGGCACGGCGGTCTTGCTGGCAACGCGGACGGCCCAGCTTCCGAACTTTTGCAGAAACTTCTTCACAGCCGAAAAATGATCCGTGTCGGAGATTGGCCGCTCTCCGATTACAAATTCCGCCTCCTGCTCGACGATGGGTCTTACAAGATCGGGGATTCCGGTGGCGTCATATTGATTGTCGGCATCAGTGTTGACGATGACATCGGCTCCGAGGGACAAGCAAGCTTCTATCCCCGCCATAAAACCTCTTGCGAGACCTCGGTTGTGGCCGAGAGAAATGATGTGGTCGACACCGTTCTCCAGCGCTACCTCGACAGTCTTGTCCGTACTGCCATCGTCGATGATCAACCATTCTACAACGTCGAAACCGGGCACAGCTTTCGGCAACTCTTTTAAGGCGATCGCGAGTGTCTCTTCCTCGTTGTAGCAAGGAATCTGGATGATCAGTTTTTTCACGATGGACCTTTGTCGGTGATTTCCTGCGGCGGAAATCTTTTGCGGCTTGCGCTAATGGAACCCCATAATCAAGGCAACCGGCAATAGCTTACCCGGCAGCAGCCAGTCTCATGGCATTGGCCATAATTGTAAGGGTCGGTGACATGGCCGGTGCAGATGGCCAGGCCATGCTGTCGGCTGCGAATACGCCCGGAGCGATCTTGAACTCCTCGTCAACCTTGCCTTCGCCGATCCGGAATGGCGAAGCAGCAGCATAATGTGAACTAGATCCTCCATCGCGCACGAGAAAGCTCAACATTCTAAAATCTGATCTTTTCAGGTGCGATTTGAAACTGGAGAGAAAGCGTTCGACCTTCGCATCTCCAGCCGGTTTACGCGATTGAGTGACTTCCACCTCGCCATCCTCCCGGCGTATAGTGTAAGTGTTGGCGGAATCCGAAGGCAGGTAGGCGCGAGCCCATAGAACTCGCTTCCTGAGTGGTTGTCCAAAAAGTTCTGCGATTGACCACAGGGTAGAAGGCAGCGCGGACCGCCAAAAGTGAGGCAGAGTTGGGTAGAACTGCGCCTGCGCCACCACTTTCCCGGTTGCGCCCTTAAAGACGGCGAGGCCATGCGTTAGACCGAACCCGCCTTTTCGAGTCGCGCCGCTCGTCCTAAGTCGCGAAGACATAACTGGAATGTTGAGAACACGGCTGTCCTCGAATGTGGCCTCTTTCACAGCGAAGGTGTTCATCATAATCGATGTCGACCCGAAGCAACCCGCTCCAAGAAATATTTGATCGAAACTTTCGGACGTCGATGTCGGTCCGTCTGGCCCTTCGAAGGTAAGCACCCGGCTTTCCAGATCGATCGAATGAACCCGTGCGGAACTTATCGATGCGAGACTTCCTTCGTTTGACCATTTACGGAACAGCGAAGATGTTGAAAACGGGGCGCCTTTGAAGCATCCGATCAGGCATTCGCCGCAGAAGATGCAGTGATTCTGAACCTCCGGGCGTGTTTCCAGAGCAATTCTGTTGACACCAGCATTCACTTTAACCGCATTCAGTGCCGTCAGGAAATCCGTAATGAGAGGCTCGATCTGAATTGGCGGTCTGTTCGACGGATCGAAGCCATCCAAGGCTTCCGTCAAACCGTCATGCTGGCCAGAGACGCCGACAATTTGGCAGACGCGTTGATACCAATCCACCAAGTCGGACTTCTTGACCGGCCAATCCTGAAAATCCTCCTCCGCAAGGGGAAGCATGGTCCCGCCCCAAAAATTCGTCAGCCCTCCACGATACGCGCTTCGCCAGATACGCTTCTTGTCCGAAGCGAGAACGCGTTTTGGCGTGAAACCGAAATAGCTCTTGGGCAAGGGAATGCTGTAGCCATTCGTCTTGGTGGTCTTGGCGTAGATTTCCGCCATCCTACCATCGCTCCAAAGGCGCGGATCGGTATCGCGCTCAAGGCCTGATGACATTGGCTCTGCGGCATCGAAGACATGAATCTCGACTTGTTCGGAGCGGCTGAGTAGTCCCAAGACAACTCCAGCCCCTGCGGCACCGCTGCCAATGACTGCAACTTTCTTCATGACGCTAGTTCTTGTCCCAGATTAGGGAGCGGGCTTGTTGTAAGTGATCCTTGGAGTGCTCATTGTGAGACCTCCAACCGCGCTTTCGGAAAATCTCGGAAAGTCCACGCCAGCACTCGGGTAAATGCTGATGCGAAGTTCTTTGGCCGGTTTCGTGAGCAGGAGGGATGCACTTATGGAGAAAAGCCCATCCTCGCCCAAGGTAGCAGTCGGAGCTAACAATGCTCTCGCTCGAAAGATGGGGTCTTGATCGTGCAGCTGCAGCCTTATGTCATGCCGGGAGCTTTCGTCAGTTTCATAGATCACATCCAGGCGGACCATAACAAATATCGAGGGGTCGTGCTCTTTAACCTCGAACTCCATTTTGTATTCACTCGGCGCTAGGTCGGCTTTTATAGCCGTTCTTGCAAATTCGGTTTTTTCCGTCGTCTCTCCCACCATACGCATCAGTTCGCTGACGCTATCAATCGCTTCTGGTTTGGTGACACCAGCCGTTTTCCAGGAGTCGCTATCCAAAGGCGGAATATTTAGTGCTGTCACGATTTTACCGGATGTTCGGCTTTGGCTCGGGTCAAAAACGATGATCCGTCCCAACCATGGGTGCGGTGAAACCCAAGCCGTTTTCCAATCCAATCCAAACTCATCCGCAAGCGCGGAAGGACTCATCGTGTCCCAATCTGTTCTGGTCTGATCGAAGGCCACAAGACCGGATACGACGTCTTGAGGTCCTGGATACAGGCGTGAATTTCCCGAAACATCAAACTTCGCGATGTCTCCGGTCCAGACCTTCGACAGCCCGGTCCAATGTTCCGTATACATAGGAAGTACCGACGTCGAAGGCCAGCCGCGTCTGTCGGCGCAGCAATCGAACCAAAGCGTTTCGCCCATGCGATCCTGTGTCTCCAGGAATTCACGAAATTCCCAATAGGCGTCATTGCCCGACCTGATGAGGAAACGATCCTTCGCGGCTTGCATGGAAGCTGATAAAGCCATGGCTGCCACAACAATGGCTGGAATGGATAGGACAACAATTGCAAGGGTTTTTCTGAGCAGTGACATGGCCGATTCAACTCTCTACCTTGATCGAGGCTTGCTGAATTGTTCGGCTTCTTTTGGCAAAAGCCTGCACGAGCTTGCTGGGCCCAAGGCACAGAGTTGCGGCGACCGCTATGTATAGCGGAGGCAGGACAATCGCCCAGTAACGGAACTTGTGAAGGCGAAGGATCATTTCGCCTCCAAAAGTCGGTATAATTGCGATTGTCGTTAGAAGAGCCCAACTCGTTAGTCCCCAAACCACCAAATAGGCGTATCGTCTTGGTGCGCTAAGAGCGAGAACTGCGAGCGATCCGAGCCCCAGCATAAACAGCCAGCCATTCATGAGAGATCTTTCGCTCCCTATGTTGAAGAACTGAAGAAATGCAGGCCAGAAATTTGTCTCGTAGGCTAACGAACTGAAGTAGGGACTTGTTAAGAGCTCACGGCGAGTGAAAACGACGTAACGGATCCGCGTTAAGGGATCATCGTAATGGTAGAGATTCCACAAAAGCTCCACTCCAAGCATAAGCAGTGCTCCAGCGGACAAAGCAAAAATGTGTTTGACTCGTACTTTCAGCAGAACCATCGCAATGCCGAGGATGGGATAGATTAGCGTTGCGAATTCTCGAGCCAGATACGCCCATCCAAGCAAAAGCCCTGAACATGCAAATAGGGCCAATAGCTTGGCTTCGCTGATGTCGTTTTCCGAGTCAGCGCGAGTCGCAGTTGCCATCAACAAGACGGCAAATCCTATCAGCATGGCGCTGAAATAGTCAGGAAGAAGTTCACTAACCTCTCTCAAAACAGCAGGTGTCGTGCAGAATAGGTAGGCTGCAAATAGACCGGTTAGGTCGTTAAAGTAAAAACGGCCGAGCAAGTAGATAACGCTGGCCGTTCCAGCAAATGCCAAAAACGGAAGAAAGTAGAAGGACAGCTCGGAGTAGCCAAAAACCTTCATAAATAGATGAAGCGGAAATATGAGCCCGATCCGGAAATCTCGAACTCCAACACCTATGTTTTCCGGGTCTGCGGCATCCATGAAGTACCTCATCTGATCGCTCATCCGGGGAGGCTCTATAAAACGGATGAAGATCAGGAGGCAGCAAACCCAAATGGCAAAGAGTATGAAGGCAGCAGTTTTTTCTGACAAAAGCTCTCGGTTGGGTCTTTGAGAAAAGAGGGATTGCATCAAAGTTTAAATCTTTCATTCACAAAGAGAATTGAACGGTGCCGGCATTACGCCTCTCTGTAATATGTATTAGACGCGTCTGTCGCCCAATCCAGCAGTGCTGACAAACTAATAGGCAGGAGTGGCTAAGATGTGGTGCCCAGAAGAGGCACGATGCCTTCTTCATAATCCCATATTTATCAATACAATAGATGTTGGTCAAACAGGTTTTGTAGCACGCGATAAGCTCTTGAAGTGGCACAGTGGTCCTGTGGCGCAGCAGCGGTTTGGGACATCGAATTATTGTTTGGTGAACTGTCTCGAAACCCGCCCAGAGTCCCAACTGTCCAAATTCAATTCCATTCAAAGTGATTGGATAAAACTAAGCCTGTCCAGCAAGCATTCGTTTCACAGACAGGCTTGATCTTACTGAACGAGACAGCTTTCGTCGGTTCCTGAAGTCTCGCAGATTGCGGTGATGCGGTAAGAGCCGTCCCGCCCTCGCTTGATAGAAAAAGCGACGCGATCCTCAACACCGAAACCTGATAAGTCCACATTCGATAAGGCTTCAAAGCCCATCGTCATTGCACCCATGCCGACACCTTCAATCTCAGCATGGTCTATCGTTAGGAAATCGCCGTTCTCGCTGATCGATCGAATAACACCTGTCGTCGTGCCCGTGTCGCCAACAGGCTGTTCAGGGTTCGACGTTGTCTCGACAGGCATTGCACGCTCCATGCCCTCATGATCCATCTGCACATGCGTTTCAGAGCTTGGCTCTTGTAGGGTCGACGGAGCATCGCTTGCTCCACAGGATACCAATAGCAGAGCCCCTGGGAGGGTCAGTAGTTTGTAAGTCACGA
>JBATXP010000043.1:0-2385 GCA_049673465.1 Litorimonas sp.
CAAGCGGAGCAACGGGCCGGGATGGCATCCGGCCCGCCGTGTGCCCTCCGGCCAAGAGCGGATGGCGGACCAGGGCCGAAAGCCCTGAACCCGCTTCCCCGCTCCGGGCGTGCGCCTATTGCAGGCCGTCCGGACCAAAGCGCTAACGCCAGCTGCGCACATCGAACGCGCGGGCTCTGCCCTTGCGTAAATGGTTTTGTTTCTCCCTTCCCCATCGCGGGGCAGGGCCCGCGCTTCGTGCCACTCTCGGCACAAAACGCTCTTTCCGCCGGGCCAGGCCGCCCGGTCGCACCCGAAGACCTGCCCGAACAAAACCCACGTCCCGTTCCCGCCGCGACTGGCTCACATCCTTCCCATCCGCTAACCCCTCGATCCATGTCCTACCCACCGCCCTATTACACCGACGACGACCCCGCCTTCGCGCGGCGCATCATGGCGGAGCATGGGTTCGCGCTGCTGGTGGCGGGCGATCTGGAGGCGACGCATCTGCCGCTGCTGTTTCGCGACGAAGGGGAAGCGGGGTCGCTATACGGGCATGTCTCCCGGTCCAATCCGGTGGCGGAGAGCCTCGACGGCGGGGCGGGGCTGGCGGTGTTCTCGGGGCCGCACGGCTATGTGTCGGCGACGCTCTACGACGATCCGACGCGCAGCGTGCCGACCTGGAACTACGCCTCCGTCCAGGCGCGCGGGCGGCTATCCGTCCTGCCGGACGATGCGGTCGGGCCGCATCTGGCGGAGATGGCGCAAGCCTATGAAGGCCGAACCGGCTGGTCCGTGTCGGACGCGCCGGACTATGTGGCGCGTCTGCGCGGCGGGATCGTCGCTTTTCGGCTGGAGATCGACAGCCTGCGTGCCTTCCGCAAGATGAGCGGAAACAAGAGCCGCGCCCTGCGCAAACGGATCGTTGACGCGGCCCGCGCGCGCGGCGAACACGGCTTCGCCGACGAAATGACCCTTTACGACATGACCCTCGATCACAAGGACCGCGCCCCATGACCGACCTCCTCTCCTACGACCTCGCCGAAGACGTCGCCACGATCCGTCTGGACGACGGCAAGGCCAACGCCTTCTCCAACGCCCTGTTCGACGCGGTCAACGCCGCCATGGACAAGGCGGATGCGGAGGCGAAGATCATCGTCTTGCGGGGACGTGACGGCATCTTCTCCGCCGGATACAATCTCAAGGAGCTGATGCTGGGCGGCGACACGGCGGTGCAGCTGGTGCGGCGCGGCAGCGAATTTGCCGTGCGCATGATGGAGACGAAAAAGCCCGTCATCTGCGCGGGCGACGGGCACATCGTGGCGCTGGGGGCCTTCCTGTTCCTCGCCGCCGACTACCGTATCGGGCGCAAGGGCCCCTTCCAGGTCGGGCTGCCCGAAACCGCCAAGGGGCTTCCGATGCACAATTTCGGCCGCGAACTGGCCCTGCCGAGGCTCAGCCGACGCCACTTCTCCCGCGCCTTCATCAATGGCGAGATGTTCACGCCGGAGCAGGCCGTCGAGGTCGGCTATCTCGACGAGGCGGTGGACGATGTGGACGCGGCGGTCGCCCGAGCCGTGGCCTTCTTCAAGTCCGTCTCCCCGCACGCCTTCGCCATCAACAAGCCGCGCGGCCACCAGACGCTGATGCCGGTGCTGAAACGGGCCATCGAGGACGACATGGACCTCAAGGTTGGGTGACCGTCCCGAGCTGGACGTGGCAAGCCGGGCCGACCTGCGCGCCTGGCTGCTGGACAACGCGGACCGCCCGGACGGGCTCTGGATGCGGCGCTACCGCAAGGGACAGGCGCGCTACATCCCGATGGGAGAGATCGTGCGCGAACTGCTCTGCCATGGCTGGGTCGACAGCTCGGTGCGCCAGCATGACGAGATCAGCTCGTTGCTGCGCATCAGCCCGCGCAACCCGAAGAGCGCCTGGTCGGCGGTCAATAAGCGCCATATCGCGCGCAATCGCGCCGACGGGATCATGACGGAGCGCGGCGAGGCGCTGGTCGCGGCGGCGAAAGCGAACGGGATGTGGCACTTTCTCGACGATGTGGAGGCGGGGATCGTGCCAAAGGACCTGGCCGATGCGTTGGAGGCCGTGGACGCGCGGGAGACATGGGACGCGTTCGCGCACTCCAACCGCCGCGGCATTCTGGAATGGATCAAGCGGGCCGTGCGGGATGAAACGCGGGCCGTGCGCGTGGCCGAGACGGCGCGGCTGGCCGCGAAGGGACTGCGCGCCCTGACACCGGAGGCGAAAGGCCGATGACGCGCATGGAGATCGGCCTGCCCGACGGAACGCTGTCCGCGATCCGTTTCGGCGACCCGGACGCGCCGGTCCGGCTCGTCTTCTGCCACGCCAACGGGTTCAACGCCCAAAGCTATCGGCGCGTGATCGAGC
>JBATXP010000044.1:0-1648 GCA_049673465.1 Litorimonas sp.
GCGTGGCGCTGGGCACGCGCACCCTGTCCGGCGCGGCGGGCGTGATGGGCAGCGTGCGCGAACAGGAGAGAAACCGGGGCCGCCTGCGCTCCCTGTCGGCCTCCCACGAGGAGATCGACTCGATGCAGGCGATCATGGAACCCATCGCCAAGGAGTTCGCCTATATCGAGGTCCCCGACATGCTGGGCGCGGCCTATGACGTCCGCTCCGCTCTGGGGACGCTGGACGCTGAATCGCAAGCCACCATCACCGCCCACTCGGCTGTTCTGGCTCGCGCGACCGACGCCAGCGCGTCCGAGATCACCGATCTCGCCACGACGGCCCACGGCATGTTCAAAGATCAGATGCCAGACGCGACCGACATTGAATGGATGACGGATTTCGGAGCGATCATGGCGTCCAGCGTGGAAGCCTTCAAGACCACGGGGCCCAAGATGCAGCAGGCCTTCATGTCCGCTGGGGCGACGGCGGCAAGCGTCGGCTTCACCATGGAGGAGTATGCGGCCATTTTGGGCGCGGGTCAGAAAACCATGAAGGGCGGCCAGATCGGCACGGGGTTCCGGGCCTATTCGGGCAAATTGCGGGAAGCCCAGGAAACCTTCGACGAGCAAGGTTTGGACATTCAGCTGATCGGCGATGACGGCAAGCGAGCCCGCATCGAAGACGTTATCGAAGACATTACCGGGCTTCTGGGCGAGGATTGGACGGTCGATGACATGGGCGTGCTCAAGGACGCCTTTCCGGACGTGGAGGCGCTCAACTTTCTCGTCGCCATGCGTGATGCCAATGACGAGTACAAAAAAGGATTGGCGCTCAGCCGGCAAGCGCGGGAGCTGGGCGAGGAGTCTTTCTTTGGAATGGCGCGCCGACAGGACGACAATGCCGACGCCGACATGCAGAAGACGATAGAGGCACTGCGCGACATAAAGCGCAGTCTCGGCTATTCGCTGGTCTCGGTTTTCAAGGACGCCCTGCCCACCATCCAGGCGGTGACGGACAGGCTGACCGCCTTCATCGACGAACATCCGCGCCTGATGAAATATATCGCGATCGGCGTCGTCCTGTTCGGCGTGCTGGCGGCGACCATGGGCGGCCTGGCCCTGACGATCGGCTCGCTCATCGCGCCCATCGCCCTGTTGCGCTATTCCAAGATACTCCTGTTCGGCAAGGCCAAGGACGGGGCCAGATCCTTTCAGCGGCTTCGACGGGTCGCCGGCGGGCTGGGGACCGGGCTGGGTCGTCTCGCCAAGGGCGGGATGGGCGTCGCCGTCAAGGGCTTGCGGGTCTTTCGTGGGGCCGCTCTCGGCCTCGCCCGCGTGGCGCTCCCGGCCGTCATGACCGCCCTTCGCGCGCTCAGCCTCGCCCTCATCTCCACCCCCATCGGCTGGCTGATCGCGGGCGTGGCCCTCGTCGCCACCGCCGCCTTCCTGATCTACAAGCATTGGGGGCCGATCCGCGATTTCTTCGCCAGGCTGTGGGGCGGGATCGGGGCCCGCCTGTCCCGTGCCTGGAGCATCCTCGGCACCGTCCTGTCCTGGTCGCCGCTGGGCGTGGTCCTGCGCGCCTGGAGGCCGATGCTGGACTGGCTGAAATCGCTCTGGCCCGGCCTGCCCGACGGGGCGAAAGGGGCCGTCGCGATCCTGAGAAC
>JBATXP010000045.1:0-1831 GCA_049673465.1 Litorimonas sp.
GGCAATCTTCCACAAGGACTGCGCCGAGGCCGCGAGGGTGCCGGCGACGGCGATGGCCAGCCCCGACAGCGCCCAGCCGGGACGAAACGAAAGCCCGCCGTCCACCCGGGCGCCGTAGAGACCCTCCAGCGTGACGGCGACGCCGGGAAGCAGTGCCCCTGCGATCAGGTAGCCGAGCAGGACGCCGACGATCCCCGAGAACACGGCGAGGACGACGAGTTCGACGAGGGTGGTGACGACGATCGTCCGAGTTGGAACGCCGATGGCCCTCAAGGTGCGCACCATGCCGCGCCGCTGTTCGAAGGCGAGGGTGATCGCGGCGTGGACGATGAAGAGGCCGACAGCGAAACTGAGAAGCCCAAACGCGGTCAGGTTGAGGTGAAAGCTCCGCGTGAGCCGTGCGACGTCACCATCGTCGGCCGGCTGTCGGATCACCGCACCAGGAACGACCTCGGCGAGAGGCACCTGCCCGATCGGCTGATCCGGCAGGACGATCAGACGATCGATCCGTTCGCGGCCGAGAAGGTCGAGCGCCGTTCCGATTTCCGTCGCGGCTTCGAAACGGCCCAGTTCGGATGCGGCCCGCAACGCCGGCAGACCCGGGACGCCTTCCAAAACGGCGATCCGTTCGGGCGCGACGAAGAGCGGCGGATCGGCTAGCGAGGCGTCCCCCCCGAGGAACACCCCGCCGAGGGCTTGAGGATTGGTCAGCGGATCGATGCCGGTAAGTTGGATGCGCAGATCGGGGAAGATGAGTTCCCCCTCCACGACAGGGGACACGCGCCAGCCGGACCGTCGAAGCACGACGTATTGCTCCGCGGTGAACGGGCCGTCGATGACCGGGCGTTGCGATTGGCCCAGGGCGTCGGATGCATCGGCATAGGATGCGCGCGCTTCGGCGTTGACCGCTTGCACCCCTGCCCAGAGGGCGGTCGCAAGCGCGAGGCCGGCGATCAACGTCAGGAGTTGCAGCGGTCGATACCGCCAGTGCGACGACAACGCTTGGAGGACCACCCACGTCATCGGGTCGATGTCCGTCCGGCCGTAAGATGGATACGCCGATCCATCCGATCGGCGAGGCTACGCGAATGGGTCACCAGGAGGAGGCCGGCCCCGCTCTCCTTGACGAGGTCGAGGATTTCCGTCGCCACGGTCGCGGCCGTCGCCTCGTCTAAGTTGCCCGTCGGCTCGTCTGCGAGGATGAGCCCCGGCCGCGCCGCGAGCGCCCGGGCAATGGCGACGCGTTGCTGCTGTCCTCCGGACAACTGCTCTGGATACTTCGGCAGATGCGGCGTCAGCCCGAGCCGATCGGCGAGCGCCCCAATATCTGCGCTCCGTCCCGCGAGCCTGGCTTGGAAGACGATGTTGGCATGGACGGTCAAGGAGGGAATTAGGTTAAACGCCTGGAATACGAGACCGATCGTCTCCCTGCGGACGGCCGCGCGGGCGGCTTCGTCCAGCGTCGCCAAGTCGGTCCCGCCCACCAGAATCCGGCCGCTATCGGGCACATCGAGGCCTGCGGCGAGGTTCAGCACCGTCGACTTCCCCGACCCACTCTCGCCAGAGAGCGCGACGGTCTCGCCGCTTCCGACGTTGAGGCTCAGGTTTGCGAGGACGGTCGTCGTCCTTCCCTGTGCGTCGTAGGCCTTAGAAATGTCTTGAAGGTCTAAAAGCATACAGCGGCCCGGTTCGGTCATGTACCGTGCATTTAGCCCGCTGTCTGCTGCACGGAAGGCTTTTGCGTGTTTCCTACGTATGGTGATGTTGGTCGTAAGCGTCCGACGTGGATGCTATGGGCGGTGCTTCCATGGCATGAGGTCGTCGACGCGGG
>JBATXP010000046.1:0-2154 GCA_049673465.1 Litorimonas sp.
CCTGCAACGCCCGGAGATCGGCAAGATCCGTCGTTCCGGTTCGGTCCACGAGGGCATATTGATAGACCCAGCCCACACCGGTCGCGTCGGGCCCGATTTCCGGCACAGCCCCTTCGGGAAGACTGCCGCCGAGACGTGACAGGGCTTCCAGCACGCGTGAGCGCGCCCAATAGAGATCGACATCATCCTGAAAGACAATGGTGACGAAGCTTGTTCCGAACATGGAACTGGCGCGGACATCCTCGGTTCCCGGCAGTCCAAGCAAGGCGGAGGAGAGGGGAGAGGTGACGAGGTCTTCGACCACTTGCGGGCTTTGGCCGGGAAAGTCCGTCCGGATGATGACCTGCGTGTCGGTCAGGTCCGGCACGGCGTCTAGCGGTGTATCGAGCGCGGCCATCCAGCCCGCGACGCCGAGGGCGAGGCTGAGAACCAGAACAATCAGCGGGTTTGCGACCGACCAGCCGATCAGGCGCGCAACGGCGCTTTTTGACGGATCATGTCCGGCAAGGTTTTGGACGTCGGACATTAGTGGCGATGCCCCGAATGCGGATCGGCTGGTTCGCGCCGAGAGGCTGGCTCAGGCGCCATCGACATTGGCTCCGGCCAGGGAATGATCGTGACAGCCCCACCGCCGTAGGGATTGGCGGGCGTAGCCGACTGCTGAAGCCAGAGTTGCCCTGTTGCGTCATCGGAAAACAGGACCAGCCCGCGATTATCGTAGCTCGCCGACGCGCCGTCTAGGAGCCAAGGCTTCAATCCTTCCATCAGGGCGGCCAGCGCCACGCGAAGCGCGTTAGCGTCCGGGGCGGCTTTCGCAGCTCGCAGGGCGGCGTCTACGTCCGTCAAAACCGTGCCGAGGCCCGTCGACCCGAACCTGGCGCGAAGAGGCTCGACGACCGATAGAGCTGGATCCACGAAATAGGGATCAATCCTGTACCCGTCGGTCAAGGCCTCGTGAAAATAGAGCGCCTGGTCCACAAAATGATCAATCTGAGCCAGCGTGTCCGCGTCGATGGGTAAATCGGACAGGGGTGTATCCGGACCAAGGGCGGGTCCGAGCCGGGCGAACCCTTCGCGGAGGTTGGCTTCGCTGCCGAGCAGGAACTGTCCGTTGATAACGACGCTATCCCCGTCCTGCAGCCCGGAGAGGATCGCCGTCCGGCCAGCGTTCGTTTCACCCGTCATAACAGGGCGAGCCGCAAACCGGCCCTCGCCGAGGCTGACAACCACGTAGGATACGTTCCCATCACGAAGAATGGATGGAGCGGGAACAGACAGCTTGATGTCTCGTTCCACCTCGAAGTCGATATCGGCATAAGCACCGGGTCGCAAAGAACCGGTGCTGTTCGTCAGACTGACGCGGAGCTGCGCCGTGCGCGTGACCGGGTCGATCGTCGGATAGATATAGTTAACTTCGCCTTCTCCGTTGGCGTCCGGGGCGCTGGGGAAGCTCAATCGGACCGGAAGGCCGGGCCGGACAAGTGGCAGATCGCCTTCCGGCAGACGGGCGATCACCCAAACGGAACCGAAATCCTGCAGGTCCAGAATGGGCGCTCCAGGTTTCACATAGGCCCCGTTGGAGACCATGATCCCTGACACGATGCCCGCGCTTTCGGCGTAGATCGGCACACGTTCAATCGTCTCGCCGGACTCCACGACCCGGTCGATCGTGCCGGGTTGCATGCCCAGAGAGCGGAGACGCTGGCGCACGGCCTCAATTCGGCGCGGATTGCCGATGCGCAGGGAGTTGAGCAGATCCTTCTGCGCACCGACAAGTTCGGGGCTGTAGATGCGGTAGAGGAACTGGCCTTTTCGGACCGGATCGCCGACGGCGCGTACGCGCAGATCGGAAATCCAGCCTTCCAAGCGTGACGCTTCTGACGTCTGCAGGCTTTCGTCGGCTTCGACGGTTCCATAGGCTCGCAGGGTTCGGGAAAAATCGGTCTGGGTCGCCGGCGCCGTGCGGATGCCCAGCGACTGGATCATCTCGGGTGAGACGGCAATGCTGCCATCGCCCAGCGATGCCGATTGGGTTTCCGCCGGAACCAGGTCCATGCCGCAGATCGGACAGGTGCCGTCTGGGTCTTCGCTGATATAGTGCGGATGCATGGGGCAGGTGTAAAGGCGAGGCTCTTCGGAGCTCGCGTTAGCGGA
>JBATXP010000047.1:0-14263 GCA_049673465.1 Litorimonas sp.
GCTTGAGTGACGGCACGGCTGGGTTCCCCTGCCCGGTCGGCCCGGACGCACCTGCCTATAGAACGGGCGGGGAGGGGCGACCAGAGCGGATGCGGCTAGCGTCCCGGCAGTCCGGACAGGGGCATGGCTGCACCGACGGTGGGCGTATCGCTCTTCGAGATTCCCGCCGTGCCCGCCGTGCCCGCCGGGGACGTATCCCAGCGGTCGTGGCGACGCGGCCAGAACGGGCCGAAGGGACGATAGAGAAATTCCTGCCGGCCCGTATCGGTCGGGCCGTACGCGTTGTGCAGCTGCCGCAGGGAGCGCCGGGCGTCGAGAAACTCCCGCACGTCGCCGTCTTCGGCGGCCCGGTCGCGCACGGTGGCGTAGTCGAGCCGGGTGCGAGCGAGATCGAGCCGGGTCTGGGCCTCGCGAATGTCGGTGAGCTGCGCCTGCTGGAGATTGGTCTGCTGGTCCATCTGCGCGACCGCCTTCAGCTCGTCCGTCGCGCCGTCGAGAGCACCGAGTTGGACGGCGTTGGGCGCGGAGGCCTCCGGAAGGGTGGCGCAGGCGGAGAGGAAGAGAGCGGCAAGGAAGAGGGGTGTGGGGCGCATGGGGACGGTTTGCCGGAAATGGACCGGATGGGCAAATCAACTCTGCGACAGGCGAAATTCGGGATGACGTGACTGCCGGGCTTTGCCGCTTGGGGGCCAGGTTAGCAGGACGGGTCGGAATGCTCGCCATCCGTTTGTGAAGACCGGAGATGGCAGGCCCCGGCAACGGGTGCCGGGAACGGGGTGGGGAGAGGAGAGGGGTCGGGTGCTTGATTGCCCCTTTACCTTAACCAAAAAAGCAGTCGTCCCCGGCATTTATTGCCGGGGTCTGGTGGAGATTTTGCCCACGAAAGGCGGCTTACGGGGAGACGGGTGGCGAGCCCTGTCAGGCTCGCGCCGCACCGTTCCCTTTCCGTCCTTTGGGACGGACGCCTGCGGTGGGATTTCGTACGGTCCGCTTCGCGGCCCTTAGACCCCTATCGGGGAACGAAATCCCTGGGGCTGGCCGCTACGCTAGCACTTATAGTACATATCGAACTCGACCGGGTGAGGGTGCATCGCCAGACGGTGGACCTCTTCCATTTTCAGGTCGATATAGGCGTCGATCTGGTCGTCGTCGAACACGCCACCCGCCGTCAGGAAGGCGCGGTCGCCGTCGAGGGACTCCAGCGCTTCGCGCAAGCTACCGCAGACCTGCGGGATGTCCTTGGCCTCTTCGGCGGAGAGTTCGTAGAGGTCCATATCCATCGGATCGCCCGGATGGATCTTGTTCTTGATACCGTCCAGGCCCGCCATCAGCAGCGCCGTGTAGGTCAGGTAGGGGTTGCCCGCCGGATCGGGGAAGCGCGCTTCCAGACGCTTGCCGTTGCGGCTCGCCGTCCACGGGATCCGGATGGAGGCCGAGCGGTTGCGCGAGGAGTAGGCCAGCATGACCGGCGCCTCGAAGCCCGGCACCAGACGCTTATAGCTATTGGTCGAGGCGTTGGAGAAGGCGTTGATCGCCTTGGCGTGCTTGATCACGCCGCCAATATAGTGAAGGCAGGTGTCGCTTAGCCCCGCATAGCCGTCGCCCGCAAAGGTCGGCGCACCGTCCTTCCAGATCGACATGTGAACGTGCATTCCGGTGCCGTTGTCGTTGTGGACCGGCTTGGGCATGAAGGTCGCGGTCTTGCCATAGGCATGGGCGACCTGGTGAACGATGTACTTATAGAGCTGCATGTTGTCGGCCATGTTGACCAGCGTGTCGAACTTCATGCCGAGTTCGTGCTGGGAGGGCGCGACCTCGTGGTGGTGCTTTTCGGGGCGCAGGCCGAGCTCGTCCATGATGGCGAGCATTTCGGTGCGCATGTCCTGCTGGCTGTCCACCGGCGGCACGGGGAAATAGCCGCCCTTGGGTCCCGGACGGTGACCCATGTTGCCGCCCGTATACATCGTACCCGTATTGTAGGGGCCTTCGGTGGAATCGAATTCGTAACCCGTCTTGTGCTGGTCTGTGTTCCAGCGCACGTCGTCGAACACGAAGAACTCGGCCTCGGGGCCGAAATAGACCTCGTCGCCCACATTGGCCGAGCGCATGTAGGCGGCGGCCGCCTTGGCCGTGCCGCGCGGATCGCGATTGTAGGGGGAGCCGTCCTCGGGTTCGGTGACGTCGCAGAACAGCGTCAGCGTGTCGACCTGGTAGAACGGGTCCATCTTGGCGGTCGCCGCGTCGGGCATCAGCACCATGTCGGATTCGTTGATGTCCTTCCAGCCGGAGATGGAGCTGCCGTCGAACATGGTGCCGTCATTGAACAGGTCCTCGTCCACCATGTCGGCGGTGAAGGTGACGTGCTGCATCTTGCCCTTGGGGTCGGTGAAGCGGAGATCGACGAAGCCGATCTCCTCGTCCTTGATCTTCTTCAGAACGTCGTCCGCGCTCATCGTCTTGTCCGCCATGCTGGCCGTCTCCCGTGTGTGGTTCTTGTGGTCTTCTGTCTTGGGTGTGGGGCGAGCCGCCTAGAGCGACGCGTCGCCCGTCTCGCCGGTGCGGATGCGGATGGCCTGCGCCACGTCGGACACGAAGATCTTGCCGTCGCCGATCTTGCCCGTCTTGGCCGCGGTCTGGATCGCCTCCAGCGCGGGCTCGACCTGATCGTCCGCGACCACGAGTTCCAGCTTCAGCTTGGGCAGGAAGTCGACCACATATTCCGCGCCGCGATAGAGTTCCGTGTGGCCCTTCTGGCGGCCGAAGCCTTTGGCTTCGAGGACCGTCATGCCCTGGAGGCCGATCGCCTGGAGCGCCTCCTTCACCTCGTCGAGCTTGAAGGGTTTGATGATGGCTTCGATCTTCTTCATGGGTCTTCCCTGCTGGCTCCGATAAGTCTGGCGTCCGCGCCGGCGCGTCCGCGATCCGGTAGCGTCGTGCCGCGTCCGGCGGACCGAGTCGAGCCTGCCCCGGTCGCATCGGGGATGCGCTCCGGCCCGCACGGGTCGATGCACGGAAATTGGGCGGATGCACATGACGCCGAACAAGGAAAGGGCGAAGGTTTCGCCCGTCTTTGGCGTTGCACGCAGGGTTCGATCCGTTAAACCGCCCGACATCGGCGCCGCCCTCTCGCGCCGTCCGGATGACGCCGCCCCGTTCGCGACTGCAGTTCACGGCGGCCCGGACGCGTGGGGGGAGCGGGGACGGTCCCAAGGCCGGGGCTTCGCTCGCGAAGGACAGGTCGCCCATCTCCCGCGCGTCGGTTCAGCGGCGCGCTTCACCCTCCTCCGGCTGTTCGCGACGGCAGTTCACCCGGCGAAAGGTCACACATGCCCAAGCTCACCCCACGTCCACCCAAGAAGCCCTATATCACGGACGAGCAAGCCTTGCGCTTCCACTCCGATCCCACGCCCGGCAAGATTTCCATGTTGCCGACCAAGCCCATGGCGACGCAGCGCGACCTGTCGCTTGCCTATTCGCCCGGCGTGGCTGTGCCCGTCGAGGCGATCGCCCAGGACGAGGACCTCGCCTACGACTATACCTCCAAGGGCAACACGGTCGCCGTGATCAGCAACGGCACGGCCATTCTCGGTCTCGGCAATCTCGGCGCGGCCGCGTCCAAGCCGGTGATGGAAGGCAAGAGCGTGCTGTTCAAGCGCTTCGCCGACATCGATAGCTTCGACATCGAAGTCGAGGAAGAGGAGGCCGAAGCCTTCATCGAATGCGTCAAGCGCATCGGCAACTCGTTCGGAGGCATCAATCTGGAAGATATCGGCTCGCCCGAATGTTTCATCATCGAGCAGGAGCTGCGCGACCTGGTCGACATCCCGGTCTTCCACGACGACCAGCACGGCACGGCGATCATTGCCACGGCCGGGCTGATCAATGCCTGCCACCTGACGGGCCGGGAATTCAAGGACATCAAGGTCGTGCTGTCCGGTGCGGGCGCGGCGGGCCTTAGCGTTCTGAACCTGATCAAGAGCCTCGGCGTGCGCGACGAGAACTGCCTCGTGCTCGACAGCAAGGGCGTCATCTTCCAGGGCCGCACCGAGTATATGGACCAGTGGAAAGCCCCGCACGCGGTGGACACGGACAAGCGGACCTTGCGCGAGAGCATGGTGGGCGCGGACGTGTTTCTCGGCCTGTCGGTCGCGGGCATCGTGGACGAGGACATGGTGGCGTCCATGGCCCCCAACCCGATCATCTTCGCCATGGCCAACCCCGACCCGGAAGTCCTGCCCGAGACCATCAAGGCGGTGCGGGACGACGCCATCATCGCCACGGGCCGGTCCGACTATCCCAACCAGGTCAACAACGTGCTGGGCTTTCCCTACATCTTCCGCGGCGCGCTCGACGTGCGGGCGCGCAATGTGAACGACGCCATGAAGCTAGCCTGCGCCCACGCGCTGGCCGATCTGGCCCGCCAGGACGTGCCCGAAGAGGTCGCCGCCGCCTATCATGGCAACCGCCCGCAATACGGCCCCGAATACATCATTCCCGCCCCGTTCGATCCGCGGCTGATCAGCGAGATCCCCCCCTATGTGGCCCAAGCCGCCATGGATACGGGCGAGGCGCGCAAGCCGATCGAGGACATGGACGCCTACAAGCGCAGCCTCGCCCGCCGCCAGGACCCGACCGCCGCGATCCTGCAGGGCATCACGGCCGCCGTGGTGGAAGAACCCAAGACCATCGTCTTCGCGGAAGGCGAGGAACCCGCCGTGATCCGCGCCGCCCAGGCCTTCCAGCAGCGCGGGCTCGGCAAGGCGATCCTGATCGGCCGCGAAAAGCCGATCTACGACAATATGAAGCTGCTCGGCATCGAGAAGCCCGAAAGCCTCTCGGTTCTCAACGCCCGCCTGTTCGACCGCAATGCGGAGTTCACGGAATATCTCTATTCGCGCCTGCAACGGCGCGGCTTCCTGCGCCGCGACGCGCAGCGCCTGGTCAACAACGACCGTAACGTCTTCTCGGCCCTGCTGATGCATCACGGGCTTGCCGAAGGCATGGTGTCCGGCGTGACGCGCTCCTACGACGTGGTGCTGCGCGACGTTCGCATGGTGCTCAACCATCGCCGCCGGGAGCGCACCATGGGCGTGTCGGTCGTGGTCAACAAGCAGCGCACGCTCTTCATCGCCGATACCAACATCACGGAAATGCCGACCGCCGAGGACCTGGCCGACATCGCCGAAACCACGGCCAACTTCGCCCAGACCTTCGGCTTCGAGCCGCGCGTGGCGATGCTGTCCTACTCCACTTTCGGCAATCCGGTCGGCGAGCGCATGCTCAAGGTGCGCGAGGCCGTCTCCATCCTAGACCAGCGCCAGGTCGACTTCGAATATGAAGGCGACATCGCCGCCGACGTCGCGCTCGACCCGCTGCATACGCTGACCTACCCGTTCTCGCGCCTGACGGATGCCGCCAACGTCCTCGTCATGCCCGCCATCCACTCGGCTTCGATCTCCACCAAGCTGCTCGACGCGGTCGGCGGCGCCACCGTGCTGGGCCCGTTCCTGACCGGGCTGGAAAAGCCGGTCCAGATCTGCTCGCTGGGGGCAACGGCGAGCGAGATCCTGCAGATGGCGATGCTGGCGGCCTATGCGCCGGGGCATGAGGGGTAGAGGCTGGCCCCACAGGTTTGCGTCCCCGAAAGGGGTCTAAGAGCCGCCCCCAATCAAGTTGAGGGCAGGCTGCGCGGATCGTCGCAAACCTCCGCGACAGCGGTCCGTCCCAAAGGACGGAAAGGGGAACTCTCGGCGCGAGCCCAGCAAGGCTTGCCGCCCGGTTTTTCGCAAGTCGCCTCTTGTGAACAACCCATCCAGCAGGCCCCGGCAATAAATGCCGGGGACGGATTCTTTTCAGAGCTTCATCAACACCGTCGCGGCTACTCGACCGTGAAATCTCATCTTCGACCGCAACCAAGACTGGATTCCCGCATTCGCGGAATGAGCGGAGAGTTTAGCGAAAAGGTGCTGTCCCCTGCATGTATGACTGGCGCCGTTCTCGTTGTAAAATATCGCGAAAGACCGCTGCCACTCCCGCCGTCATTCTCTCCCAACAGCGGCCCCGGCAACAAATGCTGGGAGCAATAGCTTCGTCTGCTCGCCCAATACATACTTACCTCCCCCGCTCATTCCCGCGAACGCGGGAATCCAGTCCTTGCCGGGAGGCGAGTGTGGGTAGGCTCGCGTGCGCTCTCGACCTGGTGGACACTTCCGGCATGCCGCTTGCGCACCTATCGTCAAAGCTCACTGGATCCCCGCGTTCGCGGGGATGAGCGGAAGGGAAAAGGAGACTGACCGCTCCGGCGTGCAGCAACTACCTCGTACCCTTCCCTTTTACCACTCGTCGCTCCAATTCCAGCAATCTGCGCTTCCGGTCCACCCCGCCCGCATAGCCGCCCAGCCCGCCATCGCTCGCGATCACCCGGTGGCACGGGATCACCAGCGCCAGCCCGTTCGCCCCGTTCGCCCCCGCCACGGCGCGCACCGCCTTTTCGTTCCCGACCTCGCGCGCCAGATCGGCATAGCTCCACGTCCGGCCATAGGGGATGGTTCGCAACGCCGACCATACATCGGACTGGAAGTCGGTGCCGGACGTTTCCACCGCGACCGAAAATTCTCTCAGCGCGCCCTCGAAATAGGCCGCAATCTCGCGCCGAATGGTTCGCGTCACCTCCGTCTCCCCCGGTACGATGGCGCGTCCATGGGTGCGACGCAGGCGCTCGAACTGGCGCGGCAGGCGGACCCGGTCCACGAACTCGATCAGGTAGAGCGCGCGGTCGTCCGCCACAACGATCATGCGCCCGCCCCCTTTCTCTGGCGGCGTGTCCAGCCAGTCCACATAGAGCGGATCGGGCGCACCCTTGGCCGGCGCCGCCCCGAAGGTCTTGGCGAACGCCGTCCGGAACCCGCTGGGACTGTCGAAGCCCGCTTCCAGCTGCGCTTCGATCACGCTGTTCCCGTTGCGGATCGCCTGCGCCGCCCGACCCAGCCGCCGTAGCCGCCCATATTCCGCCACGCTCATGCCCAGCCGCTCCCGGAACCGTCGCCGCGCGGTGGATGGATCGATCCCGGCGGCGCGCAGCTCCACCTCGCCGACCCGCTCGCGCTCCTCGACCAGGGCGATCACGCGCCGCACCAGCGCATGGTCCTCGCCCGCCGGATGGCAGCGCTTGCAGGCGCGGTAGCCCGCCCGAAGGGCCGCCTCCGCCCCGCCGAAGAACTCGCAATTCTCGAATTTGGGCGCGCGCACCGGACAACCGGGTCGGCAGAACACGCCCGTGGTGCGCACTCCGATGATGGCGTCGGCCATCGGCCCGCGCGGCTCCGCGCGAGCGAGAAAGGCGTCGTATATGTCCCGGTCGGTCGGCGGGTGCGGGGTCGTGAGCATGGGCACGCCCTACCACGCCCGCCTCCGGGTCGCCGCCGAAAATCGGGCATTGTTGAAACCCCCACGACCCTCTAGGCAACCCGGATGACCATCCACCTGCACAAACACGACCTGCCCGACGACGTCACGTTCGAGCGCGCCGTCGCCATCGACACGGAAACGCAAGGCCTCTCCCTCGTGCGCGACAAGCTCTGCCTGGTGCAGCTGTCGGGCGGGGACGGGGACGCCCACATCGTGCAGATGGACCGCCGCGACTACGATGCGCCCAACCTCAAGGCGCTGCTGCGCGACGAGGCCGTGGTGAAGATATTCCACTTCGCCCGCTTCGACGTCGCCATCATGCAGCGCGACCTGGGCGTGGACACGGCGTCGATCTTCTGCACCAAGATCGCCTCCGGCCTGGTGCGCACCTATACGGACCGGCACGGGCTCAAGGACCTCACGCGCGAACTGCTGGGCGTGGATCTGTCCAAGCAGCAGCAATCCTCCGACTGGGCGGCCGACGAACTGACCAGCGCGCAACTGGAATATGCCGCTTCCGACGTGCTCTACTTGCACCGGCTGCGCACCATCCTGACCGCACGCCTGATCCGCGAGGGCCGACTGGAGGTCGCGCAGAGCTGCTTCGACTTCCTCAACACGCGCTGTCGCCTCGACCGGATGGGCTGGAACGACGTCGATATCTTCAGTCACCGGATGCGGCGAAGCGATTAGCTCTCGGTCAAGGCAAGAGCGTCTCCCATCGGCAAAAGGGCAACGCGCGCAGGCGTAGCCGAGCACGATGTCCTTTTGTCGCCGCGCGCGACTCCAGCGCGCCGAGCGGCAGCGAGAGCCTGCCATCGGTGGGTTGGGCCGCCTGCGGGTGGGCTCATACCTGTCCCCCTCCCCCTCACGGGGGAGGGGGAGGGGGACAGAAGCAAAAAAGCCTGCCGCAAGGTAGACCTTCCCGTCCGGTTGGGCTCGCGCCGGAAGGTCTCCATTCCGTCCTTTGGGACGGACCGCTATCGCGGGGATTTGCGACGATTGCCTTTGGCAATCTTAGACCCGCACGCGGGACGCAAATCCGTGGGGCCAGCGTCGGGCTAGGCAATCCCCGCCTGGAACGCGTGCGTCTCCGCGTCGGAACAGAGCAGCAGGCGCATTCCGCCCTCGCATCCCCCGCTGCGACCGCGCAGGGCGCGGCGTTTGCAGCGGGCGCGGCGTTCCAGTTCGTCCAAGTAGAGCTGGCCATAGCGTTCGATCAGCGGGTCGCCGGGTAGGATCTTGGTGACGTGACCGCAGGAGGCGCAGACGATCTCGATCCGCTCCGGTGTGCAGAGGTCGAGCAGTTGCAGTTTCATCTTCCAGCTCATGCGTGCGCCCTTTTCTTCGCGGCAGGCCGGGCCTTGCCGTCACCCCAGAAATCCTCGGCTTCGGGCACACGGGTGAAGGCGATCTTGCCGCCGGCATTCCCGCCCGGCGGCGGGGTCCACGGTCCGAGCGTGACCAGCGACTTGTTGGCGGCGAGGTTCAGCGCGTCGATCGTCTGCGTGACCCGCCGCCAGCGTTCGCGCTCCGGATCGCGGGCCGTCCAGAGATCGAGCTGCTGTTCGCTCTCATCCTCCAGACCCGAAAAACTTACCATGATGTGGGCGATGTTCAGGCGCGGGGCCGCGCCCCCGGCCTTGTTCTCCAGAACCGTCCAGATGCGATCCAACCCCTTGAGGCAGGTGCGGTCGTCATTGGCTCCGTGCAGATCGGTGACGTTGGCCCAGCCCATCGGCTCATCCTTGTGGGGCACCCGGATCTTCAGGCTGATGTAAAGCGTGTTGGCCACGAACCCTTCCCGCCGCAATCGGCGCGCCGCCTTGGTGAGCAGCATCCGCGCGCAGCCATAGGGCTCGTCCAGGCCCCGCCACTGCGCGGGAAGAACCCGGCCGTGGCCGATCATGGAGCGCTTGCTCTTCTGCGTCACGACCTCGTAGCCTTGAATGGCCTGCCAGAAGCGCTCGCCCGCAACATTGCCCCAGATGCGCCGGAGTTGCTTGGGCGAGCTGTCCAGCAGCCCGTTCATGTCCGTGATGCCCGCCGCCTCCAGCCGCGCGCGCATTCCCTCGCCCAATCCCGGCACGCCCGCCAGGGGCAGATCGGGCAGGATACGCGGCAGGTCCTCGGGCCGCCAGACGGTTGCCCCATCCGGCTTTTCCGTCTTGCAGGCCATCTTGGCGAGATGGGCGTTGGGCGCGAAGCCGATGGAGGCGGTGACGGACTCGCCAACCCCCTCCGCCAGCGCCCGCTTGATTCGCTGCGCCGTGCCGAGCGGGTCGCGAATATGGCCCGGCCCAAGCTGGCAGGACAGCTCGTCGATGGACATGACCTTGCGGATCGGCAGCACCGACTTGATGGCGGCCTGCGCGTTGTGGTGCATTTCGCGGTAATAGGCCGGATCCTGTTCCACAAACACCATGTCCGGGCAGTGTTGCAGGCAGTCCCGGCGGTTCATCACGCCGCGCACGCCACGTGCCTTGGCCTCTTTGGAGGCCGCGATCACCCCGCCCCAGTGATTGCCCGTCGTGGGCGTGATCCCCACGGGGCGGCCGCGCAGTTCCGGGCGGCGCTGCTGTTCGCAGCTGGCGAAGAAGCTGTCGAAGTCGAGATAGAGATGTTCGATCGTATCGGGCTTGCGCACGTCAAGAGTCCTGTCGGCTATCCGCGCGCCGGGCCCAATTCCGGTTGACCGCGCGGCCTTCGCCCCCGCGAAGAGGCGGGAGCCTGCGCAAAGAACAACAAGTGAACATCAAAGGAAAGGAATATTGTCCTCATTCTTGTGGAAAACTTGCCGGTGGGCAAGATGGGCGCGCCCGTTACAAACCCCTCATTCGCTCACACGGGGCCTACCCAAGCCGGGCGGGCGGCTTTATAGCGCGGTCCGATCATGGTGGATATGAGCCTTCAGACCGGACGGTCCCACGCGGCGAGCGATGCGCTCGGCCTGTGGGAACCCAAGCGCACGCTGACCCTGTCGGCGGCGCGCAAGCATACGCGCCGCATCGCGCTGATCCAGCGCGCCCTGATCGGGCTGTCGGTGGCGCTGGTCGCGCTCCTGGTCTTCTACTTCGCCACCCAGAGCAACGAGGCGGTGATCGAGGACGATCCGGAAACCGCCGTGCAGATGCTCAATCCGCGCTATAGCGGCCGCACGGAGGACAATCTGCCCTTCTACCTGACGGCGGATACGGCGGTGCGCCAGATGGAGACCCGCAACGAGGTCGAGCTGTTCAAGCCCGTGCTGGAGTTCATCCGCGCGGACGGGGCGGAAAGCTCCTTCGTGGAGGCCGATGGCGGCCTGTATGACGACGTCGCCAAAATCCTCGACCTGCGCGCGGACCCGTCCCTGGCGGACGAGCTGCGCCAGGAGGTCGTGCTGGACACGGATGACGGGATCAACTGCCTGACCACCCATGCGCGCATCTTCGCGCGCGAAAAGCGCATCCAGGGCGACGAGCCGATCCGCTGCACGGGCGATTTCGGCATCGTCACCGGCCAGACCTACCAGATCCTCGACAACTACAAGACCTTCGTGTTCGAAAACGGCATGACGGGGCTGATCAATCGCGACGAGCCGGGCGAGTTGCGCCGCGACGCCGAGCCGGACGCGCCCCGGCCCATGTTCGGCTTCGGCGGCGACGGCCCCATCGACATCACCGCCGACCGCGCCGAATATCGCGGCGCACGGATCGACCTGTTCGGCGACGTGGTCGTGGTGCAGCAGGACAGCACGGTCTATGCCGACGAGATGCAGATCTACCGCGACCGCACGGGCAGCGAGGAGGCCGGCACGCTGCGCATGGGCGCGGTGCGGCGCATCCTCGGCACGGCCAATTTCCGCTATGTCTCCGCCGACAACGACGTGCGCGGGAACGAAGGGCTCTATGTGCGCGACGACTCGCAGATGACCGTCACGGGCGACGTCACCGTGGTCCAGCCGGGCGGCAACACGGTCTCGACCGACCGGCTGATCTATGACACGGTGTCGGAAACCATCCGCTTCTCGGGCCAGTGCCAGGGGCGCAATTGCAACGGGTCCGGGCGCGTGCGCATCGGCCTGCCAGGAGGAAATCCGTGATGAAACTCTCCTTGAATCAAGCGCTGCTCGGTACGCTCGCGGCCTTGCTGTGGGGCGCCCACGCCCACGCCCAGTTCGCCGGGGCCGGGGGCGGCAATATCGAACTCTACGCCGACAATGCCGTATCGGTGAAGGGCGTCACCACGCTGACCGGGCAGGTCGACGCCCGCCAGGACGGGGTGCGCATCCTCGCCGACGAGATGGTGATCTATAGCCGGAGCGCGGGCGCGGACGCAGGCGGCCTGTCGGTCGGGTCCGTCGGCAACGACATCCAGCGCATCGTGGCGACCGGGAATTTCTACTACATCACGCCCGACCAGGAAGTGCGCGGCGACAAGGGCGTCTACATCGCCGATTCCGACACGTTCAAGGTCACGGGCGACGTGGTCCTGACACAAGCCGACAGCGTGGTGCGCGGCCGCGAGTTGATCTACAACCTGTCCACGGAACGCGCGCGCGTGGTGTCCGTCTGCCAGGGCCGCCGCTGCAACCGCGAGGACCGGGTCGCCATCCTGATCAAGAGCGCGCCGCAGCCGACGTCCCAGCCTGCCGAGCCGGTCGGATAGCATGGCCGAAAGCCTCGACAGCCCGACCGCCATGGACAGCAGCCCGCACCCCACGGACCAGTCCGCGCTGACGCGCGGGCCGAGCGTGGCGACGCCCCCCGCCTCGGGCCTGGCCGCCAACAATATCGGCAAGGCCTATCGGGGCCGGGTCGTGGTCAAGGACATCACCCTGACCGTGCAGCGCGGCGAGGTCGTGGCGCTGATGGGCCCCAACGGGGCGGGCAAGACGACCAGCTTCTACATGATCATGGGCCTGATCGAGGCGGATCGCGGCTCCATCACGCTGGACGGCCAGGACATTACCGGCTTGCCTATGTATCAGCGCGCGCGCCTCGGCGTCGGCTATCTGCCGCAGGAGCAGAGCATCTTCCGCGGCCTCTCCGTGGAGGAGAACATCAAGGCGGTGGTGCAGCTGACCGAGCCGGACAAGCGCAAGTGGGACGACAATGTCTCCGCCCTGCTGGACGAACTCAATATCGGCCACATCCGCAAGAGCCCCGCCCTCGCCCTGTCCGGCGGGGAGCGCAGGCGCGTGGAGATCGCCCGCGCGCTCGCCAGCCGTCCGTCCTTCATCCTGCTCGACGAGCCCTTCACCGGCATCGACCCGATCGCCATCGCCGACATCAGCGAACTGGTCCTCTACCTCAAGCAGCGCGGCATCGGCATCCTCATCACGGATCACCGCGTGCGCGAAACGCTCGATATCGTCGACCGGGCCTCCATCCTGTTCCAGGGCGAAGCCCTGTTCGAGGGCACGCCGGACGAAATCCGTGCCAACAAGGATGTGCGGCGGGTCTATCTGGGCGAAAAGTATACATAAAGCCCAACCTTCTCCCACTCGCGGTGGGGTCGCGCGGCCCGGATCGAGTCCGGGCTAAACTCTGCCGCGCGAGCACGGGGTTCCAGCGCCACGCGAGCGGCAGCGAGAGCCCGCCATCGGTCTTCCCTTTTGACGGAACGGCCTTCGCACACCTGCTCTTAAACCTCGCCCGTTATGGACGATGCCATGACCAAACACATCGTCATCGGCGGGGGAAGCGGCTTCATCGGGCGCGGCCTGACGGAAGCATTGCGCGCGCGCGGCGACCGCGTCACCTGGATTTCGCGCACGACCGGCGAAAACCGCCTCACCTGGGAGCAGCTGGAGCGGGACGGCCTGCCCGACTGCGACGCGGTGGTGAACCTGGCCGGGCAGCATATCCTCGACCCGACCCGTCGCTGGAACGACGCCTATCGCGACGAGGTGGTGAACTCCCGCATCGAGACGACGGAGGCTCTGGTCAGGGCCATCAACGCCAAGGCCGACCCGCCGGAGGTGTTCGTGTCCACGGCCGGAAAGTGCTTCTACGGCACCCGGGAAATGGCGGCGGGCGAAGCCTATCCGGAACTGGACGAATATAGCGAACCCATCCGACAGGCGGACGGGCAGGTCGATTTCCCGGCCGAGCTGGTCGGGGCATGGGAGACGGCCGCCGAAGGGGTGGATAGCTCTCGCGTGCGGCATGTGCGGCTCCGCATCGGGGTGGTGCTGGGCGCGATCGAGCGCAAGTCCTATCTGACCAAGCTGTGGCGGATCGGGCGTTCGCGCGGCTTCCTGCCC
Source organism: Litorimonas sp. (assembly GCA_049673465.1). Taxonomy (GTDB): domain Bacteria; phylum Pseudomonadota; class Alphaproteobacteria; order Caulobacterales; family Maricaulaceae; genus Litorimonas. Next base: position 13,658 of record JBATXP010000047.1, read on the forward strand.
ATCATCCGCCTGCCCTTCTGCCTCGGCGTCGGCGCGGTGATCGGAGACGGGGAGCAGGTCTTCCCGTGGATCCATCTCGACGACATGGTCGGCATCCTGGTCTGGGCGCTGGACGATGCGTCGCTCAGGGGGCGGTTCAACGCCGTCGCGCCCCATCCCGTCACCAACCGCGTCTTCACGGAAAGCTTCGCCAAGCGCCTGCGCCGACCCGTTGTCTGGTCGGTGCCTGCCTGGCTGGTGCGGCGCGTGGTCGGGGCGGAGCGGTCCTCCATCCTGTTGCGCGGGCAGCTCGTGCGGCCCCGACGCACGCTGGAGGCGGGCTACGTCTTCCGCTTCCCCGACATCGACGCGGCCATGGACGATCTGGTCCAGATCACCTTCTAGCGCACCGAGAACTGCGCCGACAGGAGCCCGCCCTCGTCTCGGCTGACGACGGCGCGTTCCAGGGTCACGGCGTGGCCGCCGACGAGCCGGTCGAAATAGCCGTAGAGCGCGCCGGTTTCCGCATCGTCGATCCAGACGGAAAAGCTGCCATCGTCACCGGGTTGCACGCGGGTCAGGCGCAGGCCCTGCTCCTGGGCGATGGTGAAGAGCACGGAGCGCTCG
>JBATXP010000048.1:0-3122 GCA_049673465.1 Litorimonas sp.
GAGTGCCACAGCGGAAAATAGTGAGTTAGAGATATTAAAAACAGCACCAAGCGCCGCGGCTTGCTCAAGGTCTCCAAAGCCAACTACGAAAATTAACGGAGGAAGCACCCAACCGCTTAAAACACACACCAATGCAACCAAGACCCAGCGTAAAGAAAACCAACCCATATAAGTTGAGTATATAATGCAATGACTAGTTCAAGTAGATTTTGCGTTCATTACATATAGTTCACTTCAATTTTGATAAGTCCCTAGAAGTTGAACAAGGCCGTGACGCCGAACTGCTGCGGGTTCTGAGGCGTGATGCCGAACCCGCGCGGGCGGTCGGCCGGAGCGCGCGGCGCATTGAAGTCCACATAGCGCAGGATGCCGGCGGCGGAATCTTCGTCGAAGACGTTCTTGCCCCAGAACTGGAGCGTGAACGCGTCGAAGTCCACGCCCAGGCGCAAGTTGACCAGTGTGCTGTCGCCCGTTTCGATCAGATTGTGCACCTGCGCGTAGAAGGAGGACCGGTAGATCAGATCCGCCCCGACATGGACGTCCGCGAACTCGAAGGCGGGTATGTCGTAGCGCGTACCCAGCGCGAGTTGATGCTTGGACACGAGCGGCGGCGAATTGCCGACGAGGCTGCCCGCCTCCTCGCAGGTCCGAAACGCTCCTTGGGTGCCGGGAATGTTCGCCGAGAGATCCGTACAGACGGAGGTCGTCTGGCCGCGCGCGCCCGTCACGATGGAATCCGGCCCGCCGAACAGGATCGCCTGGTCGCGGTCCACCCCTTCGGTGATTTCCGCGTCGAGGAAGCCGTAGGAGCCGTAGACGGTCCAGTCGTCGGTGAGGTAGCGGGCGAAGTCGAACTCCACGCCGAGGATGCGGGTCTCGCCGATATTGGCGCGGAAGCTGTCCACACCGCCCGTGGCGGTCGTGTAGGTGTTTGTCAGGACCTGATTGTCGAACACGTTCCAGAAGCCCGACACGTTAAGCTTGTCGAAGCCCCATTTGGACGTCTTGGCACCGATTTCGAAGCTGTTGAGCTTTTCTTCCTCGAATGTCGGGTCGGGGGCATCGGCAGGGTTGAACCCGCCCGGCGAATTGCCCTGCGCCCACTGTCCGTAGAGGAGCGAGCCGTCATTCGTGGTGTAGTCGAGGGTAATGCGCGGCGCGAAGGAATCGAACGACGCTTCGCGTACCTCCTCGGTGGCCGAACCGACGATCTGGTCGGGAGACGACAGGCCATTGAAGAAGTCCGAGGCGAGATAGGCTTGCGATGTGGACGTGATGTCGTCTTCCGCATAGCGCGCTTCGAGGCCGAGATTGACGCGTTCCGTCACCGCGATTTCCAACCCGCCATACAGGGCGAAGTTTTCGACCTCCGAAATGTCGCCCAGCGTGTCGGGACCGAACTCGGTGACCTCCAGGAATTCAGGCAGCGGGCGCGACTTGTCGTCGGAGAAGAAGGCCCCGAGTCGCCAGTTGACGCGGTCGCTGAGCGTGTCGGAGGACAGCCGCACTTCGTGGGTCGTCGAGGTCCGCTTGGACGCCGTCGTCCCGTTGAAGGCGGAGGTGGTACCATCGCAATTGGTGATGAAGAAGCGACAGCCCGGACCGAAGAAGAAGGCCTGGTTCTCGTCATAGGTCTGATCGACGCCGGAGCGCGAGAACGTGTCCGTGACGCCCATCTGGTAGGTCAGCAGCGTGCCGGAGCCCATGATGTCCCAGGTCACGTCGAGCAGGCCGCGATCGGACTCCCTGAAATTGCCGGGCGCGAGAACGCTGTCCGTGTTGAGACGAAATTCGTTGGGCACCGGTGCCACGCCGGTGAAATAGCCGCGCGTATCGAGGAAGCTGTTATTGGCGGAGGCCGGCAGCAGGCCGATGGCGTAGAAACCGTCATCGTCCTGATTGTAGATGTAGCGCGCCGAAACGCTGAGGTCCGGCACGGGGTCGAGGAACACCGCCGCGCTATAGGTGTCGGTTTCCTGCGAGCCGAGATCGGAGCCGTCCAGTTCGTTGGTGAAGGCCCCGTCCTGTTCGTAGACCTTGCCGTTGACCCCGAAGGCCAGCCAGTCCGTCACCCGGAAGTTGGCATAGCCCGACAGTTCACGCTGGCCAAACTCGGCGACTTCCGCACGGATCTGGCCTTCCACCGCTTCCTCGCCCGGGCGGCGGGTCACGTAGTTGATCGCACCTGACAGCGTGCCACGACCGAACACGGCGCTTTGCGGACCCTTGATGATCTCCACCCGGTCGAGATTGGAGAAGTCCAGCGTGCTGGACACGCCGAAGAAGGGGATGCCGTCGATGAACACGCCGACCTTGCCTTCGCTCGTGAGGATGTTGGACGTGCCGCGGATCACCGGGCGGTCCTGACTGCGGCCGAAGGCCTGTTGCTGCTGGAAACCGGCGGTGAAGTCGGACAGTTCGGAGATGTTGTCGATGTTCTGTTCCAGCAGGGCGTCGCCGGTGAAGGCGGACACGCTGATCGGCACATCCTGAATGCTCTCCTCGGAGCGGCGGGCCGTGACGACTATCTCGTCGGAAAACAGGCTCTCGCTATCGGGGTCGCGGTCCTGCGCAAAGGTGGGCGCGGCACCGAAGCCGGCCAGGAGGGCGGCGGTGCAGCTGGCGGTGCGGAAGAAAGTCGATCTGGTCATGATGTCCCCTTTATTGATCCCTAAGGCACGGTCCGTCCCGGGACGCGCCTGTCACAAATCTGTTTCATCAGTCCGCGCGGGCAGCTCTTGACGTGCATCAAGTGGAGGGACGGTTCGTCGGCCTCTGTGTCTCCGGAGCCACAATCGCCTGCTGAGCGAACCCGTCCAGCGGTTGCAGGGCATGGTGGACAGGCGTCCGAGGCCGGTTCCAGCGCCGCTAGCGGGCCATCGAGCAGCGCCGCGCCCTCCCCAGCTTAGGCTTCCCGCACCCCGCCACGCCCATGACCACGATGTGGGGAGCCACCATGGCATCTTCACTCTAGGAATGACCCACATAGATTTACCCGCATTCACCCCATCGAAGAGGGCCACAAGATTCGAACCCCCGTGAGCGAATGCGAACAGACAAAAAATGCGTGGGTTCGCCGGACGCCCCAACAAAAAACCCACCTCGAAGGCGGGTTCATGGTC
>JBATXP010000049.1:0-7014 GCA_049673465.1 Litorimonas sp.
GTCCAGCGCCGCGCGCTGGTCATCCGTGAGCGTGTGGGGAAAGCCTTCGCCCGCCCGGCTTTGGATACCGTCGTCGAAACGGATCGGGTCGACCGAGGCGTCCTGCCGGGCCTGACGCCGGGCGAGGATCGCGGCGAGGCTGAGGCCCAGCTCCTGCATGCGCTCGTCCTGCCGCTCGCTCCAATCCTTGGAGCCTATGGGATCGAGCTTGCGCTTGGGCAGGCTCGCCCCGTAACCCCAGATGCGCACCGCGTCGGTCAGCGGCACATTGAGCGTGTCGCCACCGCGAAAGCGCAGCTCCACCGTGTCCAGCGGGCCGTCCGACAGCTCCACCCGGCGGTGCGGGCCCAATCGGCATAGCCCGTAATCGAGATGCACCACCGTTTCGCCGCGCTGGGGCGGACGGGACCGCAGGGCCGGCGGCAGGCTGGACGGAGCGGGTCGGTGCATGCGGATTTCCAGTGGAACGAGTGCGACCAACGGACGGCCCGCGTCCCCGGTTCCGACAGACGCCCGCTCGCGCTGCCGCAAAGCCGTGGACCTTGACGGGGGCCTCTGTTAGGCGCGCGAAAACGTTTCAGAGGACCTTTCGCCCCATGAAAATGAACGGCAACGAGATCAAGCCCGGCAACATCATCAAGCACCAGGACGGCCTGTGGGTCGCGGTGAAGTGCAGCCACGTCAAGCCCGGCAAGGGTGGAGCCTTTAACCAGGTCGAGCTGAAGAACCTGATCGACGGCCGCAAGCTCAACGAGCGCTTCCGCGCCGCCGAAACGGTGGAGCGCGTCCGACTGGAGCAGAAGCCCCACACCTATCTCTACGACGAGGGCGACATGGCCGTGTTCATGAACTCCGAGACCTATGAGCAGATCATGCTGGAGCGCGACTTCATCGGCGATCGCGCGGTCTATCTGGCGGACGGCATGAGCGTGGACGTGGAATTCTACGAGGAAAAGGCCATCGGCGTATCCCTGCCCGATCAGGTCGTGCTCGAAGTGGCCGAGACCGAGCCGGTGGTGAAAGGACAGACGGCGGCCAACAGCTTCAAGCCCGCCATCCTGACCAACGGCGTGCGCACGGCGGTCCCGCCTTTCGTGGGCACGGGCGAACGCCTCGTCATCAATACGGAAGACGGCAGCTACGTGACGCGGTCGAGCGATTAAGGGAGGGCAACATGTCTTCCACTCATTCCCGCGAACGCGGGAATCCAGTGGCTCACCGAACCATCGGCGGGCTAGTGCCCTCACCCACCTCGAGGACGTAACAAGGACTGGATCCCCGCATTCGCGGGGATGAGCGGAGAGTAGAGGCTGGAATGATGGCCAAAGACACTGAAAATCTGGGCCGGCGTCTCGCCATCCTGCGCCTGATCCCCATTCTGGTGCTGGCCGCCGTCGCCTTCGGGCTGGAATATGCGTTCGGCGTCGGGCGGCTATGGGCGGCCATTGCGGGCCTCGTCGTCGCGATCGTCGTGCGGCTCGCCCTGCCGAAGATCCTGTCGTGAGCGACCGGATGAAGACGGCCGTGGCGGGCGGCGTGGCGGGGCTGATCCTCGCCCTGTTCATCTTCCTGTTCTTTCGCGACCCGGATGCGGGGTTCATGGGCAACCTCCTGCTGCTGACCCTCGCGCCGCTCGGCGGATTCGCCGGCGGCTGGCTGGGGTATAAAGCCAAGTGAGTCCCACGCTCGCCATACCGGCCGGGCCTGCTATGGGCGCGCGCCTCGCGGGGAACGCGGGCGGGTGTCCTCCCGTTCGCTCCGCACACACTCTCGAAGGATCATCGCCATGAGCGGAATGTCGGCCATCATGAGCGTCATGCAGAATGCGGCGCGCAAGGCGTCGCGCGGCCTCCTGCGCGATTTCGGCGAAGTTGAAGGCCTGCAGGTCAGCCGAAAGGGCCCGGCGGACTTCGTGTCGCGCGCCGACAGGAAGGCGGAAGAGGTCATCCACGAACAGCTGTCCAGCGCCCGGCCCGGCTACGGCTTCCTCCTGGAGGAAGGGGGCGAAATCGAAGGCTCGGACAAGAGCCACCGCTTCATCGTCGACCCGCTCGACGGCACGACCAACTTCCTGCACGGCATCCCGCATTTCGCCATTTCCATCGCGCTGGAGCGCGAGATCGACGGCAATCCGCGCGAACTCGTCGCAGGCCTGGTCTATAATCCCGTGACGGACGACATGTGGTTCGCCGAAAAAGGGCGCGGGGCCTATATCAATGACGGCACGCGCGGCGGCGGCGACCGCCGCCTGCGCCCCAGTCAGCGCACCGATTTCGCCGACTGCATCTTCGCCACCGGCGTCCCCTTCAAGGGCCGTCCCGGCCACGCCAAGTTCCTCAAGGAACTGCACCAGGTCATGGGCACCAGCGCGGGCGTGCGCCGCTTCGGCGCCGCCTCCCTCGACCTCGCCTGGACGGCGGCCGGTCGCTATGACGGCTTCTGGGAGCGCGGCCTCGCCCCTTGGGACGTCGCCGCCGGGATCGTGATCGCGCGCGAAGCCGGGATGGCGGTGGAGAGCCTATCTGGCGGCGACCCGCTGGACGGCAATATCGTCACGGCGAACGAGACGATCCTGCCGATGCTGCGGGAGCGGGTCCGATAGATCACGCATCAGTCGCGGCTGTTTACGTAGTCTTCATACGTTATTTCGAACACAAAATATGGGTGCGTTGTTCCATTCCAGACCTTCATGAATTCTCCATCGCGTTGTCGCGCGCCAAGACGTCTCATCGCCAAAGCTGAGCGATGGTTTGATTGGGCGACATCGAAGGCCACTATTTGTACATGACCGAAAATATGCTCGAGCATGAGATGCTTGATTTCCGTGTTATATCGCCCGCCCCAATAGGGTCGTGCCAGAAACGTGTAACCGATTTTGATTTCTGATCCGTCGCCATTCAGATCGTAATAGCGGCTACTGCCGATGACGCTATTTGTCGCTCTGTCCTCGATGGTTAGGGCGCCGTCCGCCAAAGCATTGTCAAAAAAGCGCCGGAACACGGATTCCTTGTGTCGGTCAGGCTCGAAGTGATGACCCCATATCTGAGGGTCTGAGGCTGCGGCGTAAAGCGACACCCAGTCATCTTCCTCCAATGGACGCAATCGCGTGAGAGGACCGGTCAGGACGGGGAGTTGCATGAGGTTTGAACTATAGGAGTTTATCGGCTCAATCAATTCTGCGACACCTGTCGCCACGGCTTGATTCTCTTGGTCGCCCCGACTATGTCGCGCGCCACAGCGGCGCAGCCAGCCAAAGAGGCGCCGTACCTAGCATAGAGATTGATCATGAAAGCCGACGGCCATCCCGATTACCACACCATCACCGTGAAGATGGTGGACGGTACGACCTACGAGACCCGCTCCACCTGGGGCAAGGAAGGCGACACGCTCGTCCTCGATATCGACCCCAAGACGCACCCCGCCTGGACGGGCGGCGAAGCGCGCATCAGCGATCGCGGCCGGGTAAGCAAGTTCAAGGACAAGTTCAAAGGCTTCGCGTAAGCGGCCAGCCCCACGGATTTGCGTCCCCGATAGGGGTCTAAGGGCCGCGAAGCGGATCGTCGCAAATCCCGCCGCAGGCGTCCGTCCCAAAGGACGGAAAGGGGATCTCTCCCCGGCAGCCTAACCGATGCAAAGGTTCGCCTTACGGCGGGCTTTTTCGTTTCGTCTCCCCCGCCGCCTCACTGCGTTCGGCACCTCCCCCTGTCCGGGGGAGGAACAAGAGAGGGAAAAAGCTACTTCAAGTTCCTCTCCCGGACAGGGGGAGGGGGACCGCATCGTGGGAGTGACCCCTGACTTGATCCGGTGGACCGGAGCGATGGGGTGGAGGGGGACAAAAGCAAGAAAGCCTGCCGCGAGGCAGACGTTCTCCATCGGGCGGGCTTTCGCTGCCGCTCACTGCGCTTCGCGCAGGCAGTGTCAGAACCCCGTGCTCGCCTATGGCTGCGCGCGCCGCCCTGCCACTGGTGGGCACCCTCTGGGACAAGACGTCAGTCTTGTCCCTTAATGCGCATCATTCCAATTCCGCGCTGCCTGCGCCTCCACATCGATCGGCACGCTTAGCCGCACCGCGGGTTCGTGCGCGTGTTCCATCACGTCCCGTACGATCTCGATCAGCGCCTCTTCGCGTCCGTCCGGTACCTCGAAGACCAGTTCGTCGTGGACCTGCAATAGCATGCGCGCGCCTTCGACCTTGTGGATCGCGTCGGGCATGCGAATCATGGCGCGGCGCATGATGTCGGCGGCGGTGCCCTGGATGGGGGCGTTGATGGCTTGGCGTTCGGCGAACTGGCGACGGGCGGGGTTACGCTCGCGGATGCCGGTGATGTGGCATTTGCGGCCGAACAGGGTGGTCACGTAGCCGCGCTCCTTCGCTTCCGCCTTGGTGTCGTTCATGAAGTCGCGAATGCCGGGGAATTTCTCGAAATAGGTCTTGATGTATTCGCCCGCCGTCTGCCGGTCGACGCCCGTATTGTTGGCGAGGCCGAAGGCGCTGATGCCGTAGATGATGCCGAAATTGATCGCCTTGGCGCGGCGGCGGATTTCCGGCGTCATTTCGTCCAGCTTGACGCCGAACATCTCGCTCGCCGCCATGGCGTGAATGTCGATCCCATCCGCGAACGCCTGCTTCATGTTGGGCAGGTCGGCCATGTGGGCGAGCAGGCGCAGCTCGATCTGGCTATAGTCGGCGGCGACCAGCAGGTGGCCGGGTTCGGCGATGAAGGCGTCGCGGATCTTGCGCCCTTCTTCCGTCCGGATCGGGATGTTCTGGAGGTTGGGATCGGATGAGCTGAGCCGGCCGGTCAGGGTCGCGGCGAGCTGAAAACTGGTATGGACGCGGTCGGTCTCCGGATTGATCTGCTTCTGCAGCGCGTCCGTATAGGTCGATTTCAGCTTGGAGAATTGCCGCCAATTGAGCACGGCGCGCGGGAGCGGTTCGCCGCCTGCGGCCAGGTCTTCGAGGATGTCGACCCCGGTCTGCCACGCGCCCGCCTTGGTCTTCTTGCCACCGGGCAGCCCCATCTTGTCGAACAGCACTTCGCCGACCTGTTTGGGGCTGCCGACATTGAAGGGCTCGCCCGCGATCTCGTGGGCCTCGGACTCATACATGGCGAGCTTCTGCTCGAACATGGAGGACAGGCGCGAGAGTTCGGCCCGGTCCACCTTGATGCCTTCATTCTCCATCTTGGCGACCACGGCGGGCATGTCCCGGTCGATCGCCTCATAGACGCGCGTGACCTGCGCGGGCGCGAGCTTGGGCTTGAGGAACCGCCATAGGCGCAGCGTCACGTCCGCATCCTCGGCGGCATAGCGGGTCGCGTCCTCCAACCCGATCTGATCGAACGTCTTCCGGTTCTTGCCCGTGCCCGCGATCTCCTTGAACGGCACGGGGCTGTGCCCGAAATGGGTCTCGGACAGCGTATCCATGCCGTGGCCGTGCAGCCCGTTCTCCATCGCGTAGGAAATCAGCATCGTGTCGTCATAGGGCGCGGGGCGGATGTCGTGGCGCAGGAACACGCCGAGATCGTATTTGAAGTTCTGCCCGACCTTCAGGACCGCCTCGTCCTCCAGCATGGGCCTTAGCATCGCCAGGGCGCGCTCCGTGTCGATCTGTTCCGGCGCGTCTTCGCCCAGCAGGTCGCCCTCGCCCTTGTGGCCGAGCGGCACGTAGCAGGCCTCGTTGTCGTCCACGGCGAGGCAGACGCCGACCAGGTTCGCGGCGCGGCTGTCAAGGCTGTCCGTTTCCAGATCGACCGCGACCACGCCCTCCTCGACCGCGCGGTCGATCCAGTGGGCCAAGCGCGCCTCGCTCTGCACGCATTCATATCTGGACGGCACGAACTCCGTGTTGGGATAGCGGTCGCGCAGGGCCGGGCTGACCGTCATGGCCTTGGTGTCGTCGGACCGCAGCCCGTCGCTTTCGCCCGCTCCCAGCGCTTCGCGCACGCGCGCGGTCAGGGTGCGAAAGCCCATCTCCTCCAGGAAGTCGAACAGCACGTCCACATCCGGATCGGTCACGCCCAGCTCCTGAAGCGGGACTTCGACCGCCACGTCGGTCTTCAGGGTCACGAGCGCCTTGGACACGCGCGCGCTTTCGGCATGTTCGATCAGCTTTTCGCGGCGGCCCTTCTGCTTGATCTCGGCGGCGCGCTCCAGCAGCGTTTCCAGATCGCCATACTCGCCCAGCAGCAGCGCGGCCGTCTTGATGCCGATGCCCGGCACGCCGGGAATGTTGTCCACGCTGTCGCCCGCCAGCGCCTGCACATCGATCACCTTGTCGGGGGAGACGCCGAACTTCTCCTCGACCTCGCGCACGCCGATCGGCTTGTTCTTCATCGGGTCGAGCATGGAGACGCGCTCGCTGACCAGCTGCATCAGGTCCTTGTCGGAGCTGATGATGGTGACGCGCGCACCCAAGCCTTCCGCCTGACGGGCATAGGTCGCGATCAGGTCGTCCGCCTCGAACCCTTCCATTTCCACGGCCGGGGCGCCGAAGGCGCGGGTGGCGTCGCGGGTCAGCGGAAACTGCGGGACAAGGTCCTCGGGCGGCTCGCCCCGATTGGCCTTGTAGGCGTCGTAGAGATCGTTGCGGAAGGTCACGCTGCCCTTGTCGAAGATGACGGCGAAATGGGTCGGGCGGTTCTCGTCCTTCTGGTCCTTGAGCATCTTGAACAGCATGTTGCAGAAGCCCGCAACCGCCCCGATGGGCAGGCCGTCGCTCTTGCGGGTGAGCGGCGGCAGGGCGTGGAAGGCGCGGAAGATATATCCCGAGCCGTCGACCAGCACGACGTGGCTCTTGGGGGTGACGGGGGCGGTTTCGCTCATGACCCGGCTTGTGCGGGCGGGCGCGCATCCTGTCTATACCGGGGCCGGATTTTCCGCCTATAAGATAGACGTGTACCAGTCGATCGAAGAGGAACCCGAAGACGCGCCGCGTCTGGCGTCGCCGACCGCCATGCTGGGGGTCGCGGCCCTGGTGACGCTCGCCGCGATCGGGGCCGCCCTGCTCTGGCT
>JBATXP010000050.1:0-3666 GCA_049673465.1 Litorimonas sp.
GGTGCAGGCTGCGCTCGACAGGTTGAGCGAAGGCCGGACCACCTTCGTCGTGGCGCACAAGCTCTCCACCATCCGGGGCGCGGACCGGGTCTATGTGATCGAGGATGGGCGCGTCGTGGAGGCGGGGACGGAAGCCGAGCTGCGCGCGCAAGGCGGCGTGTTCGCCCGCCTTAAGACGCTCCAGGACTGACGTTTCCGGACTTCGATTCCCGCTCAGCCCCGGTTAAGGTTTGAAATCGTAGGGCTTTCGGCATCAACCCTTTGGTCACGCCCCCATCGCCGGAGTCCCCATGCGCAAGTCCCTTCTCCTTCTGCTCGGCACCGCTCTGCTGACGACGGGCTGCGCGTCGATGGCCACTGGGGAAAGAGCCTCGACCTTCTCCAGCCTGGCGGAAACGCAGCTGCGCCAGAAGGCCCCGGCCGGGACCGTGCTGGCGGTGGTGCGATATCCCGCCTTCGTGGAAGAAGACGCCCAGACAGACTTCGCGCGCGCCTATTCCGGCGCGACGATCGGCGGCGGGGCCGGGACCGGCGACGCGGTCGAACAGGGCGCGCTGGCCGACGGGCTGATCCTGAAGTCGAACTATTTCGCCATGTCGCTCTACCGCGAACTGGCCGCCCGCCTGCCCGAACATTCCGTCCTGCTCAGCCCGCATCGCATCCTGTTAGACACGGACGGCACGCTGACATCCGAGCCCATGACCAGCGCGGAGAGCGTGCCGTCCGTCCTGTCGGTGGACTTCACCGCCTACAGCTTCCCGGACTTCGAGAAGATGATGGGCGACCGCCCGCTGACCTTCGGCGACCTCGTCACGCCGGTCGTGTCCGTGCGCACCGACCCGCGCGCCTCCGTCGGCTCGGAAGGCGTGCTGCTGGCCTCCGCGCCCATCGTCGGAGCCGCGGCCGCCGAGAACTATGCGCTCGCGATCGACGATGCCGGACGATTGCAATCCGGGCGGATCGAGACCGACGTGGCGGAGCTCGACATCATCACCCACATGAGCGGCGCGCCCCGACTGCAGCCCGCGACGGTCCCGCTGGGTCGCCACACGGTCGGCGCGGCGCAGAGCTATCCGATCGAGAAGATCCGGATGGATGGATCGGTGTTGGAAAATCTGGACGGCGATAGCGGCGACATTCTCGAAGTGCCCTTCACCAACGGCTTCGCCAATCAGATCATCGCGCTCATCAACACGACCGATGCGCGCAAGGCATCCATGCTGCGCCGCGCCGACGTGATCGCCGACTATGATGAGAGCCTCGCCGCGCTGACGCTGGTCGGCTCGGACGCGCCGGACTATCTGGCGCGGTTGCGCTATGCCGAGCGGTTGCTGGAGGCCGAGCAGAAATATCTCTCCGTGCAGTCGCTGCGCCTCTATGACGGGGTGATGAACGGCGAGATGGGTGCGCAAGCGCGCGACATGCTGCGGGAGGAATACCGAGTGCTGGAAGAGCGCCGGAAACTCGCCCGACAGCAGAACACGGCCGTCGCGCTGGGCGTGCTGTCCGCCGTGGTGGCGGGTGTCGCCATCGCCAATAGCGATGATGGGGAGAGTGAGGATTGCCGCAGGGCGCAGACGCGGCGTCAGTATGATGACTGCCTGCGTCGCAACCGAAATCGCGGACCCAATGTCGGCGAACAGCTCGCCACCCAGGCCGCTATTCAAGGCGCGATCTTCGCTGCCACGGAAGCCATGCGCCGCAACCGTCTGTCGAAAACCGTCGGCACCAATTACCTCGAAGCCGTAGTGCCCGCCCTGAACGCCTCCACCGAAATCCAGGTGGACCTGATCGACAGCAACGAGACCATCACCGCAATCCGGTTCGAGGACCTGAAGAGCAAGCTGAGCGAGCTCTATGCGGAGAACCAGCGCGCGCTCGACACGGTGGCGACCCGCTGCGCCTATAACGGCCCGGCGGGCGCGGGGACCTGGCTGGGCGCGTGCGAGAACGGCGTGGCCAATGGCTCCGGCGTGGGCGTCTACCGCAACCCGGCCGGCGATCTGGTGGAGCATTACGGCTATGCGCGCGCAGGCGTGGCGGACGGTCCGGGTTACCGCATCATCCGCGCACCGAGGGGGTCGATCTCCATGGAAGGCAATTTTCGGGATGGCCGCGCCAACGGCGTGATCCGGACGGAGCGTTCAGGTTCCGTTGCACTGCGACGGTATAGAGAGGGCGAAGATATGGGAGCAGCACCGAACGGGTCGGTGTTCGCCTCGCCCTTCGGCCCCGCGCCGCAAGTCCAAGGAGTCCGCGCCGGATGAAAACATTTCTGCTCACTGCCGCCGCCCTGCTTCTGCCTGCGACCGTCTTCGCGCAGGACGCGCTGGAGCGTCCCGTCGTCGATCCGGTCTTGGCGGAGCGCACGGAGCAGTGCGTGACCATGATGTCCGGCTTTCCCGATGACGGGCCGGAGTCGCGCTACGTCTTCTTCCGCCTGAGCCAGGAACTGGCCAAGGACGTCTCGCCCGACCTGTCCGAACTGATGGTGTCCTTCATGGCGGAGAACGAGACGCGCCGTCTGCCCGCCGCCTATCCCATGATCGACGTGGTCGAGGATATCGCCGATCCCGTCCTGCGCCGTGCCGCGCCCGACCGGACCGTGGCGGGCATGGCCCACATCGCCTATTTCGACGCGCTGTGCGGGACCTTCGTGCAAGGCCAGGTGGACAGCCTCGTTGCCTACAAGCCAGCGCTGGCGGAGATGGACCTGCCGATCCGCGAAGACGCGCTCTATCTGCGCCAGATCCTCGCAGAGGCGCTGGACCGGCTGGGCGGCGGCGAGACCGACGTGGTGCAGACCTACACGGCGAGCCTCGTCACCGAGCGCGACGACATCGAGTATACAGGCTTCACCAGCGACGTGGACGAGCTGGAAGCGCTCTATATGGGCGATCTCGACACCAAACTCGCCCGCTCCAACGACGCCGTCAACGAAGGCGCGGACGCGGAGAGCTGGGACGTGGCCGCGCAGACCGCGCGCGACATGAACCAGGCCGCACGCGACCAGGCGAGCCAGGACCGCTTCTTCACGCTTTACCGCATACTCGGCGGGCGGTAGCCGCCCGGCGTGAGGTCCCGCCAGCGCAACATCGCCGTCTTCTCGATCTCCGCGCTGGACCTGTTCGCCGCCGCGCTGGGCGCGTTCATCCTGATCGTGCTGGTGCTGTTTCCCTACTACAAGCTGGGCGGCACCGACACGTCGATGGAGGAGCTGGAGGAAATGGTGGAGAAGCGCCGCTTGGTTGCGTCCTCCACCCAGTCGGAAATGGCGCAGATCCGCGCCATCCAAGCCGAAATCCGCCTGCTCGACGCGCAGTACCGCACCACGGCCGAGGAGATGTCCGAAGTCGAGGCGCGCATCCGCGAGGTGCAGCAGCAAACGGCCGCCATCGAAATCCCCGACCCGCCCCCGATCCCCAAGCCCGTGCCCGAACCCGACCCCGTTCCCAATCCGCCGCGCTCCACGGGGCGGGGCGTGGAGTTCTCCATTCTCGGGGTCGGCACGGACGAAAAGGACGTGCTGATCGTGGTCGACATGTCCGGCTCCATGGAGAAGCACACGCGCAACGTCGTGTCCGCGCTCGAAGAGATGCTGGTCCAGATGCAGCCGGACAATCGCTTTGCGATCCTCGGCTATCGGGGCGGGCCGAGCTACAGCAC
>JBATXP010000051.1:0-3884 GCA_049673465.1 Litorimonas sp.
GTCTCGAACAGCGCGGCATCGAAGCCCAGCTCCTCCAGCCCTTCGCGCTCCGCCGCGTGGGTCTCGGATACGGGGTGGAGCAGGTGCGGGGCCGCCATGTCCGGCTGGCCCGCGCGGTAGAGGGACAGTCCCGCCTCGACATGACCCATCATGAAGGCGAGGCGGTGGGATCGGGGCAGCGTGTCCATGGAATGGCCGTCATGGCTTTCCCCGGCGTCCATTGGCTCGCCCGGGGGCGGAAAGCCCAGCGACATGTCGGTGGTGATCTGGTCGGAGCGCATTGGCTCCGTCGCCTGGGCCGCCGGGGCGTCCAGTTGGCCGGCCGTATCGTCCGCAGGCGGCTCCGTTGCCCCGCCCGCGCACCCGGAGAGGGTGGCCCCCATCAGCGCCGCGCCAAGCGTGGTCCAGCGTTTCAACAATGCGGTCATGGTCAAATTCCTTTCATGGGCGGGCTGCCGGACTCACGCATAGGCGGCAAGGCGGACGGACAGCCCTGACCTGTCGCCGGACGGCGTCTATTGCCAACCCGCGCGGTCGAACACGGCGATAGCTTCGGCCTGATTCGGCCCGAAGGTCGCGACGCTAATCTGGTCCTCCTCGAACGCGCCCAGCACGTCGAGCGCGGCGGAGGCGTCGGCATCGTCGATCACGGGATATTCGTTATTGCCGTCCGCGAAATAGGCCTGCGCGGCCGGGCTGGTCAGATATTCCAGGAAACGCACCGCATTGTCCCGGTTGGGCGCGGTGGCCACGACGCCCGCGCCGCTGATGTTGACGTGGGTTCCGCGCCCGTCCTGGTCGGGGAAGATCACGCCGACCGCATCGTAGATGGCGCGGCGGTCGGGATCGTCGGACCGCGCGAGTCGGGCGAGATAGTAGCTGTTGACCAGCGCCACGCCGCATTCGCCGGATGCCACCGCCTCGATCTGGCCGGTATCGTTGCTCTGTGGGCGGCGCGCGAAGTTGGCGACCACGCCTTCCGCCCACTCTTCCGCCGCCTCCGCCCCGTCCTGCGCGATCAGGGCGGAGAGTAGGGAGATGTTGTAGATGTTGCCGGACGACCGGATGCAGACTGTCCCGCGCAAGGCCGGATCGGCGAGGTCGGCATAGCTGTCCAGACCTTCGGGCAAGCCCTGGTCCTTGTTGTAGACGATGACCCGGGCGCGCTTGGAGAGGCCGAACCAGTGGCCGTCCGGGTGGCGCAGATAGTCCGGCACGCGCGCTTCCAGAACGTCCGAATCGACCGGGGCGAGCAGCCCCTGCTCGTCCGCGCGCCACAACACGCCCGCATCCACCGTGATCAACAGGTCCGCCGGGCTGAACTCGCCCTCGCTGGCGATGCGCTCGATCAGCGCGTTGGCGTTGGCCTCGATGCGGTTGACCTCGATGCCCGTCTGGTCCGTGAACTCCTCATAGAGGGCCAGGTCCGTATCGTAATGTCGGGAGGAGTAGAGGTTCACCACGCCTACGGATTGGTCGATAGCCGCAGTTTCGACTGCATCCGTCTGGGTCGCGCCGGGCGCGCAGGCGGCGAGCAGGGACGCGGCCGACAGGGCCAGGAAGGTCTTGAAGCGCATAGTGTGTCCGATCGGTCTTGTCTTGCGACGCATTCTCATCACAGATAGACCGTGGGGAGGGGTCTGGCAAGCCGCGAGTGAAGCCGCGTCAGCCCTCGACCGGGAAGCTCGGAAAGCGACCGACCGGGACGATGCGCCCCCGCTGCCCGACTTGCAGGCCCGTGCCGGGTCCGACGCTCAGTAGCAGGATTTCGCCCTGTGCCGCTTCCAGGGTGACGAGTCGCCGCTCGCCCGTATGGCGGATGTCCGTGACCATCGGGCCGATCGGCGCGACTTCCACATCCGCCATGCCGGGGCGAATCAGCACATCGTGTGCGCCGTCTCCGGACACTCCCGAAAGCCGGTCCGTGGGCAGCGTGCCGAACGCGGTCTCGACGGCCCCAGCCCGGACTTGGCCGCGCACGATCGAGCCCTCGCCCGTCAGCAACCCAACCATCAGGGAAGCGGGATCCCGATAGAGCGCGTCCGCCGTGCCCTGCTGCACGATCTGGCCCGCTTCCATCACGGCGATCCGGTCCGCCGTCTCGATGGCCTCCTCCGGATCGTGAGTGACCAAAATGGTGACGCAGCCCCGCGCCTTGAGCAGGCGGCGCATCTCCTCGCGCAGGCGCTTGCGCAGAAGAATGTCGATGTTGGCAAAGGGTTCGTCCATTAGCAGCACGCGCGGGGCCGGGGCGAGGGCACGAGCCACGGCGATACGTTGGCGCTGCCCGCCCGACAGGGTGTGCGGGTAGCGTCCGCCATAGTCCTCCAAGCCGATCTGCTCCAGCAGATCGGACACGATCCGTCCGCGCTCGCCCGCGTCTGCAACGCCGAAGCCGATATTCTGGGCCACCGTCAGGTGTGGGAATAACGCCCCCTCCTGGAAGACGAGGCCGACGGGCCGCCTCTCCGGCGGCGGCGCGTGCGCCTTGGATGCCAGCACCTCGCCGTCCAGACGAATCGTCCCGGATTGCACGGGCAGAATTCCGGCCGCGAGGTTGAGCAGGGTCGATTTCCCGCACCCCGACTGCCCCAGCAGGCAGACGATCTCGCCCGGTCTGGCGTCGAGCGTGATGCCGCGCAGGGCCGCCGCGCTGCCATAGTTGTGGTGAATGTCGTCGAAGACGAGGCTCATGCGCGCGAGCCTCCTTACGACTCCAAGGGTTGCACTTAGCGGATGAAAACGGTTCGCACATGCAATAAAGGGGCGCGGTTCTCAATGGGGCGATCGCATTTCCGACACCAGTTTGCATAAACGCCTGCCCATCGGGACGGGGGCGGTCCTGGCCCTGGCGGGGCTCGTTTCCGTGCCTATGCTGGCCGTGCTCGCCTCCATGGCGGCGGGCGAGGCCGGTCTGTGGTCGCGGCTCTGGTCGACCACCCTGCCGGGCTATCTGCTGAACACGGGCGCGCTGATGTTGATGACGGGCGCCATCGCCGCCCTGATCGGGACGGGCGCGGCGTGGTGCGTGACGATGCTGGACTTTCCCGGTCGCCGGGCGCTCTCCTGGCTGTTGATCCTGCCGCTCGCCGCGCCCGCCTACATCGTGGCCTACTACTATGCCGACCTCCTGGAATATTTCGGGCCGGTGCAGAGCGGCTTGCGCAGCCTTTTCGGCTGGGAGCGCGGAGACTACCCCATTCCGGCCGTGCGGACCCTACCGGGTGCGGCCCTGATTCTCGCCCTCGTACTCTACCCTTACGTCTATCTTCTGGCGCGGGCCGCCTTCGCCCGGCAAAGCAGCGGGCAATGGCATGCGGCGCGCAGTCTCGGCCATTCGCCGTGGAGCGCTTTTCGCCGGGTCGCCTTGCCGTCCGCCCGCCCAGCCATCGCAGGCGGGCTCGCCCTCGTGCTCATGGAGACGCTCGCCGATTTCGGCGTGGCGGACTATTTCGGCATCCCGACCTTCAGCACGGGCATCTTCCGAAGCTGGCTGGCGGGCGGGGACCGGGTCGGGGCCATGATGCTCGCCGGCGTCATGCTCCTCGTCGTCCTCGCACTCGTCCTGTTCGAAAGCTGGAGCCGCAAGGGCCGCGTCGCGTCTCAGGGCCGGACGCGCGCGCAGGACGCCCCGGTCTCGCTGTCCGGGGCGCGGCGCTGGCTCATATCCCTGCTCTGCTTTCTGCCGGTCCTGTTCGGCTTCCTGATTCCCTTTGCGGGACTGGCGTGGATGAGCGTCTCCGGCGGCGACGGACAAGGCGGCGGAGCGTTCCTCGTCTTCGCGCGCAACAGCGTCTTCGTCGCGGTTCTCGTCGCCGCCGCGTCGGTCGCGATCGCCCTGCTGCTGGCTTATGCTCGGCGAGCGCGGAACAGTCGTCTGATGG
>JBATXP010000052.1:0-1998 GCA_049673465.1 Litorimonas sp.
CACGAGGGGCTGTATCGCCCTCACGTCAGGAGACGTTCGGTGGGCTGGGCGGTGTCTGAGCTGATACGGCAGGCACGGCCCCACCTGGCGAAGCGACCGAAGGTGAGGCTGGAGAGAGACAAGCGGATGACCGCGTGGTGTGACAGACCCCGCGCCGTGTGCCCTCCGGCCGAGAGCGGATGGCGGACCAGGGCCGAAAGCCCTGAACCCGCTTCCCCGCTCCGGGCGTGTGCCTATTGCAGGCCGTCCGGACCGAAGCGCTAACGCCAGCTGCGTTCGCCGAACGCGCGGGCTCTGTCCTTGCGTAAATGGTTTTGTTTCTCCCTTCCCCATCGCGGGGCAGGGCCCGCGCTTCGTGCCATCCCAGGCACAAACGCCAGACTTGCCGGACGATGCGGTCCGGTCGCACCTGACCCCGTGCGCGCCTGAAAACCGCATGGGACCAACGTCCCATTTGCAACCCGAACGGCCTTCCTCTAAGCGCGGCGGCGAACGACTTATCCCCTTTAGTCCACCCTTGGAGACCCTCTATGGCACGCGCCAAAATCGCCCTGATCGGAGCCGGCATGATCGGCGGAACGCTCGCCCATATCTGCGCGCGCGAGGAGTTGGGCGACGTCGTCCTGTTCGACATCTTCGAGGGCACGGCCAAGGGCAAGGCGCTGGACCTGAACGAGGCGACGCCCGTCTTCGGCAAGGATTCCCACCTGAAGGGCACGAACGACTATGCGGACATTGCGGGCGCGGATGTCTGCATCATCACGGCGGGCTTTCCGCGCAAGCCGGGCATGGACCGCTCCGAGCTGATCGGCAAGAATCTCGGAGTCATCAAGCAGGTCGCCGAAGGCATCAAGGAACACGCGCCCAAGGCGTTCGTGATCTGCATCACCAACCCGCTCGACGCGATGGTATGGGCGTTGCAGAAATTCTCCGGCCTGCAGCCACGCAAGGTGGTCGGCATGGCGGGCGTGCTGGACAGCGCGCGCTTCCGCTACTTCCTCGCCGACGAGTTCGGCTGTTCGGTCCAGGACGTGCACGCCTCCGTTCTGGGCGGCCATGGCGACACGATGGTGCCGCTGGTGCGCTACTCGACCGTGGCGGGCGTTCCGCTGCCCAATTTGATCAAGATGAAATGGACGACCCAGGAGCGCATCGACGCCATCGTGGAGCGCACCCGCAAGGGTGGCGGCGAGATCGTCGGCCTGCTGGGCAATGGCTCGGCTTTCTACGCGCCTGCGGAAAGCGCCATCGAGATGGCAAGGAGCTATCTGCGCGACAAGAAGCGCATCCTGCCCTGCGCGGTGCGACTGTCCGGCCAGATCGCGGGCGTGCGCGGCCTCTATGTCGGCGCGCCGGCCATGATCGGCGCGCGGGGCGTGGAGAAGGTGATGAATATCCGGCTTCGCGCGGACGAGCGCGAAATGTTCATGAACTCCGTCGCGGCCGTGGAGAAGATCATCGCCGACTGCCAGGAGATGGAGCCGAGCCTGAGAGACTAGCCCCACAGGTTTGCGTCCCCGGTAGGGGTCTAAGATTGCCAACGGCAATCGTCGCAAACCTCCGCGCAGCGGTCCGTCCCAAAGGACGGAAAGGGAGCGCCGCGGCGCGAGCATAACCCGGCTTGCCGCCACAACTCGGCGAGCTAAATCTCGTGTGCATGGGTTCAACCAGACCCCGGCAATTAATGCCGGGGACAGTCATGACTTATTTGGCATCGGCGACGCCGCGTCTGAAAGTTTCATTCACCTCCTCGTCCTCCCGCGCAGGAAACCCGCCTCCTGCGCGTTGGACTTCTATCGCAACCGAAAGGCCCCCTATGCTTCGCTCCCGATCTCTCTTGCCCCTGTCTGCCTTCCTGCTCGCCGGGCTGAGCGCCTGTGCCAGCGCACCGGAGCCGGAACCGCGCGATACGTCCCGCATGGTGGAGCGGCTCATGACCCGTCTGGACGTCAACCAGGACGACGTGATCAGCCGCGCGGAGATCGAGCAGGCGCGGGT
>JBATXP010000053.1:0-9778 GCA_049673465.1 Litorimonas sp.
ATCTGATCGAGCAATGGCGGGCGAAGAACCCCGGCGGCGCGGTCGTGTTCGATCAGGCCGGGTTCGACGCGCTGGACGGCAGCCGGGGCGGGCGCGTGCTGGGCCTGTTCGAGCCCAGCCACATGAAGTTCGATTCGCTCAATGCGGGCGAAGGCCGCGACCCGTCCCTGGCCGAGATGACCGCCAAGGCCATCGAACTGCTGTCCGCGTCCGGCGACGGCTTCGTCCTGATGGTGGAAGGCGGTCGCATCGACCATGCCCATCACGACGGCAACGCGTTCAACGCCCTGTCGGACACGGTCGCCTTCGCCAAAGCGGTAGCCACCGCCGACCGCATGACGTCCGATGCCGACACCACCCTCATGGTCACGGCCGATCACAGCCACGTCTTAACCCTGGCGGGCTATCCCAGGCGCGGCAATCCGATCCTGGGACTGGTCAGGCAGAACGCATTCGGCGAGCGCGAGGACGGGACGCTGTCGGTGGACCGCTTCGGAAAGCCCTACACCACGCTCGGCTATGCCAATGGTCCGGGCGCGGTCTTGGGCGAACGCCCTCACCTGACCGAAGAAGAAGTGCTGGACCCGGACTATAGGCAACAGGCGCTGGTCGCGACCAATAGCGAGACCCATGCAGGCGAGGACGTGGCGATCTACGCCAAGGGACCGCGCAGCTACGTCGTGTCCGGCGTGGTGGAGCAAAGCTACATCCACGACGTGGTCCGCTTCGCGCTCGATCTGGAATGACGGCCTGCGCGATCTTCCGGGCGAGTGTGGTCAAACGCACCGATTTTCTTCATAGGGTCGCTTAAGGCGCTCCCGGCCGGACACATCGTCCGGTCTTGTCGTCGTGGACCTCACCCAAGCGTCCCACAGTGCCGGAGACCGATCCCGCCGTGCCTGCCGCCGCCATTTCCGAGAATTTCTCTTCGCCGCCGGACGCGCCGAGCAACGAGGCGCTGATCCAGCTGGCCTACTCGCTGGTCATCGGGCCGGAGCGGCTGGAGGAGCTGATGAAGGCGTTGGAGGGGCGTCTGGCCGGGCGTGGCCGGGAGGTCGAACTGGACCGTCCCTCCCAGGGCATCGCGGCGCTGGTCGAACTGGAAGGCCATTTCGACAGTGCGTTCAACCTGCTCAAGGCGCAGGGTCGCCGCAAGCTCAGCGCGGCGGGCGCGATCCGCACGCTGGACGGCTCCGCCCAGCCCGCGATCAGCGTCGGCCCGGACGGCGTGATAGAACATGCCAACCCGTCCGCGCGGAGCCTGCTCGGCATCGAGTCCGGTCAGCGCCTGCCCGAGGACCGGTTCGACCGCGACCAGTACAAGGCGCTGTGCGCGCAGCTTCGCACCATCGATACCGCCCAGGAGAACACGCTGCTGATGGTGGCGAGCATGAGCAGCGAGGACGGGGAGGAAACGGCCAAGCTCGCCCTGTCGCGTGCGCCCGGTCTCGACCAGCGGCCGCGGGGTCTGCTCACGGCGCTCCACATCAGCTGGCATCCGGAAATGGGCGAGATGTTCAAGACCCGCATGGGTCTGACCACGGCGGAGCTCGCCATCACGCGCGCCGTGGTAACGGGGACGGCCCTGTCGGACCTTGCCGAGCAGCGCGGGGTGAAGACCTCCACCGTTCGCAATCAAACCAAGACCCTGATGAAGAAGCTCGACGTGCGGTCCCAGACGGAACTTGCCTGCCTTTATAGCGGCTTCTGCAGGTTCACGCTCGGCTCCTCCATCGAGGGCGGGGTGATGGTCGACCAGCGCGCCTACCTGCCGCGCCCCGAACTGCTGGGTCTCGGGGCCGGACATTGCATCGACTATGCCGAAGCCGGGCCGAGCCGGGGGCGCCCACTTCTGTTCCTGCCCAACATGCTGGCGGGACGGGCCGTGCCGCCCGCGCTGCAACGCGCCCTAATGCGCGAGAATGTGCGCCTGATCATGCCGTGGCGCCCCGGCTTCGCCAAATCCTACCGCCCGCGCACGGACGCCGATCCGTGGCAGGCGACCGCCGACGAGATCGAAGCCCTGCTGGACCATCTGGGCATCGAGGCGCTGCCCGTGCTCGGTCAGATGACCAGCGCCATGTATGCCTATGGCTGTGCCAAGCACCTGCCAGGGCGCGTTACTCGCATCACAACCGCCTGCGGCGGGCTCCCCAGCGTGCGCGGCCCGCACCTGCGTCACATCGGGCGAGTGCAGAAGATGCGCTTCTTCATCTCGCGCAACGCCCCCCGCCTCGGCCACCTGATCGCGCACGGCTTTCTCAGCCGGGTCGATGCGGGCTACGATGTGGAGTTCATTCGCGAGTTCCTGAAGGGCAGCAAGGTGGACATCGCCTTCACCCAGGACTCCGCCACGGTCGTCTCCTTCCGCCAGGCCTATGAGGAGACACACGCCCAAGGCTATGAAGGCTTCATCAGGGAATTGGGCATCTTCAGTCGCGACTGGCATCACCTGACCGAAGACCTCGCCTGTCCCGCCCACCTGATCGTCGGCGAGGAGGAAACCAGTTTCTCGCCCGCTGCCGTCCGGACCTTCGCGGATCATGTGGGCGGGTTCGAGGTGACGGTACTACGCGAGGCGGGCCATCTGGGCCTGTACGAAAAGCCGTCCGAGTGCCTGCGCATCGCCATGGGTGACGCGTAAGCCTTATCATGTCTAAGACCGGCGGATGGAGCTGATCCGAGTCACCGACGGCCCGACCTTCGCGTTGGGCAATGACGAGTTCACCTACGGCCTTCGCGTGACCGACGAGGGATTGCTGGAGCATCTCCACTTCGGCCCGCCGCTGGAGCGTTTACCCGACCCAATGGCACGCGTGCTGCGCCATTGCACGGTCATGCTGGAAGACGGGCCGGAGCTGACGCTCAACGAACTGCCGCAGGAGTACCCGACCGCCGGGCGGGGCGACTATTCCGCGCCTGCCCTGCACCTCGTCGGACCGGACGGGTCCGTGTCGGACCTGCGCTACGTGTCCCACAATGTCGTCTCCGGCAAGCCCGCGCCGGACCGCTTGCCCGTTTCGCGCGGGAACGGAGCGCAAAGCCTGATTGTGACCCTGCGCGACGCCGTGCAGGGCGCGGAGGTCGATCTTCACTACACGGTGTGGCCGCAAGGGGGCGTTCTGGCGCGGCGGATGGTCGTGAGGAATGTCGGGTCCGAAAATCTCGTCCTGCAGTGCGCGCACTCGGCCTCGCTGGACCTTCCGCCCGCCGACTACCGCGTCCAGCACCTGCACGGAAGCTGGGCGCGGGAGTTCGAGGCGGAAACCCTGCCGCTCCCGACCGGTCGCTTCGTGGTCGACAGCGCGCGCGGCACCAGCGGCAACGCGCACGTCCCCTATCTGGCGCTGATGGAGCCGGACGCGACGGAAACCGCTGGGCGCTGCCATGCCGTCACCCTGCTCTATTCGGGCAATCACCGGTTCAGCGCGGAGCGGGGCGAGTTCGGGCGGGTGCGGTTGCAGGCCGGGATCAACCCGTTCGACTTCGACTGGCCGCTGGGTCCCGGCGAGGTCTTCGAGACGCCCGAAGCCCTGCTCGCCACGTCGGACTCGGGCCTTGGCGGGTTGAGCCATCGGTGGCACGCCTTCATCCGCGACCATGTCGTGCCGGAGCGGTTCCGGAACGCGCCGCGCCCGACCTATCTGAACACGTGGGAGGCCGCCTATTTCGACGTGTCGGAAGAGACCGTTCTGGATATGGCGGAGCTGACCGCCGACCTCGGCGTGGAGATGCTGGTCCTGGACGATGGCTGGTTCCGGGGCCGGACAGACGACTGCCGAGCCCTAGGCGACTGGACGGCCGACCCGGCCCGGTTTCCGTCCGGGCTCGACGCGCTGGCCGGTCGGGTCCGCGCCAAGGGCCTGACGTTCGGGCTGTGGCTGGAGCCGGAGATGGTGAGCCCGGACAGCGAGCTGTTCCGCGCCCATCCCGACTGGGTGATCGGCGTGCCGGGCCGCGCGCCGTCGCTGGGGCGCAACCAACTGACCCTCGACCTGTCCCGCCCCGACGTGGCGGACCACCTCTTCGCCCGGCTCGACGCGGTCCTGTCCCCGGGCCGGATCGGCTACGTCAAGTGGGACATGAACCGGAACATGACGGAGGTCGGCTCCGGCGCGCGGGCGCACCGCTACATGCTGGGGCTCTACGGTCTGCTCGACCGCATCACGGCAGCCTATCCAGGCGTCCTGTTCGAGGCTTGCGCCTCGGGCGGCAACCGCTTCGATCTCGGCATGTTGCGATACATGCCGCAAGGCTGGATCAGCGACATGGTGGACCCGGTCGGGCGGCTGTCCATCGTGAACGGGGCCTCGCACCTTTTCCCGCCCGACGTCATGGCCGCCTATATCGGCCCATCGCCCAATCACCAGAACGGGCGCGTCAGCTCGCTGGAGGCACGCCATCTTGCAGGGCTGCCTTGCGCCGCGCACGGCCTGTCCCTGAATCCCACCGACATTGCCGAGCACCTCGACCGACTGCGCGATTTCGTGGCGCGGTCCAAGGCATCGGCGCGGAACCGGCTCGGCGCGACCTTCCACCGCCTGCGCCATACCGCCAACGAGACCGTCTGGCAGACGGTCAGCCGGGACGGCGAAACGGTCCGGGTCGTCGCTTTTCAGGTGCTGAACGCACCCAACCTGCCGCAGCGGCGCATCCGCCTGCGCGGCCTCGATGCGACGGCCGACTATGCGCTGGAGGACGGTCGCACCTTTGGCGGCGACGTGTTGCTGCATGTCGGCCTGCCGCTCGCCCCTGCCACGGGCGATGTCCACGCGGAGCTGTTCGAGCTGCGCCGGATCGGCTAACGAAGCGGCGGGGCGGGGGAGACGACGTGGAACTCGATGCAATTCAGGTGGCCGTGTTTCTCGGCCTCACGGCGCTGATCGCCGCCGTCACCTGGTGGTTCTGTCGGGACAGTCTTGGCCGAGGGCGCGGCGAAGATGCCGAAACCGACTACTTCCTCGCGGGCGGGAGCCTGAAATGGTATTTCGTGGCCGGGTCGATCACGCTGACCAATCTGTCGACCGACCAGCTCGTCGGCATGAACGGCGCGCAGATGGCGTTGCTGGCCTGGTGGGAACTGGCCGCCGTGGTCGGGCTGCTCATGCTCGCCCTGGTCTTCATTCCGGTCTACTATAAGTATAATTGCACGACGACGACCGAACTGCTGGAGCGGCGCTACGGCGACAAGCATATCCGGGCGCTGATCTCGCTATTGTTCCTCCTCGGCAATGTCGGCATCTTCCTGCCCGCCATCCTCTATGGCGGGTCGCTCTTCATGATCAACCTGTTCGATCTGGACGTCAGCCTCTACCTGGTCGCCAGCCTGTTCGCCGTCGTCGGCGCGGCCTATGCCATTTTCGGCGGGCTGCGCGCCGTGGCCGTGTCGGACACGTTTTCGGGCGTGCTGCTGCTGGGTCTCGCCATCCTCGTGACGGTGATTGCGTTGAATGCGATTGGCTGGGACCTGTCGGGCATCCCGCGCGAGCGTCTGACCCTGATCGGCTCCCCGGACAGCGACATCCCTTTCGCCACCCTCTTCACCGGCATGCTGTTCATCCAGATGTTCTACTGGTCCACCAACCAGACCATTACGCAGCGCGCCATGGCCTCGCCCAGCGTGCGCGAGGCGCAGAAGGGCATCTTCGCCGCCGCCGCGATCCGCCTGCTGATCGTGCCGCCCATCATCGTCGTGCCGGGCATCGTGGCCTACAAGCTCTATGGCGACGTGGGCGACACGGCCTATGGCCAGCTGGTGGGCGACGTGCTGCCCGCCTTCTTGTCGGGCGCGTTCGCCGCCGCCATCGCGGCGGCCGTGCTGACGACGTTCAACTCCATTCTCAATGCCTCGGCCGCGCTCTGGGTGATGGACATTCACGAAACCTATGTGAACGACCGTCCGGACGTGCGCCGCTTGTCGCTCTGGGTGTCGGTGGTGATGGTCCTGCTTGGTTTTGCGCTGATCCCGGTGTTCAACAATCCCGAACAGAGCATCATCGACCTGGTGCAGCGCCTCTACGGCCTGCTGTCCATGCCGATCCTGTCGGCCTTCATCGTCGGGCTGCTGTTCCGCAACGTCAGCGCCAATGCCATGATCCTGGCCGTGATCTCCGGCGTGATCTTCTATGGCTGGGCGACCAACCCGTTCGGGCAGGCGAATATCGATCTGCACTACATCCATGTCATGGCGATCACCCTGGTGTCCGGCGTGACGCTCGCGCTCGTCCTCAGCACGCTGTTCGGCCGCCGCCCCGTCTGGGACGCACGCACCGTCTTCTCCCGCGATCCCGAAGCCATGACCCCGATCGATGCGTAGGGCGGAACTGGGCGTTTGCTACTATCCGGAACACTGGCCGGAAGCGATGTGGGCGGACGATGCCCGCCGCATGGTCGAGATGGGGCTCTCCTGGGTCCGCATCGGCGAGTTCGCCTGGAGCCGGATCGAGCCGGAACCGGGCGTGTTCGACTGGGACTGGCTGGACCGCGCGATCCGGACGCTGGGGGAAGCGGGGCTGAAAGTCGTCATGTCCACTCCGACCGCGACCCCGCCGCGCTGGATGCTGGACCGCCACGCCGACATGCTGGCCTGGGACGCGCAAGGGCGGCCGCGCGGCTTCGGTTCGCGTCGTCACTACGACTTCTCCCACATTGGCTACCGCGAGGACTGCGTGCGCATCGCGGGCGCGCTCGGGCAGCGCTACGGCCGTAACCCGCACGTCCATGCCTGGCAGATCGACAACGAATATGGCTGCCACGACACGACGGTCTCCTACAGTCCGGTCGCGCGCGCCGCCTTCCACGGCTGGCTGCGCGACAAGTACGGAACCGTCGAGGCGTTGAACCGGCGCTGGGGCAATGTCTTCTGGTCGATGGAGTATGGCGCGTTCGATCAGATCGGCCTGCCGACCCTCACAGTGACGGAGCCCAATCCGTCCCACGCCATGGACTTCCGCCGCTTCGCCTCCGATCAGGTGGCGACCTTCAACCGGGCGCAGGTGGACGCAATCCGCCCGCTGACCGACGCGGATCTGCTGCACAACTATATGGGCCGCATCACGGATTTCGACCATTTCGCGGTGGGCAAGTCGCTCGATATCGCGACGTGGGACAGCTACCCGCTCGGCTTTCTCGAAGACCGTTCGGACCGTGCCGAGGCGTTCAAGCGCGACCACATGCGGTGCGGCGATCCCGACTTCCAGGCCTTCCATCACGATCTCTACCGCAGCGTGGGGAAGGGTCGCTGGTGGGTAATGGAACAGCAACCGGGACCGGTGAACTGGGCGCCGCACAATCCGGTCCCCGCCCCCGGCATGGTCCGCCTCTGGGCGCTGGAGGCCGTCGCGCACGGGGCGGAGGTCGTCTGCTTCTTTCGCTGGCGGCAGGCTCCGTTCGCCCAGGAACAGAACCATGCGGGATTACTGCGGCCCGATGGCGAGCTGTCCGAAGGCGGGCGCGAGGTCGCGGCGCTGGCGGAGGAGCTGGGCGCGGTGGAAACGGCCGAAGCGGAGGTCGCGCTGGTTTTCGACTACGCCTCGCAATGGGCGTGGGAGGTGCAGCCGCAGGACGCGCGGTTCGACTATTTCCGCCTGGTCTACGACGTCTATTGCGGTCTGCGGCGGGCGGGCCTGTCCGTGGACATCCTGCCGTCGGACGCGGCGGACTTCGGCGCGCGCAAGCTGGTGCTGGTGCCGGGCCTGTTCGCCTGGACGGATGAATTGATCGCCGCGCTTCAGGCGTTCGAAGGCCAGGCCGTTCTCGGCCCGCGTACCGGATCGCGCACGCCCGACTTCCATATTCCGGACGGGCTGCCGCCGGGGCTGGAAGGCATCCGGGTCACGGCCGTCGATACGTTGCGCGAGGACAGCCCGCTGCCGCTGGCCGAGGGCGGCGCGGTGCATATCTGGCATGAGCGGCTGAATACGGACTGGACGGTGACCGAACGCACGCAAGACCGACACCCGGTCCGCCTGTCTCGGGACGGCTGGTACTATTGGGCGGGCTGGCCCGACCCGGACGCGCTCGACCGCTGGGTGGCGGAACTCTGCGACTCCGCCGGACTCGACTCCATCCCGCAACGAGACAGCCAGCGCATCCGCCGGACGCGGAACGGCGTCCTGGCGATGGATTATCCCGCCGCTACGGCCCGACTTATCGAATAACGGTAATCTTTTCCCTTGAGACGCAGGCGGATTTGCGGGACAATCGATATATTGTAACCCGGACCGGAGACACTATGCCTCGCCCCAATCGCCGCGCCAGCCTTCTGGCATCCACCCTACTCGCCGTCGCCTTCCTACCTGCCTCGACCCAGGCGGTCGAAGGCATGTTCACCCCCGACCAGCTGCCGGAAATCGCCAAGGACCTGCGCGCCAAGGGTCTGAAGATGGATCCCGACCAGCTCTCCGACCTGACGGGCTTCCCGATGGGCGCGGTCGTGTCGCTGGGCGGCTGCACGGCGTCCTTCGTGTCGCCGCAGGGCCTCGTCGTGACCAACCATCACTGCGCCTACGGCTCCATCCAGTACAACTCGACGGAAGAGCAGAACTATCTGGAAGAGGGTTTCCTCGCGTCCGACTTCGACGCCGAGCTTCCGGCCGCGCCGGGTTCGCGCATCTACGTGACCGTGGAGCTTGACGACGTGACCGACCGCGTCACGGGCGGTCTGTCGGACGCGCTCACGGGCGAAGCGCGCTTCGCCGCCATCGACTCCGCTCGCAAGCGGATCGTGTCCGAGTGCGAGGAAGACGAGGGCCATCGCTGCCGCGTGGCGTCCTTCTATGGCGGGCTGCAATACAAGCTGATCAAGCAGCTGGAAATCAAGGATGTCCGCCTGACCTACGCGCCCGCCGGGCCGATCGGGAAATATGGCGGCGACATCGACAACTGGATGTGGCCACGCCACACGGGCGACTTCGCCTTCTACCGCGCCTATGTCTCGCCGGATGGAAGGTCCGCCGACTATAGCGAGGACAATGTTCCGTTCGAGCCGGAACATCACCTGAAGGTGTCCGGCGAAGGGCTGGACGATGGCGATTTCGTCATGGTCGCGGGCTATCCGGGCAGCACGTCGCGC
Organism: Litorimonas sp.; assembly: GCA_049673465.1. Lineage (GTDB taxonomy): Bacteria > Pseudomonadota > Alphaproteobacteria > Caulobacterales > Maricaulaceae > Litorimonas. The sequence continues at coordinate 9,074 of JBATXP010000053.1, forward strand.
TACACGCGGCTGGCCGAAGTGAAGAACACGTTCGACTGGCAGTACCCGACTTGGCAGGGGCTGCTGGACGATTGGATCGGCGCGATCAACGGCGCGTCGGAGGAAGGAAGCGACGCGCGCATCAAGTACGAATCGCGCCTCGCCGGCCTCAACAACTTCAATAAGAACCTGGGTGGTCAGATCGAGGGCGCGCGCCGCGTCGGCCTCGTGGATCGCCGTGCCCAGCGCGAAGCCGCGCTCAACGCGTGGATCGCCTCCGAGGCACCGGACGCCGGATATGCCGAGGCCATCACCGCGCTGGACGCCCTGTCCGCGGAGTCCGCACAGGCCGCCCGGACCAACTACTGGTACAACAACGCCACCCGCCCGCAGCTGCTCGGCACCGCGCAGCGCCTCTATCGCCTGTCGCACGAGCGCCTGAAGCCCGACGCGGAACGCGAGAGCGGCTACCAGGAGCGCGACATGGACCGCATGAAACAGGGCATGACGGCCATGGACCGTCGCTACGATCCGACCGTGGACAAGGCGGAGTGGATGGTCTTCCTCGAAGGCTATATGGACCAGCCCGCCGCGGAGCGCGTGCCCGCGCTCGACCGGGCGCTGGGCCTGCGCGAAGGCATGAGCGACGCGGAGCTGTCGGCCAAGCTGGACGGCTACTATGCCGCCTCGACGCTGGGCGAACTCGACACGCGCCTCGGCCTGATG
>JBATXP010000054.1:0-2133 GCA_049673465.1 Litorimonas sp.
AGGTGCGCACGGACCTCGCCTCCCAGCTGGTTCAGGCGGGCGAGTTCGTCACGCCCGCGCGCGGCCTGACCATCTATGCGCGCGAAATCAGCGTGGGCGGCGAACTGCGCGACATCATCATCCACGACACGCGCGATGCCGACGATCAGACGACCCACACGGCCAAGACCGGCGCGGTCCAGCGCACGCCCGCCGGCGCGGCGCTGATGCTCTATGACGGGGCGGTGCAGCAGCCGCTGCCGGACGGCGCGCTCGACGTGATCCTGTTCGAGAACTACCGGCTGGACCTGTCCGACGCCTTCTCCTTCGACACGCGCCTGCGCTACAAGCCGTCCGATCTCTATCTGCACGAACTGCTCCGGCCCGATCCGCGCGCCTTCGTCTACGGCACCCAGAGGGAAGAGTTCGCGGCAGAGGGTCATTCCCGTCTCGCCGGACCGCTCTACAATGTGGCGCTGGTGATGCTGGCGCTCTGCTTCATGGTGCGGGGCGAACATCTCCGCCTGGGCTATGGGCGGCGGATCCTGGTCTGCGCCGTCTCGGGCTTCGTGCTCCGGCTGCTGGGCTTCGCGGCCACGTCGGCAGCCGAGTCGAGCGTCGCGCTCAACGCGCTGCAATATGCCATTCCGGGCGTGACCATCCTGGCCTGCGGGCTCTACCTGATCAGCCGGAGGCGTATGTCCCGCCAGTCCAAACGGCGCGCCGAAGCCTATGACCGCGGCCTGCGCGAGGCCCGGACGGAGGCGCTCGCCTGATGCCGCGCCGCCTGTTCTCCTATATCTTCTGGCGCGCCGCGCGCAGCGTTCTGGTCGCCTTTCTGGTCGTCACCAGCATCATCATGCTGGTCGATTTCGTGGAGGCCAACCGCGACCTCGGCGCGGATGTGGATGTATCACCCTGGCAGATGCTCGTGCTGACCGGGCTGAAGACTCCCAGCCTGATCGAGCAGACCATTCCCTTCGTGGTGCTGTTCGGCATGATGGGCGCGATCAACGGCATGAACCGCCGTTCCGAGCTGATCGTGATGCGCGCATCGGGCCAGTCGGCCTGGTCGATCGTGCGCCCGGCCCTGTGGCTCGCGGGCGGGCTGGGCCTGATCTGGGCGACCTTGTTCAACCCGCTCGCCTCCAACCTCTACGACCGGTTCGAGGACCGCTCCGCCGAATGGCTCGGCGAAGGCCCGCGCCTGTTCGAAAGCGATGTCTGGCTGCGCGAAGGCAAGCCCGACCAGCAAGTGGTGATCCGCGCCGATTCGGTCGATCTGGCGACGCGAACCCTGCTGGGCGCGACCTTCCTGGTGCTGGATCTGGACGATCAGGAACGCACGGAGTTCGCGCGACGGTACGATGCGGAACGCGCGCAGCTGGTGGTGCAGGGCTATTGGCAGCTGAACGGCGTGACGGAGAACGCGCCCGGCGAGGTCACGCAGCGCCACGAGGCCATCTCCCTGCCGACGACGATCGACACGCGGATGCTGGCCGAGCAGGCGGACGGCTCGTCCGGGGCGGGCTTCTGGAGCATGCCGGGGACCATCCGCGAGAACGAGGCGGCCGGCTTCTCCGCGCGCGGGCTCAAGCTGCGCTTCAACCGCCTGCTCTCCCTGCCCGTCATGCTGATCGCCATGACCTTCATTGCGGCGGGCGTGTCGATGAGCCTGACGCGCGAGGGCGGGACGCTGCGGTTGCTCGTCACGGGCTCCATGCTGGGATTCGCCGTGTTCTTCGCGGACTCCATGGTGGGAGCCTTCGGCGAGGTCGCCATCCTGCCGATCCATCTCGCAGCCTGGTCGGTTCCGCTGATCGTGCTGCTACTGGGGATCAGTCACCTCGCCCGGATCGAGGACGGCTGAGCGCTCGACCTCCCAGGCGTTTAGTCTTGCTGATATTTAAGCCGCCGACCGGCGCATCAGCGCATATGTCATCCGCCGGGCCGTGCGATTGCCGCCGCGCCTGCCAGCGGCTATGACCGCGCCACGCAGACGGGCCGCCAAAGCCCAGACAGGGACCGCCACCGCATGACTTTCACGCTGACACGCATCGCCCTCGGACTGACGGCCTCGGCCCTGGTCGCCCTGCCCGCTTCGGCCCGCCAGGCCGCACCGGGCGGAGCCACGGCCACGCCCGGCGCGCATTC
>JBATXP010000055.1:0-3077 GCA_049673465.1 Litorimonas sp.
AAGCACGTCGACATAGGCGTTGGCGGCGGACAGGAAGATACTGTTCTCCGCGTCTTCCAGACCGGCCCGCGCGGCGAGGATATCGGCCCGCGCCTGCTGTTTGAGCGCGCGCACCCGCCCGCCCTGATAGAGCGGCTGGATCGCCACGATCTGGGCGGAGCGCGGCGTGCCCGTTTCCCAACCTCCGCCCCCGTCCGGATCGAAGAAGGTCGGCTCCGTGCGCGGCGTCTTCAGCGCTTCGAGAGAGGCCTGACCGCTCGCGGACAGGGTCGGGCGGCCCTGGGCGCGGGCCTGGATGTAGCTTTCGTCCACCTGGCGCAGGCGCGCACGCTCCGCCTGTAGGCGGGGATTGTTGCGGTAGACGCTGACCAGAACGGATTGGAGGGAATCGCCCATGTCCTGCATCGGCGGTGGCGCGGTGTCCGGTGACGTCTGCGCATATGCCGGGGCTGCGAGCAGCATCGCGCCGATGGCGAAAGCGGAGGCGGCGGATCGGAAGGGGCGCATGGCCGGGCGCCGCCTAGAAGACGAAGCTGGAGACGGGCTCGAAGCCCGGCAGATAGGGTGCGTGAGCGTCGAATTCGATCCGGTCGCCGACCGCGTCGCCCGATTTGGTGAACAGGGTCGCGCGCCCGATCGGGCCGTCGCGCACGATCACGGCGAGGCGTCCGCCATTGGCGAGCTGGCCGAACCAGCTCTGCGGCACGGACGCCACCGCGCCGCCCACCATGATGACGTCGAAAGGCCCGTGCTCCGGCGCGCCGCGCTTCAAGTCGCCCTTGACCACGGCGGCGTTGAGCACGCCGAGATCGGTCAGCAGCGCGGTCGCGCGGTCCACGATCTCGTCATCCGTCTCCAGGCCCACCACGGTTTCGGCGATCTGCGACAGGACGGCGGTGGAGTATCCGCGCGCGCACGCCACGTCGAGCACGACCTCGTGGTCCTTGATGTCGGCGGCGGCGGCGAGCTTGGCGAAGTCGCGCGGACGCAAAAGGCTGCGCCCATCACCATAGTCCACGACCGCGTCGCCGTAGGCCAGCGCCATGCGAGATGCCGGCACGAACACTTCGCGCGGGGTGCGGCGAAGCGCGGCCAGCAGGTCGAGATCGGTGACGTCGGCCGTGCGGATCTGGCTTTCGACCATCGTTTCGCGCGCGGCGTCGAAATCGAATTGTGACATGGAGGCGGGTCCGACAAAGGAGAGGCTGGAATCTGGGTGCGCCCACCCCCTACCGCCCCGCGCCGGGTCCCGCAACGTCGTTGCGCGCATGGCAGGGCTGCGCGGGATTGGACATTCCGCCGTATGCACTTGCGAACATCCGCTGTTGCGCCCGCCCCCCGCTCCGCTGTAGGATGGCTGTTCCTGAGACGGTACCATGGCGGAGTGGTGACGCACCGGATTGCAAATCCGTGAACCCCGGTTCGATTCCGGGTGGTACCTCCAGGGCCAATCCGAAACCCGGTAGGGTTTGCCGCGAAGCGGCTTGAGGATTGCGCCGAAGGCGAGCGCGCCGAAGCGCTTCCACTCTACGCCTGCTTTGCGGCTCGTGGCAGCGTTCCGCCGTTTGCTGCGCTAGCGATCCAATCTTCACATTGCAGGAAAAGTGTCTGGGCAGCGGGGAAGCCAGCACTTCCCTTCTCCCAGCGGCGCGGGGGGAAGTGGGCTTTGTCGCGCAGCGGCAAAGGTCGATGGGGGGAAGCTGTGTGAAGAGGCGTCCGGCTGGAGTGGGTACACTCGAGGTGGATGAACGGCCACACGTTGGCGTTCTGGAAACTGCTTGGACCCACACCAAAATTACAGCCCGTCTGAGGCCAGCCCCCCATCCGCCCTTCGGGCACGCCATGCCAGTCGCGCGCCGCTAGCGCGCTTTGTGGCAAACCCCCGCGCCGCGGGGAGAAGGGGTGCGCGCTACGACCACCGAAGCTGTACGCCATCGTCCGCGCCCACCGTCAATCAGCGCGGCTTGCGACGCATCGTCTTGGCTGGAAAGCTCAGGCCCCAGACTGGCCCCTCCTCCTCTCCCTCCACACAAAACCACCCCTTCCTCCCCGTTCCCTTTTGACACCCCGCGCCCGCTCCGGCAGGTCGCGAGCATGGCCTACGCCCTTTCCATTCTCCTCGGCTATGTCCTCGGCTCCATCCCGTTCGGCCTGCTCCTGACGCGGCTAACGGGCGGGCCGGACATTCGGGAGATCGGGTCGGGCAATATCGGGGCGACCAATGTGCTGCGGACGGGCAATAAGGGGATCGCGGCGCTGACCCTGCTGCTGGATGCGGGCAAGGCGGCGGGGGCGGGGTGGCTCGCCCTGTCGCTCTTCGACGCACCGTTCCACTATGTCGCCGCCGCGGCGGCCCTTCTGGGCCATTGCTATCCGATCTGGCTGCGCTTCAAGGGCGGCAAGGGGGTGGCGACCTTCTTCGGAGCGCTGCTCGGCCTGGTCTGGCAGCTCGGACTGGTCGCGGCAGGGACTTGGCTTCTGGTCGCCTTCACCACCAAATATTCTTCCGCCGCCGCGCTCTGCGCGGCCGCCTTCACGACCGCCGTCTCAGCTCTCTTCTTTCCCTGGCCTGTCACCGCCATGATCGGCTTCATGACGGCGCTGATCCTGTGGCGGCATCGGGACAATATCCGGCGTCTGAAATCAGGCACGGAGTCCCGGATCGGACAGAAGGGCTGAGCGCTTGCGAACCCGGCCGCTGAGCTTCGCCGAGCGGCGCGACTGGCTGCGGCTCTACCGCACGCGCACCGTCGGCCCGGTCGCTTTCTGGGCACTGCTGGAGCGCTACGGAGATGCGGGCGCGGCGCTGTCCGCCCTGCCCGGCCTGATCCGCAAGAAGGGCATCGCCCCGCCTACGTCCGATCAGGTGGAAGCCGAGATGGAGGCGAGCGAGCGGATGGGCGTTCGCCTTCTCTGCGCCGTGGAGCCGGACTATCCGGACCTTTTGCGTGCCGTGGAGCCTGTCCCGCCCCTGCTGAGCGTCTGGGGCGACCTGTCGCTCACCGCCCGTCCCTGCGTGGCCATCGTGGGGTCGCGCAACGCATCGGCGGTCGGAATGCGCTTCGCCGCGCAGCTGG
>JBATXP010000056.1:0-2217 GCA_049673465.1 Litorimonas sp.
GGGATGGACCGGGCCGCCGTGCTGGCCGTTCTGAGGGACCGGCTGGACGGGGCGATGGACCATGCGCGAGAGATGTTCCGGCGCGGGCGGCTCGACGGGCTGGAGACCGCCCGGATGATCGCCGCCATTCACGACGCGGTCGTCACGGCGATCTGGGACCACGCGCTGGACCATGAGGTGCAGGCCGACAATCCGACGGAAAGCGAGCGCGTCGCGCTGTGCGCCGTGGGCGGCTACGGACGGGCGGAGATGGCCCCGTTTTCGGACCTCGACCTCCTGTTCCTGTCCAACGACAAGAAGACCGCCCCGCATGTGGAGCGGCTGACGGAATATGTCCTCTACATGTTGTGGGACCTCGGGCTGAAGGTGGGCCATGCCGTGCGCACGGTGGACCAGTCGATCCGCCTGGCCAAGGAGGACCAGACCATTCTGACGGCGCTGCTCGACCTGCGCTTCCTGGCGGGCGACGAAGCGCTGGCGGACGCGCTCTACACGCGTTTCCGCCGCGACGTGACCAAGGGTTCGGGCCGGGCCTATATTGCGGGCAAGCTGTCGGAGCGCGACGAACGCCATGCGCGGGAGGGCAATTCCCGCTACGTGATCGAACCCAACATCAAGGAAGGCAAGGGCGGCTTGCGCGATCTGCACGTGCTCTACTGGATCGCGCGCTTCCTCGATTCGGATGGCCAGCTGGTCGATCCGCAGGCGTCGGACGACTATGTCGGCATGGGCCTGTTCGATGCCGCCGCCGCGCAACGCTTCCAACGCGCCGCCGATTTCCTGTGGCGCGCGCGCCACAATCTGCACTGGATGAGCGGCCGGGCGACCGAAAGCCTGTCCTTCGATCGCCAGGTGGAGCTGTGCCGTCTGATGGGCCACGCCTCGGGGCCGGTGGAGGTCGCGGTGGAGCGCTTCATGCGGGAATATTTCACCAACGCCAAGCAGGTCGGGGCGCTAACCCGGATCGCCTGCGCCAAGCTGGAGGAAAGTCGCGCGATCAAGATTCCGAACCTGTTTGCTCTCATGCCGGGCTCGCGCCGCGACCTGAAGAACCCGAACCTGAAACTGACCACCGGGCGGCTCAACTTCCGCGACCCGCTCCAGATCAAGTCCGATCCCAGCGTCATTCTGCAGCTGTTCGAAACGGCCGGGCGGCGCAATGTCGACATCCACCCGGACGCGATGAGCGCCATCGACTTCCGCCGCAACCTGATCGACGCGGACTTCAGGCGCGACCCCGCCCATGCCGAGCTGTTCCTGCGGATGCTCGACACCGCCAAGGCCCCGGCCGCGACGCTGCGCCTGATGAACGAGGCGGGCGTACTGGGTCGCTACCTGCCGGAGTTCGGCGGCATCGTGGCGCGCACCCAGTTCAACATGCACCATGCCTACACGGTGGACGAACACACGCTGCGCCTGGTCGACGCGGCCGACGACCTGATCAAGGGGCGTCATGCCGATGACATGCCGCTGCCCAGCCAGGTCGCCGCCGACCTGTCCAAGGAGGAACGGCGCATCCTGATGCTCGCCTGCCTGTTGCACGATACGGGCAAGGGGCACGGCGACCAGTGCATCGAGGGCGCGCTGCTGTCGCGCCGCGCCTGCCGCCGCATGGGCCAGCCCAAGGAAGTGGAGGACACGGTGGCGTGGCTCGTCCGCTCCCACCTCGCCATGAGCGAGACGGCGCAGCGGCGCGACATCTCGGACCCTGAAACCGTGGCGGAGTTCGCTCGCCTCGTCGGCAATCCGTCGCGGCTGAAGCTGCTTTACGTGCTGACAGTGGTGGACATCCGATCGGTCGGGCCGGGCGTGTGGAACGACTGGAAGGCGATGCTCCTGCGCACGCTCTATGGTGCCGCGCTGGACTATCTCGACGGCCATGCGGAGCTCGACCGGCCCGCCCGCGCGGCCACGCTGGAGGAGCAGCTGCTCGACCGGCTGCCCGCCGATATGGCGAAGCGGGTGGAGCCGGTCCTGTCGCGCCTGGACGATGGCTACTGGCTGTCCTTCGACATGGCGGACCTGGCCCGTCACGCGCGCTTCATCGACAAGATCGCGGACGTCGCCCCGGATAGGACGGACCCAGCCATGACGGAGACAGACGGTGAACCCCCTGCGCCCGTCTTTGGCGTGCGCACCCGCGTGGCTCCGCGCTATGACGCGACCGAGTTGTGGGTCATGTGCCGGGACCGCCACGGCCTGTTCGCCGACCTGACG
>JBATXP010000057.1:0-2749 GCA_049673465.1 Litorimonas sp.
CTGCCGCCCTTCCAGCCGCCTTCCGGTCTGGCGCCGCCTCCGCCGCCCGCTCCCGGCCTGGACGATTTCGAACCCGCTCCCTTGCCGGACGCGGTCTACGCCAATCCCGCCTATGCCGAAGACGGTTCGCCCTTGGCGGTTCGTATCGCGGATAGCGGTCAGCCCAAACGCAAGCGCCGCACGCCCCTGACGCGGAAGCTGTCGGGTTCGGGCTCGCCCCTGACCGGTCGCAATGTGCGCCTTGCCCTCCTGGTCGGCGCGACCGCCCTCGCCCTCGTGCTCGCGGCCAGGGTCATTCTGGCATCGCCGGAGAACCCCGATCCGTCCATTCCTCAAGGCGGTTCGGTCACATTCGAACCCGCCGCACTGGAAACCGAAACCGTTGCCTTCGTTCCGCCCGAGGACGCGACTGCGGAGCCGATCGGAGCCTATGCCGAACGCGAACCCGTGGTCATCGACCCCGCCGAGCTGGGCACGTTGGAAGCGGCCGTCGCGGCCGGGAATCCGGTCGCCCAGTTCCAGATGGGCTTGGCCCGGCTCGACGCGGGCGACACGGAGACCGGGGCCGCCCTGATCCGCCAATCCGCCGAAGCCAACCAGCCCGCCGCCCTCTACCGCCTCGCCAAGCTGCACGAGGCGGGCGAAGGCGTGGCGCAGGACGACACGCTGGCGCGCCAGTTCATCGAGCGTGCCGCGCGCGGCGGCAACCGCATCGCCATGCACGATCTCGCCTTGTACTACACGGAAGGCCGCGGCGGCGTGGAACTGGACATGCAGACCGCGCGGTCCTGGTTCGAACAGGCCGCGCGACGCGGCGTCGTGGATTCGCAGTTCAATCTCGGCGTCCTGTCCGAGTCCACGGAAGTCGGCGGCGCGGCCGATCAGACCGAAGCCCTGTTCTGGTATTCCATCGCCGCGACGCAAGGGGACCAGTTCGCGGTCAGCCGCCGCGACACGCTGCGTGCCGGCCTGACCCCGGCCCAACTTGCCGAAGTCGAAACGCGCATCGCCGCCTTCCAGCCTCGGCCGATCGACGAGGCTGCCAACGGCATCTTCACCGATGTTCCCTGGATCAAGGCCGACGCCCCCGCCACCAACCCGCAGGTCCGCCAGGTCCAGACCTTGCTGACCTCGCTCGGCTACTCCGTGGGTCCAGCCGACGGGCTGATGGGCGAGCGCACGCGCACGGCGATCACGGAGTTCGAGCGGTCCAACGGCTTGACCGAAACCGGCGAGGTCAGCGCCGCCCTGATCCAGCGCCTCGCCAACGCCGCCGGGGCCTGACGGGCCGACAAGCCCCTATGCCCGCCGCACCTATCGCGACCGTCCGCCGCGCCGTCACCCCCGACGACATCGCCGCCGTCAAACGGCTCTTTCAGGACTATCTGCACTTCATCGAAGCCTATCTCGGCCAGTCGCTGTCCTTTCAGGGCACGGAGCGGGAGTTCGCGGACTTCCCGCACACCTACGACGCGCTCTGGCTGGCCGAACGGGACGGACAGGCGGTCGGCGCGGTCGGGCTGAAACCGTTCGAGGGCGACACGGCGGAGCTCAAGCGGCTCTGGGTCGACCCGGTCGCACGCGGGCACGGGATCGGCGAAGCGTTGTGCCAGGCCTGCCTGGAGGGCGCGCGGTCGCACGGCTATGCGCGCCTGCTGCTCGATACGGATCGGGGCCTGGACCAGGCGAACGCCATCTATGAACGGCTAGGGTTTCGCGACGTCGAGCGCTACTACGACAACCCGATGGACTCGCGTTTCATGGCGCTGGACCTCTAGACAGAGCTGAATCTCTAGACGGCAAGCGCGTCGAAGATGCCCAGATCCCGGCTTTCGAAGCGGGTCAGGTTGGGCAGCACCTCGTCCAGGTCGCCATCTTCGAGCCCGAACCAGCGTCCCAGCGTGGCGGCATATTGCTCCACGGATACGTCCGGGATCAGGCGCGGGCGGTCGGCGGTGAACCGCTCGCTGGCGGGGTCGAGTTCCGGCAGGTCGCCAAACAGGCGGTTGCCCCGCACGCCGCCGCCCAGCACGAAATGGTGCCCGCCCCAGCCATGGTCCGTGCCGTCGCCATTGTCGGTCAGAGTCCGCCCGAAATCGCTCATGGTGAAGACGGCGACGTCGTTCCAGCGCGAGGCCTCGTCCATGGCTGCCTTGAACGCGCCGACGGCTTCCGACAATTCGCCTAACAGGGTGGGCATACGCGCCGCCTGGGTGTCATGCGTATCGAAGCCGCCGAGCGTGGCATAGAAGATCTGACGCGCATTGCCGAAGGCGGACTGGAGGTGGATCGCATTGGCGATGGACTGCATCTGCGCGCCGATCTTTGTGTCGGGGAACGGCGTGAAGAGGAGCGACCGGCCTTCGAAGGCCGCCACGAAGTCGCTCTGGCTCTGAATGCCGTCCGCGCGTGCGTTCTGCACGTCGGCCGCGAAGGGATTACCGCCGCCGCTGGCGCGGGACAGGAAGTAGGCTTCCATCTTCGCGCGCGCCGCGTCGCCATGCCCGCCTGAGGTCCGCCACTTCGCGGTCAGGGGTTTTAGGTCCAGTTCGCCCGTCTTCTTGGGCATGCGGAACGGGCGTGTGCGCTCGCCCGACAGGAAGACATCCATGCTGGACGCGGAAATGGCGGCGAAGCGCGGGCTCGACGCGGACGACCGGGTGCAGTCGGCGAACATCCCGCCCCAGCCTGTCTGCGTTCCTTCCGTGCCAAGCGACATCCAGGTCGACTGCTGGTCGTTGTGGGAGAA
>JBATXP010000058.1:0-1792 GCA_049673465.1 Litorimonas sp.
GCCCGCCGACGCTGACGGGTTGCGCGTCGATCGACGTGGCGGGCGTGCCGACCGCGGTGCGCGGCCACACCAGCCAGTTCTACACGGCCGGCCCCGACGTGGCGGACGACACGCGGATCGCGCTCGAATCCGCCCACCTCTTCCTGCGTTCGGCCTATGGCGACGTGACGGTCGGTCGCGACGACGGCTCCGCCTTCCTGTTCAGCCTGGGCGCGCCGACACTGCTCAATGTCGGGGCGTCCAACTCGCCGGTCGACTATACGGGGCTCGACGCGGTCAAGACGGTCAATGACGCGTCGGGTTTTTCGGAAAAGATCACCTATACCAGCCCGCGCCTGCTCGGCGACCGGGTCGGTGTGGGCGTGCAGTTCGGCCTGTCCTACGCGCTCGACGCCGAGAGCTGCGGCGTGGACTATTGCGTCGATCTGGACGACGTGTCGGGCGTGCTCGCGCCCGACGTGGAAGAAGTGATCGAAGCGGGTCTCGCGCTGGACCGCACCTTCGATTCCGGCCTGTCCGTGGAAGGCACGCTCACTTACGCGCGCGGTTCGGAACGGTCCGGCCTGGCCGGGTTCGACGATCTGGAAAGCTACGGCGCCGGAATAGAGGTCAGCCTGTCCGACTGGACGGTGGGCGGCTCCTGGCTGGGCTCCAACCAGGGCCTCGCGGACGGCGACTACCAGGCCTACGACATCGGCCTGACCTGGCAGCCCTCGCAGCTCGGCTTCACCCTAGGCTACGGCCATGCCGAAGACGACCTCGTCGGCCTGACCTCGGACCAGTTCACGGGCGGGGTCAGCTGGGACTGGTCGGAGCGCGTGCGGCTCGGGGCGGGCGTGCAATATGTGGACCGGACAAGCCTGCGCGACGTGGGCGGCACGGCGCAAGTGGGCGGCGAGGACGCGGCGGCTGTGTTCGTGGAGGCAGGGGTGACGTTTTAGGGGGAAGGGCGCGCGGGGCGCGGCTTTTTCTATTTGTCTCCCCCTCCGTCCAGCGTGCTTCGCACGACTGGCCACCTCCCCCTGTCCGGGGGAGGAACTTGAACAAAAGAACTACGCTCTCTAGTTCCTCCCCCGGACAGGGGGAGGTGGCCGAGCGCAGCGAGGTCGGAGGGGGAGACGAAAACAAAATGCCTGCCGCGAGGCAGACCTTCTCATCTGCATGGGCTCGCGCCGTGAGTTCCCCTTTCCGTCCTTTGGGACGGACGCCAGCGGCGAGGTTTGCGACGATTGCCTTCGGCAATCTTAGACCCGCACGCGGGACGCAAACCTGCGGGGCTAGCCTCTATGCGCCACTTCCCCCCACTCCGCCCTCCGCTCGAACAGTTTCGCCACGAATGGGCAGCCCGGCACGACGCGGTAGCCTTGCTGGCGAGCGTCTTCGACCAGGGCGGCGACGAGGGCCTTACCGACGCCGCGGCCGCCGATCTCGCTGGGCACGCCGGTGTGATTGGCGTTCCACACCCCGTCCGCGACGCGGCGCAGGGTGAGTTCGCCTTGCGCGGACGACCCGCGCACCTCGGCGGTGAAGCGCATCGTCTCCCCGCCTTCCTCCTTGTGGATCGTCACGGCGGAAGCCGGATCGGCGTCGATGGGATCGACCCCAGGGGAGTCGGCAGGGGCGGGGGCTCGGGTCATGGTCTGTGTCCTCAGGATCTGGGCGAGGCCGCCAATGGAGGCGATCCCCGCGATTCCGGTGCCGCGCAGGCGCGCGGCGTTGGCGTCCGTGATACCGCCCAGCGCGAAGACCGGGACCGGCGAGGCCGCCACTCGACCCTTCAACGCCTCCAGCC
>JBATXP010000059.1:0-1940 GCA_049673465.1 Litorimonas sp.
GTTTCCCTCGGCAGACGGGGGTGGGCGACCGGCAGGGATGGCACGGGGCGGTCGGCGCGCAAGGGCGTCGGGACTGAACGTTGTTTCGTATGTCCGTGCCTGCCTACCTGTGCCCTTGCGCCCCGCCCTGATGCCCCGCGCCTGACCTGCCTCTTCGCCGCCCACCCCCGCCTGCCGGGGGAAACTGCGCGGGGCGGGACAGAGAAGGATGCGACATGGCCCCACGATCCCACACCGACCTGCTTTCCGAGACCCCGGAGTTGCCGCCTAGTGGCGGCGGCGCTGGCGCGCCCCCTATGCCTCTCCCCTCTGGCGCGGGCGCGCCAGCCACGGGCGGGCCATTGATGGGAGAGTCCGAGCGCGAACCCGCCCACCCTGGCGGCGAGCGCCCGGCCATCTATGTGGCGTGTCTGGCCAGCTACAATTCCGGCACCCTGCACGGTCGCTGGATTTGGGCAGAAGATCCCAAGCAGATGCGCGCGGACACCACCGCCATGCTTGCGGCCAGCCCGGAGCCGGGGGCGGAAGAATGGGCCATTCACGACCATGCCGGGTTCGAGGGCGCGCGCATCGAGGAATATCAGAGCTTCGAGAGCGTGGCGGAGATCGCGGCCTTCATCGAGGAACGCGGCGCGTTGGGCGCGAAGGTGCTAGAGCATTTCGGGCAAGATTTGGACGACGCCCGCAAGGCGTTTGAGGACTATCGCGGCGAATATGAGAGCCTCGCGGAGTATGCCGAGGAATTGACCGCCGAGTGCGGCCCAGCCGTCCCGGAGAGCCTTCGGCACTACATCGACTATGCGGCGATGGGCCGGGACATGGAAATTAACGGCGACGTGTTCACCGTCGAGACGGGCCATGCCAAAGTTCACGTTTTCGGAGGGCGCTAGGATGACCCTCCGTAAGAGTGATTGCAAAGAGTCCCTAGTCTGGAAAGAAGCCAACTGCCCGGACGGATACAAAGCAAAGCATATCTCGGAAGTCCGGGTTGGCGACATCGTCCTGCACCCGGATGGGTATGAGCGCACGGTCTGCGCTGAAAACCTCACCCGCAATCCGTTCATGGGCTTGTCCCTGTTCGGAAGTAGCCACAAGTCGGGTTTGGAACCCGTCCTTGTGAAGCTCTTGCCCTCTCCGAGGGCAACGACATGACCTTCCGCGAGAGCTTCGACACCTACGTTTGCGAAGGCGACGTCATCACAACCGAGGCGAATGGGTTTACGGTGACGGCGCGCATCGTACGCGACGACACCCCCGACGCCCCGGACAAGCGCCAAGATGGATTCTGGCCGACACTGGACCCGCAAGACGCCGGATATATTGGCGCTGGCAAGACCGACGCCGACCTAGAGACCGCGAAGGCGAATGCCAAAGCGGTCATGGACGCGTGGGAAGCGGACGAATGGTTCTATTGTGGCATTGTCCTGACGGTAAGTCGCGAAAGCGTCGTTCTGGACGACCACGCCGCCAGTCTTTGGAGTATCGAGGCGAACTATCCTGACAGCGACAACGCCTATTTGTCGGAAGTCGCCAACGAACTTCTGCCGGAAGCGCTCGAGACGGCCCACGCAGCGCTGGCGCGCCTATGCGCGGGATGCGGTTACACCGACGCCGAGGCTGCGGCATGACCCGCGCCGCGACAATAATCAGGGCAGCGGAGCCTGTCACGTCGACCCCGATGATGCGCCAATATCTGCGCATCAAGGCGGACGCCGGAGCCGACACCCTGCTGCTCTACCGCCTGGGCGACTTCTACGAAGTGTTCTTCGAGGATGCGAAAGCGATGACGGCGACGCTCGACATCGCCCTTACAAAGCGCGGCAAGCATGACGGGAAGCCCATCCCAATGGCGGGCATCCCGGTTCACGCGTCGGAAGCCTACATCGCTCGGCTGTTGAAAGCGGGCCACCGCGTCGCCATTGCCGAAGTGACGGAAGACC
>JBATXP010000060.1:0-2914 GCA_049673465.1 Litorimonas sp.
TCGATCAACTCGTCCACCGTTTCCGCGAAGGCGGGATCGGTCGGGGGCAGCTCGGCGTCTTCCGCGATCACGCCGCGGGCGGCGGCCGCGCGCCGCACCTCCGAAAGGTAGAGCTGCGTGCCTTCCACGGTCGCGACCACGGGATCGTCCGTGTGATCGACCGCGTTCTCGGACCCGTCCCCGGCGAGACCGATCGAGGGGTCCGCCGAGCCGCAGGCGGCAAGCGCGACGAGCGCGAGACCCGTCACTCCCGCTCCGATCCATCCTCTTCCCAATCCCATCCGACGGCCCTCTTTCTTCGCCTGTTTCGACCGGCATCCTGCCCGCGCGCGTTGACTTAAGGGAGGGCCGTTCCTAAGTCACGCCCCAGAAAAGACGGGTTAGAGAGCGGTCGCCGGAGCGACCCCTTCCCTCCCACGCACGCAGCGTCCCCGGACCGCCATCCAAGGTCCCACGTCAAGGATTCCCCATGCTCGGCATCGCCAAGAAGCTTTTCGGCTCGGAAAACGACCGCAAGCTCAAGAAGCTCCGCCCCATCGTCGCGCGCATCAACGCGCTGGAGCCGCAGATGGAAGCGCTCACGGACGAACAGCTGCGCGCCAAGACGGACGAGTTCAAGGCCCGGCTGGCGGATGGCGCGCCGCTCGACTCGCTGCTGGAGGAGGCCTTCGCGACCGTGCGCGAAGCGGCCAAGCGCACGCTCGGCCAGCGCCATTACGATGTGCAGCTGATCGGCGGCATCACCCTGCACCGCGGCGAGATCGCGGAAATGCGCACGGGCGAGGGCAAGACGCTGGTCTCCACCCTGGCCGCCTACCTCAACGCCCTGCCGGGGCGCGGCGTGCATGTGGTGACGGTCAATGATTATCTGGCCCGCCGCGACGCGGAATGGATGGGCAAGATCTACAACTTCCTCGGCCTCTCGGTCGACTGCATCAACAATCACGACCCGGCCAGCCCGTCGCGCAAGGTGGCCTATGATGCCGACATCACCTACGGCACCAACAACGAATACGGCTTCGACTATCTTCGCGACAACATGAAGCTGCGCGTCGAGGACATGGCCCAGCGCGGCCACGTCTACGCCATCATCGACGAAATCGACTCCATCCTGATCGACGAGGCGCGCACCCCGCTCATCATCAGCGGTCCCACGGAGGACCGTGCGGAACTCTACCGGCAGATGGACACGGTCATCCCGCTGATCCCGGAAGACGGCTACGAGGTGGACGAAAAGGCCCGCTCCGCCACCTTCAACGAAGAAGGCACGGAGTTGCTGGAGACCATGCTGCGCGAGCGCGGCATGCTGGAGGGCGAGAGCCTCTACGACATCGAGAACGTCACCGTCGTCCACCACGCCAACCAGGCGCTCAAGGCGCACAAGCTCTACACGGCCGACAAGGACTATATCGTCAAGAACGGCGAGGTCGTGCTGATCGACGAATTCACGGGTCGCATGATGGATGGCCGCCGCCTCTCCGAAGGCCTCCACCAGGCGATCGAGGCCAAGGAAGGCGTGGACATCAAGTCCGAGAACCAGACCATGGCGTCCGTCACCCTGCAGAACTATTTCCGCCTCTACGAAAAGCTGTCGGGCATGACCGGAACGGCGGAGACCGAAGCGGGCGAGTTCGCGGAAATCTACAAGCTCGACGTACTGGTCATCCCGACCAACCGTCCGATCCAGCGCGTCGACATCGAGGACGTCATCTACCGGACCGAGGACGAGAAGTTCGCCGCCATCGCCGACGAGATCGCCGACGCCAAGAAGCGCGGCCAGCCCATGCTGGTCGGCACGGTCTCCATCGAGAAGTCCGAGAAGCTGTCGCGCTTCCTGGAGCAGAAAGGCGTGGAGCACCGCGTGCTCAACGCCCGCCACCACGAGCAGGAAGCCGAGATCGTCGCCCAGGCCGGCGTGCCCGGCGCAGTGACCATCGCCACCAACATGGCCGGGCGCGGTACCGACATTCAACTAGGCGGAAACGCCGATATGCGCGTCGAGCAGGAGACCGAAGGCGTGGCGGACGAGCGCGAGCGCGCCCGCATCGAGGAGAACATTGCGAGCGAAGTCGCCGCCCTCAAGGAGCAGGCACTGGCGGCGGGCGGTCTCTACGTGCTGGGCACGGAACGCCACGAGAGTCGCCGCATCGACAACCAGCTGCGCGGCCGGACCGGCCGCCAGGGCGATCCGGGCACGTCCAAATTCTACCTGTCCACCGACGACGACCTGATGCGCATCTTCGGCGGCGACCGGCTGAAATCCATGATGGGCAAGATGGGTTGGGAGGAAGGCGAGGAGCTGACCAACCGCTTCATGACCAAGGCCGTGGAACGCGCGCAAGGCAAGGTGGAGGCCCGCAACTTCGACATCCGCAAGAACCTGCTGAAGTTCGACGACGTGATGAACGATCAGCGCAAGACCATTTTCGAGCAGCGCATGGAGTTCATGACCGACGACGACGTGTCCGACGTCATCCAGGATTTCCGTCATCAGCTCTGCGAGGACCTGATCGAAAAGCACGTGCCCAAGCGCGCCTATGCCGAGCAATGGGATATAGACGGCCTCACGGCGGCCGCGCGCGAGGCGATGAACATCGAATTTCCTTTCGAGCAATGGGCGGCGGAAGAGGGCATCGCCGACGAGGAGATGCTGTCCCGCTTCAAGGAGGCGGCCGACCGCGTCGCCTCCGAATTGTCCAACGGCATCACCGAAGACGAGATGCACCGGGTGGAAAAGCAGGTCCTGCTACAGGTCATCGACCGCAACTGGCGCGAACATTTGCAACAGCTCGACGCTCTGAAATCCGTCATCGGGATGCGCGCCTACGGCCAGCGCGACCCGCTCAACGAATACAAGTCCGAAGCCTTCACCCTGTTCGACAAGCTGCTCATCTCCCTGCGCGAAGACGTGACG
>JBATXP010000061.1:0-6255 GCA_049673465.1 Litorimonas sp.
AAAGCTGGTCGATCTTCACCCACAACATCTTCGAAGTCACGGACACGGTCGATCTGACGGTCGGTCTGCGTTATGTCGACGATACGAAAGACGGCTCCTACGAACAGGTTGCGACGGGCGGCAATAGCTGTCTCGCTGCGGCGACCTTCCTTGCGACCGCATCCGCGGCAGGCGCAGGCGATCCAGCCGCCGGAGCCGCCATTGGTGCGCTGACGCAGGCGGCGGGTGCGCCGACGGTCGGCCTGCTGACCAATCCGGCCCTGATCGGCGGCGGCGGTTTCATCAATTGCTTCCCCTTCTCCGCCCCGGCGGTCGGAGCCTTCGCGCCCGATGCGTTCGCGGCCTTCGGATTCCTGCCGGAGGAGTACGACCTGAACTTCTCCGACGACGAGCTGATCTATACGGCCAAGCTCGCGTGGGAGCCCAATCCCGACCTCCTGCTGTTCGGGGGCTTCACCCATGGCTACAAGGCGGGCGGGTTCAACCTGGACTCATCCGCCGGAGCCGGCGGAGCCGACCCGCGCTTCGCGTCGGAGACGATCGACGCGTGGGAAGTGGGCATGAAATCGACCATCGCCGATGGTCGGCTGCGCTTCAACGTGACTGGCTTCTGGCAGACGATGGACGACTTCCAGGTCCTGGAATTTACGGGCACCCGCTTCGTGACCTTCAACACGGACGATGTGTCGTCCAAAGGCGTGGAGGTCGAACTCAACGGTCGCCTGTCCGAAAACTTCTTCATCAATACCGGCGTCACCTATGCGGATGCGAGCTATGGCGAGGACTGTGACCGGGGCGGGGCCATACCCGAGGCCACGCTGCTTTGCGGGTTCTCCCTCACCAACGCACCGAAATTGTCGAGCGTTCTGGGTCTGACCTATGATGGGAAGCTGTCCGACACGGGCTGGGGCTTGCTGGCCAACGTCAACCTGGCGACCCAGTCGTCGCGGCGGACATCCACCAACCCGCTGACGGTCGCGAACGGCATCGTCGAGCCGATCCCGTTCGACATCCAGGACACCAGTACCAAGGTCAACGCCAGGATCGGCTTCACGATGCCGAACGAGCAGGTCTCCATCGAGTTCTGGGGTTTGAACCTGACCGACGACATCACGCGCGGCATCACCTTCAGCACGCCGCTGCTGAACCAGACCAACTCCCGCTCCGCCTTCCCGGACGCGCCGCGCCAGTACGGCGTGACCTTGCGCACGCAGTTCTAGGGCCATTTCGCGCCTCGATCAGCGGGGCGATGTATGGGGGGTCGCAGCCTTCGCGGTTTGCGGCCCCTTTTCGTTTGCGCTATTGATCGATCAATCAACAACAATCAGTCGGGGAGGCCGCAATGGTCCGCATCAATCCTGAAAAGGCCAAAGCCGGCGAAAACGCGCCGAGCCAGGCTGATCTCCAAGCCGCGCTTAAAGTCCAGAAGGCCGCCTTCCTGCGCAACCCCTACCCGTCCTGGAACGAGCGCAAGGCGCGGCTCGAAAAGCTCCGCGACGTGATCCGCGCCAACGAGGACCGGATCAAGCAGACCATCAGCGACGATTTCGGCAGCCGCTCCCTGATCGAGACGGATTTCGCCGACATCGTGTCGAGCTATACGGAGATCGCGGACTACCTCAAGAACGGCGAGAGCTGGATGGCCCGCCGCAAGGTCAAGATCGAGCTGACGCAGAAGCCGGGTTGGGGCGAGATCATCCCGCAGCCGCTGGGCGTGGTCGGCGTGATCGTGCCGTGGAACTATCCGCTCTTCCTCGCCGTGTCGCCGATGATCGGGGCCATCGGTGCAGGCAATAGCGTCATGGTCAAGATGAGCGAATACACGCCCCGCTTCTCCGCCCTGTTCAAGGAGATGATGGAGAGCACCTTCACCCCCGAGGAGGTCTATGTCGCGACCGGCGGCGTGGAGGTCGCGCAGGCTTTCAGTGGCCTCGACTTCGACCACCTGCTCTTCACCGGCTCGACCTCTGTCGCCAGGCATGTCGCCAAGGCGGCGGCCGAACATCTCGTGCCCTGCACGCTGGAACTTGGCGGCAAGTCGCCCGTCATGGTGCAGGACGATGCCGAGATCGAGGACATCGTGCCGCGCATCGCGCTGGGCAAGATGATGAACGCCGGCCAGACCTGCATCGCGCCGGACTATGTTCTCATGCCCAAGGCCAAGATCAACGCCTTTTCCGAAGCCATGATCGCGCGCGCCGAGGAGATGTATCCGACCTTTGCCGGAAACGACGACTACACCTCCATCATCGCGGACGCCCATTATGCGCGCCTGCAGGACCTGCTGGACGATGCCGAAGCCAAGGGCGCGACCATCAAGTCGGCCGGTCACGACGACAAGCAACAGCTCGCCAAGGAGCGGCGCATCCCGCTGACGGTCGTCTCCGACGTCAAACCCGACATGCGCATCATGCAGGAAGAAATCTTCGGGCCTCTGCTGCCCGTGGTGGCGTCCGACACGCTGGACGAACAGATCGACTACGTGCAGCGGAACGACCGCCCGCTCGCTCTCTACCTTTTCACCAAGGACGAGGCCAAGCGCGACCGCGTCCTGCTGGAAACCCATGCGGGCGGCGTGACGACCAACGACACGATGTGGCACATCAGCCAGAAGGAACTGCCCTTCGGCGGCGTCGGCCCGTCCGGCATGGGCGCGTACCAGGGCGAAAAGGGTTTCGAGACCTTCTCCCACATGAAGAGCGTGTTCCACCAGAAGACGGACGGCTTCTTCGCCGGGCTGAAATCCAAGATGATGGCCCCGATCAACGCCCCGCATGACGAGAAGTCCGAAAAGCTGGTCAAGATGGCCAAGAAGCAGGCGGGCGTATCCTAGACGGATTCCCGTCCCCGGCACGTGTTGCCGGGGCCTTTTTGAGACTGGCCTCACAAGGCGGTTTTCGTGAACCAGCCACCGGACAGACCTCGGCAATAAATGTCGGGGACGTTCCAACGAGGAGTATCGCAAGACCATGACCTCCGCAAATCAGTCCTACGATTACATCGTCGTCGGCGGCGGCTCCGCCGGGGCTACCGTGGCTTCGCGCCTGTCGGAGGATGCCGACATGTCCGTCCTCCTCATCGAGGCGGGCAAGACGCATCGCCACTGGACCGTGCGCATCCCCATGGCGACCATTGCCGGGCTGGTGCTGAAGGCGCGCAATTGGGGTTTCGAGACCGTGCCGCAAAAGGCGCTGGATGGCCGTCAAGGCTTCCAGCCGCGTGGCAAGATGCTGGGCGGGTCCTCCGGGTCCAACGCCATGATCTACATTCGCGGACACCGCTACGACTACGACAACTGGGCGGAGATGGGAGCCGAGGGCTGGGACTATGACTCCGTGCTGCCCTACTTCAAGAAGGCGGAACACCGCGAAGCCGGCGCGGACGAGTTTCACGGACAAGGCGGTCCGCTTAACGTCGCGCCCCTACGCAGCCCATCGGAGATCAACGAGATTTTCCTGGAAGCGGGAGACCAGCTGCAACTGCCCCGCAACGAGGACTTCAACGGCGCGGAGCAGGAAGGGCTCGGCTATTACGAGGTGACGCAAAAGGACGGCGAACGCTGGAGCACGGCGCGCGCCTATCTCGATCCGCACGAGGATCGTCCGAACCTGACGATCCTCAAGGAAGCGCTGGTCGAGAAGGTCCTGATCGAGGAGGGCCGCGCCGTCGGCGTGCGCTACCGCACCGGCAACGGCCGCAAGGCGAAAAGCCATGAGGCGATGTGCAACCGGGAGGTCATCGTCTCCGGCGGCGCGTTTGGCTCGCCGCAAATCCTGATGCTGTCCGGCGTGGGCGGCAAGGAACAGCTGGAGCCGCACGGCATCGAACAGACCGCCGACGTGCCCGGCGTGGGCCGCAACCTGCACGACCATATTGACTACATCATCGGCTACAAGTCCAAGCTCAAGGACCTGATGAATACCGGCCTGGGCGGGACGATCCGCACGATCCGGGGCATGTTCGAATATCGCAAGCACCGCACCGGCATGATGACGACCAACTTCGCGGAGTCCGGCGGCTTCCTCTATACGGACCGGTCGGAGCCCGCGCCCGACGTCCAGCTGCACCTGGTCCGGGCCATCGTGGACGATCACGGCCGCAAGATGCATATGGGCGGCGGCTATAGCTGCCACGTCTGCGTGCTTCGCCCCAAGAGCCGGGGCACGGTGGAGCTGGCCAGCGCGAATCCGGAAGACGCGCCCCTGATCGATCCGGCCTTCCTGGAGGATGAGCGCGATATGGACACGCTGCTGCGCGGCGCGAAGCTGCTGCAGCGCATCATGCGCGCCCCTGCCTTCGACCGGGTCAAGGGCAAGCCGCTCTATGCCGCCGAGTCCGACGACGAGGCGGAGATCGTCGCGGACATCCGCGCCCGCGCCGACACGGTCTATCACCCGGTCGGGACGTGCAAGATGGGCGATCTGGACGCGGACCCGATGGCCGTGGTGGACGCTCGCCTGCGCGTGCGCGGGGTGGAAGGCCTGCGCGTGGCCGATGCCTCCATCATGCCGCAGGTCGTGTCGGGCAATACCAACGCGCCCTCCATCATGATCGGCGAAAAGGCCGCCGACCTGATCAAGGAAGACCGGGCCGCGCTGGAAGCCGACCGACCGCTCGCGGCGGAGTAGCGCCCCACCAAGCGTGTTGAACCGACTCGCGCCCTGCTCCATGGAGCAGGGATGAGGCGCAAGGACCGACGATCGTGACGGCCATCCCGGACTGGCTCGACAATCCCAGCGTGGTCAACACGCTGACGCTGGTCGTGATCGCGCTGCTGGCGCGGATCGTGCTCGTGCGCATGATCAAGGGCCGGTCGGAGACGCTGTCCGGCAGCCGCCGGCGGCTGATCTCCATTGTGCAGAACTCCGCGATCCTCCTGGTTCTGCTCGGCCTGATCTACATCTGGTCGCCGCAACTTTCCACCTTCGCCCTGTCGCTGACGGCGTTCGCCGTGGCGATGGTCATCGCGACCAAGGAATATCTGCTCTGCCTCGTGGGCGGGCTCTACCGCACGACGGCTTCGCCTTTCACGGTGGGCGACTGGGTGGAAATCAACGGCATGCGCGGCGAGGTGCTGTTCGAAGGCATCCTGTCCACGCGCCTGCAGGAACTCGGCACGGGCGGCGGGCGGTTCGACTATACGGGACGGGTCCTGTCCATTCCAAACTCCGTCCTGCTGACGCAGACGGTGCAGAACGAGTCCTATCGCAAGCGCTACCTGCATCACCGCTTCACCGTGACCGTGGAGCCGGGCCTCGATCCCGGTCCCGTCTTGGCCGAGGTCCGCAAGCGCCTGCCCGTCCTGTGCGAGGATGTGGACCGCAAGGCGGAGCGCTACTGGTCGATGGTCCGGCAGCGGACCCAGACGGAAATCCCCTCGCGCGAGCCGCATGTCGGCGTGGAGACCACGACGCTCGGCAAGATCGCCTTCGGGGTCACCGTGTTCTGCGCGACCGGTGAAGCCACCCAGGTCGAGGAGTCGGTGACCGCGCTCATCCTGCAATTCGCCGCCGCGGCGAGTGCGGAGACGGACTGATCGCCGCGTGACCATCGATCCCTATCTCGGACCCACGGCGCTCGCCCTGGCGGTGATCTTCGGGGTGGGCCTGCTCGTCAGTCTCGTGCGGCAGCCGCACGTCGTCGCCTATATCCTGGCGGGCGTGCTGCTCGGTCAGTCGGGGCTGGGGCTGATCGACGACGTTCAGACGGTGGAGCGCCTCGGCGCGTTGGGCGTGACCCTCCTGCTCTTCTTCGTCGGCATGGAAACCCAGCCGACCCGCCTGATCCGCGGCTGGAAGGTGTCCGTCCTGGGCACGCTGGCGCAGATCGCCATCAGCGTAGGCGCGAGCCTCGCAGTCGGGCAGGTCTTCGGCTGGCCGGTGGAACGCTCGCTGCTGCTCGGCTTCGTCATGTCCCTGTCCAGCACGGCCGTAGTGCTGAACATTCTCGACCGGTTTGGAGAGACCCAGACGGCGTTCGGTCAGGACACGATCGGCGTGCTGATCGTGCAGGACATCGCGGCGATCGGCATGATCATCGCGCTGGGCTTCCTCGTCACGGGGTCGGCGTCGCTCACGCCCGCCACGCTCGCCGCGCAGCTCGTCGGGGCTGCGAGCCTCGTCGGACTGATCGTCTGGATCGCCCTGGGCCGTCCCGTCCGCCTTCCCTTCGCCCGCAACGTGTCGGAAGTGCCGGAACTGCAGGTCTTCGGCGCGCTGACCCTGTGCTTCGGCCTCGGCTGGCTCAGCTCGGTCC
>JBATXP010000062.1:0-5591 GCA_049673465.1 Litorimonas sp.
CCCCCTCCGTCACGCCTGCGGCGCGCCACCTCCCCCTGAAGGGGGAGGAAAGACAGGTCTGGCCTAACTCTGGCGGCCACGTCTTCCACCCCGACGCCCGCCGCCGCGCCGACCGCCCTCACCTGCCGCCGCCTTCGGCCGGTTCATCGCGATCCAGTTGGCGCAATCCGGGTCGTTGCCCGCCAGCATGTCGCCCGCCTTGATCGCAGGCACCAGCCCGTCGTCATACACGTTGAGGATTGCACTGGTCATGCCCGCCGCCTGCAGCATGGGCAGGAAGGCGTTGTGAACGGCGTGGCGGTTGGGCAGGCCGAAGGCGACGTTGCTGGCCCCGCAGGTCGTGTTGACGCCCAGTTCCTCGCGCAGGCGGCGGACGAGGCGGAACACGTCCACGCCCGCGCTGTTGACGGCCCCGATGGGCATGACGAGGGGATCGACCACCACGTCCTCGGCCTTGATGCCGTGATCCGCCGCGCGCTCCACGATGCGCTTGGCGACCTCGAAGCGCACGTCCGGATCCTCGCTGATGCCGGTGTCGTCGTTGGAGATGGCCACGACCGCGCAGTCATGCTTCTTGATCAGCGGCAGGACGAACTCCAGGCTCTCCTCCTCGCCCGTGACGCTATTGACGAGCGGGCGGCCTTGATAGGCGGCGAGGCCGCTCTCCAGCGCGGGTTTGACCGAGCTGTCGATGACGAGCGGGACATCCGTCACGCCGCCCTGCAACAGGGTGATGACTTCGGACATGATCTTGGCCTCGTCCGTCAGCGGCACGCCGACATTGACGTCCAGCACCTGCGCGCCCGCCTCGACCTGGCGGATGGCTTCCTTCTTCACGCGCGCATAATTGCCGGCCTTGAGTTCCTTCTGGAAGGTCGGGCGGTTGGTCGGATTGATCCGCTCGCCGATCATGACGAAGGGCTGGTCGAAGCCGATGACGACTTCGCGGGTGGGCGAGGCGAGGACGGTGCGGGCCATGCGAGGGTTCCTTATGCGGCGAGGCGCGAGAGCTCTCGCGCGAAAGGGGACAGCCCGGTCGGACGGTGCTCGAAAGCGAGCCCGAGCGTCGCGGCAGCGGTCTTCGCTCTGCCGAGCAGGTCGGGGTCGGCCGTCTGGGACAGGAAGACGAGGCGGGTATAATTCCCGAAATAGAGGTCGCGCAGCTCCGGCTTGCGGTCGAGGCCCAAGGGCCGCATCACCATCGCGTCGAACTGGCGCGCGAGAAAGTCGGTCAGGAAGAACGTGCCCAGCTCCTCCTCCATCATCGCGTCGAACGCCGGCAGCCCTGCGAAAAAGGCGTAGCAATGCGCGCCCGGCAGGCGCTCCACGCCGCGCCTCTCGCAGAGCCGGTCCAGCCTACCGCCCGTGCCGCAGTCGCCGAAGGCGAGGAGGATGCGGTCGTACTGCTCGGCCGTCTCGTCCAGAATGGCGTCGATGGCAGGGACGATCTTGTCCGGCGCGTTGTGCAGCGTGGCGGGAACACAGCGCAGCACCCACTCCGCCTTGTCATCACCCGGCTCGTCCGGGTGATCCATGGCGGCAACCTCTCCGCCAACCCCGAACGTCGCGTGTTTCGCCGACGGCACTGCCATGGGTCCCCCGGATGAAGCGGGGAACGACAGGTCAGACTTGTCATCGCCCGGCTCGTACGGGTGATCCATGGCAGCCATCTCTCCGCCAACTCTGAACGTCTCGCCTCTCCCTAACGGTACGGCCATGGGTCCCCCGGATAAACCGGGGGACGACAGGCTAGTCTTGTCATCACCCGGCTTGTCCGGGTGATCCATGGCGACGACTTCTCCGCAGGCCCCGAACGCCAAGGCTTCCTTCGACTGTACAGCCATGGATCCCCCGGATGAACCGGGGGACGACAGGGAGGTCAGTTGAGGCAGCACTGCCCTCACCTCGCGCGCCAGCGCACCGCATGCGACGATGAGCGTCTTCACCGGTTTATACCGACGATGGTCTTGGCCAGCTCGGCGGTGGTCGCCGCATCGGGGCCGTAGCTGTGCGCGTTGATCGCGTCGGCGAACTCCTGGTTCACCGGCGCGCCGCCCACCATGACGGGCAGGGTCTTGAGCATGTCGCGCTTTTCCAGGTCCTCGATGACCACGCCCATATAGGGCATGGTGGTGGTCAGCAGCGCGCTCATGCCCAGAATGTGCGGCTCGTGTTTGTCGATGGCTTCCAGGAACTCGTCCAGCGACGTGTTGATGCCGAGATCGAACACTTCGAAACCCGCCCCCTCCAGCATCATGCCGACGAGGTTCTTGCCGATATCGTGAATGTCTCCCTTGACCGTGCCGATCACCACGCGACCCGTGGAGACCTGCGCGTCGGACGCGGCGAGGATCGGGCGGAGCAGTGACATGCCTTCCTTCATCGCGTTGGCGGCGGACAGGACTTCGGGCACAAACAGGACGCCGTCGGCGAAGTCGAGACCGACGATGCGCATCGCGTCGACCAGGCTTTCCGTCAGGATGCGGTTGGCGTCCCACCCCCGGTCCAGCAGAATCTGCGTGCTTTCTGCGATCTCCGGCCCCATGCCGTCATACAGGTCGTCCTTCATCTGCTCGACGAGTTCGTCGTCGTTCAGATCGGCCAGGATCAGTTCGGGTTCGTCAGACATGATGGAGCCTGTAGGCAAGGCGGGCCGGGAAGTCGATATAAAAGTTTCTTTATATGGCGCTGGAACTGCGCTAGGAGCCTGGCATGGCCAACGACATGACCCCCGAAGAGATCGCCGCGCTGGAACCCGTGGAAAGCCCCTGCGTCCTTATCTGTTCCATGGACCGGGAGAGCGGCTTCTGCTTCGGCTGCGGCCGCACCACGGACGAAATCGCCTATTGGGGCATGCGCAGCAAACCCGAGCGCGACGCCATCATGGCGGAGTTGCCAGCCCGGATGCCGGAGTTGCGCGAGAAGCTGGCGGAACGCCGGAAGCGGCGACGGACGAACCGGCGGCGGGGGTAGTCTTCGCCGCGTCGCGGCGATCCGCTCGCAGCGCTCGCGGCGCTTCACTATTTTCGATTGGCAATCGAAAATTTCGTGATGCGAAACGTTTTCACGCCTTCTTCTCCCAACCGCCGCGACCGCCCTGCTGCCAGTAGCTCATCGTCGCGCCCGCCTCGCTCAACGCCTTCCAGCGCGCCCGCTCGCGCCGTACCGCTTCTTCGGACCGACCATCGATCATCACCATGACCCGTTGGGCGGCTGACGCGTGCGCTATTTCCGCGCCGTCGATCAGGAAGACGGCGTCGAAGCCGTCGGCGCTCTCCGCCTTGTCGGCCAGCAGAATGGGCTGCACATCGGCGCGACCCTGATCCTCCCGACCATGTGGCAGGAAGCTCTGGTCCTGGTAGGTCCAGAGAAAATCGTCCCATTCCGCCAGATCGGTCTGTTCCGGAAAGCGCACGAGCGCTCGCCAGCCCTTGGCGAGCGTCTTGCCGAGCAGGTCCGGCAGCACGCCTTTCAGCGTGCTCGCCTCCAGATGGTAGAACCAGTATTCCGGCTGTTCGCCCAAATCAAGCTTCGTAGTTCGCCGCGATCCAGCGGTTGAGCAGGCGCACGCCGAAGCCGGTGCCGAAGGTGGTTTCGCGCGGGTCGGTGCGGCCCGACGGCTTCATGGCCGTACCCGCCACGTCCAGATGCGCCCAGGGCGTGTCCTTGGGCACGAAGCGCTGCAGGAACTGCGCCGCCGTGATCGACCCGGCCGCGCGCCCGCCAATGTTCTTCATATCGGCATTCGGGCTGTCGAGCAGCTTGTCGTAGGGTTTGCCGAGCGGCAGCCGCCACACCTTGTCCGTGGAGGCCGCGCCCGCGAGATCGAGCTGTTCGGCCAGCCCGTCATCGTTGGAGAACAGGCCCGCATATTCGTGGCCCAGCCCGATGATGATCGCGCCCGTCAGCGTGGCGAGATCGACGCAGGCGGCGGGCTTGAAGCGCTCGATGGAATAGTGGAGCGCGTCGCACAGCACGAGGCGACCTTCCGCGTCCGTATTCTGCACCTCGATGGTCTGGCCGCTCATGGAGGTGACGACGTCGCCGGGGTTCTGCGCGCGCCCGTCCGGCATGTTCTCGACCAGTCCGACCACGCCGACGACATTGGCCCGGGCCTTGCGCTTGGCGAGCGCCATCATGGTGCCGACCACGGCGGCCGAGCCGCCCATGTCACCCTTCATGTCCCACATGTTCGCGCCGGGCTTCAGACTGATGCCGCCCGAGTCGAAGGTGAGCCCCTTGCCGACGATCAGGGCGGGCGCGTCGCCGTCCTGTCCGTGCATGTGCGTCATGACGACCAAAAAGCTCTCGCGCTCCGAGCCCTTGCCGACGCCCAGCAGCGCCTCCATGCCGAGTTCCTCCATCCGAGCTTCGTCCAGAACCTCGACCTCCAGGCCAAGCTCCGACAACGTTTCCAAGCGGTTCTTGTAGGTTTCGGGGTAGAGCACGTTGGGCGGTTCGTTGACGAGGTCGCGGGCGAACACCATGCCGTCGCCGACGGGACCGTAATAGTTGTCGTAGGCGTCGCGCGCCGCCGCCGGGTCGTCCGTGGCGACCTTGACGGTCTTCAGCGCCTTGACCTTGGAACGGGTCGCCTTGGATTTATGGCGCTCGAAACTGTAGGTCGCCAGTCGCGCGCCGAGCGCGGCCCGGGCCGCATCGTCCGCGCTGGCGCTGGTGCCGCCCAGATGGATGGTCAGCTCCCTGACGCCCGAACCGCGCAACGCCTTGGCCGTGTCGGCCACCGCCATTTCGTAGTCGAACACCTCGTCCTTGCCGCGCGCGCGAACGAAGACCTGCACCGCGTCGTCGCCGCGCGTGACGAAGGTGGAGAACTTCTGACCGTCCTTGCCCTTGAAGCCCGTCGCCTTGGCCACGGCGTCGAGCCCCGCATCGGCATAGAGGCGGTCATAGCCTTCGCCCTTGCCATGATCGGCGATGACGAGCGCCGCGCCGGTCGTGGCGGAGGCGTCCTTCACGAAGGAAATGTCGACGGTCTCCGTCAGGTCCGCGGAGGAAAAGTTCGTGTCTGCCATGTTATCCAATACGTTTGTCGATTATGGTCGGGTTGTAACTCGGTCGCCTCTGGTAATGCGGAGCGACCGGAATTAAAAGCGCCGTGAAGACGACGGCGCGATGGGATCGCAGTTTTTAAAGCGCCAGACGAGGGGTCGCCACGCAAACCATGCCGCTCATGCAGCGATATCTCTGGTCGCAGGCCTTCTGGCCGACCGTGCTGACGCTCGCCGCGCTGGCCCTGCTGGCGTTGCTGACGCAGTCGCTGCAGACGCTCGACCTGATCGTGGAGAACCGGCAGAGCGCGCTGACCTTCCTCAAGATCACCACTCTGGCCCTGCCGCAACTGATCGGCATCATCCTGCCATTGGCCGTGTTCATGGCCGCGCTCTACGCGCTCAACCGCATGAACGGCGATAGCGAGATCATCGTCGCCAAGGCGGCCGGGGCGTCGCCGTGGCAGATCGGCTCGCCGCTCGTGCGGCTGGGCGTCATGGCCATGATCGCCCATCTCGTCATCACCCTGGCGCTACAGTCCTTTTCCTTCCGGGAGATGCGCTCGGAAATCCTCAAGG
>JBATXP010000063.1:0-3913 GCA_049673465.1 Litorimonas sp.
GGGCTGGAAACTGTCGCGTCGCGTGCTCGTGCGCGGACAGGACGCGCGGGAAGTCGAGGACATGCGCTGGGCGGTGGCGGAATATGAGCGGCTGAAGACCCGCTTCGCCCCGGAACCGGGGCAGGGCGCCCGCTATCCGTTCAACGGCGTGCATTTCGACCGCCGCCGCATCGGGCTCTCGACCGCCATGGTCGCGCCGACAACGCTGGACGCGCCGCCGCGCGTGACGATCGTGACGCGCACCCATGGAGACTATCCTTTCCTGTCGGACTGCCTCGCCTGCGTGCGTCAGCAGACCCATGCGGAGGTCGAGCACATCGTGGTGGAGGACGACGCCAAGCCGGGTTCCCTGGCGCAGCGCCTTTGCGAGCGCGCCGGGGACGTGCGCTACCTGCCCCTGGCCAAGGTGGGACGGTCGGAAGCGGGCAATGCGGGGGCCGCCGCCGCGACGGGCGAATTTCTGATCTGGCTGGACCAGGACGATCTGGTCTTCCACGACCATGTGGAACGGCTAGTGGCCGGGTTGGCCTCCGACCCCGGCGCGGGCGGAGCCTATAGCCTGTCGTGGGAAGCGATGGCCCGGACGCGCGACGGGGTTCGGCAGACCCGGACCCTGGCGGGTCCGGTCGGGCTGGGCGAGGTGATGAACCCGGATCGAATCCGGTCCGCCAACGGCCTGCCGATCCAGTCGGTCATGGTGCGCCGGACGCTGTTCGAGACGCTGGGCGGGTTCGATCCGGAAGAGGATCTGCACGAGGACTGGGCTCTGTGGCGGCGCTATACGCAGAGGGAGCGCTTCGTCGCCGTCCCGGCGCTGACCTCGATCTACATCACACCCGGCAGTCTCCGGCAGCGGATCCGCCGTCAGCTCGGT
The DNA here is from genome assembly GCA_049673465.1 of Litorimonas sp. Taxonomy (GTDB): domain Bacteria; phylum Pseudomonadota; class Alphaproteobacteria; order Caulobacterales; family Maricaulaceae; genus Litorimonas. The sequence continues at coordinate 875 of JBATXP010000063.1, forward strand.
TTGCGAAAGGCCATGTGACGGCCGACTGCGCGGTCTCGACCCATCGCCCGTGAAAAAAGCCGCCCCGGCTGGGGCGGCTTTGGCGATGGCTGAGCCCGGGTTCTCAGGGCCGACCGAAGCTTTACGGGCTGACGGGCGTGACCGTGAACTCCTTCAGCACCGCTTGCGCTCCGGTGGAGCCGTGGAGCGGGCTGGCTATGAAGCGCAGGCTTGCCGCATCGGCGGCGTTCTTGATCGGCACCGCGCCGTCCGGGCCGTCTTCCAACGTCGTGAACAGACCCGTGACCGTCTTCTCGCCGACCTCGATGCCGTCGCTCCGTTTGAAGATGTTGGTAAGCCCCCCGTCGAGGCGCTCGCCTTCGCTGTCCAAAGCCCACACGAAAATACGGGGTGCCGTATCCTCTCCGGGCTCAATCAGGTCGAAAACCATGCGCGCTTCGAAGAGCTGCCCCGGCGCGGCGGAGACGGTTTCGCGCAATGAAATCAGGGCGGGCCTGTTGCCGTTCGTGTTCAAGGCCAGGCCATCATCCGTCAGTTCGATGTCCGGTCTGCGCTCGAGCGGGAACGCCTGGATGCCCACTCCAAAAGGGGTCGCGTCGAAGCGGGGTGTTTCGACCACGGGCTGGGGTGCGGGCTCCGTGACCTCCGTCGTGACCGGAACGGTTGCGCCGGTGCTGGGTTCGGGCCGGTCGGTGCCGTCCGCACAGGCGACGAGCAGCGCGGTGGTCGTGCCGAGTAACGTCATGCGAATTGGAAATGCAAGGGTCATGGGACCTCCTGTCTGTTCAGGGTTTGAGGTTGCGCCGTCGCCGGAACCCGCAACTGGGTCCGGCTGTAAATTCCCGCAGCGGTTATAAGATGTATGCGGCGCTTTCAAGGCCGTTTGCGTCGGCTTTGGGGTGCGACCCGCGTCCGCCCAATCCGGAGGCGGTATTCCGCCTTGCATTTGCGCAGGACCCTCCATAGGCAGCGCCGCATCGAATTTGAGAGGCGCGCCATGACCAAACGACCCGTGATCGTTCACTACCACCTGTTCAAGAATGCGGGGACGTCGGTGGACCGACTGCTGCACAAGAACTTCGGCGACGAGGCCTGGGCCGAGATCGAAGGGCCGAACAACCGCAAGCTCGACCCGGAACCCCTGCTCGACTTCATCCGGGAGAACCCGCACCTCAAGGCCGTCAGTTCCCACACTGCCGTGGTCAGCGTTCCCGACGCGGACGACATCGAGATCCTGCCCATCTTCTTTCTGCGCCACCCGATCGACCGCATTCGCTCGGCCTACGACTTCGAGCGCAAGCAGGACGCGCAGACACCCGGCGCGATCAAGGCCAAGGAAGGCGACTTCAAACACTATATGGATTGGCGCCTGACCTGCGACACGCCCTGGAATCCGTGGCAGGTGTCGAACTTCCACGCCATGCGGTTGAAGGATTTCCACGAGTTCACGCCCGCCAAACAGCTCCAACTCTTCCTGCCGCGCGCCAAGCGCGCCGTGGATGCCCTGCCCACCGTGGGGTTCGTAGAAGATTTCGACGGCTCCATGCAGCGCGTGGCCGACCATGTGCGGCCATACTTCCCGGACTTTCAGGTCGAGAGCGTTCGCGCCAACGTCACGGCCGCGCCGCACGCCAAGCTGGAGGAGAACCTCAAGGCCTTCGAGGAGCGCATCGGCAGCGATGTCTACAAGGAACTGGAAGCGGCCAACGAGATCGACTTCGACCTCTACCAATACGCGCTTGACAAGACCTAGCGAAGCACGGTCTAGACCCTTTTCAACTGGGGCGCATGGGCAGGTTTATTGCCAATGAAGGCGTCTTCACATCCCTTGATTCTCGTCGTCGGCAGCCACAGGTCCGGCACCTCGGTGCTGGCCCAGATCGTCGCCACGCTGGGCGCGGATATCGGCCGGTCGCTGATGCCGCCCTCCTACGACAATCCGCGCGGCTTCTGGGAAAACAGCCGGATCGTCGCGGTTCACGAAACGCTGATCGGGTCGTTCGGGCTGGACTGGACGAGGAGCTACGACCTGCCGGAGGGCTGGCTCGACGGCGATGCGGCAGCAGAGGCCCTCCGCGAGTTGGACGCCGTCCTGGACGACGATTTTTCCGGTGACGCGCCCCTGCTGGTCAAGGATCCGCGCCTATGTGTTCTCGGTCCGCTGTGGGAGCGGTTGGCCGAGCATCGCGGCGTGCCCTTGCGCAAGGTCCTGATCGTTCGCGACCCCGACGCAAGCGCCGCGTCCCTGGCGCGCCGCAACGGCATCGACGCACCGGCGGGTCGCTATCTCTCGCTCTCTCATATCGGAGCCGCGACGGCTCAGGACTGGCCGGATGGGGCGACCGCCTTTACCTATGAATATCTTCTCCAGGCCAGTGGCAGCGACACGGCCGAAGCGGTCGTGGCCGCCCTGCCCGAACTCGCCCCGAACCTGTCGGACCCCGTCCGGACGCAGATCGACCGCCTGGTCGAACGCGGTCGCAAGACAGTCGGCAAGGCGACGGACGTCGAGGACGAACCCGCTTCGCCCTATGCCAGCCTGCTACGGGAGGCAGGCCTGCGGCCCGGGATCGAGGCCGTCGGAGACTGGGCGCGGACGGAGCTGGCCACCAAGCCGATGAAGGCCGTGGCGAAGGCGGACGCCGCCTCCTTCCTGCCGGAAGGTGGCGGGCGGGTCGACATGCCTCTGGCCGAGCTGGAAGAGATGAAAGCCGAGCTCGCGGAAGCTCGGGAGCGGCTGGACGCACAGGACGCTGCCGCAGCGGCCCTGGCCGACGCGGAGGAGGCCCGGACAAAGGAACTTCTAGAGCTGCAAGGACAGCTCGACGCGCAGTCCGCGGAAGCGGAGCTTCAGCGCCAGCGTCGCGCGGAACTGGAAGCGGAGATGGAGCGCCTTTCGATGGAACGCGCCGCACTGGAAGAGGCCGCCGAGACCGCCAAACGCTCCGAACGGGCCCTGTCCGGCGAGCTGCAGGCCGCGACGGACCGCGCCAACAGCTTACAGGGCGGGGTCGAGGAGCGCGATGCGTCGCTGCGCGA